>JBNKNM010000017.1:0-54868 GCA_050293845.1 Pseudobacteriovorax sp. | reverse complement strand
GTTTTTTATTTTGAATATCGTTGGTCAGCTTACGCCGTCTTTCTTACTTACTCAAACACCAATTTTTCTCATATCCCTGCCACCAAGAAGGTTCTGTCTTGTAAATTGGGACAAAAGTTAATGGAGTCTCATGTAACATTTAGTGCAAAATGATATTTCCGGCCCAAGATTTGAAGCCTTGAGAGAATTCATCAAATTTCTCCAAGAAACCTGGTCTCTTTAGGTGGGGGTAATTGACTTATGACAACGGAATCTAGATAGGAACATCTAGTGCGTAAATGCTATACATATGAAAAAGACTAGTCCAGCTCTATTTTTATACTATGCTATAATCATTGATATAATTGTAGGAACAGGACTTGCTTTAGCAATTCTAGCTGAGCTGTTGTTGAATTTACGTTGAGGTTAAAATGAAATATATCCCCCCCAACTAGCATTATATGAGTATCTTTTGGTGATGGGTCGCCAGTCACTATGGAAGCAAGGATTTGGCAGAAAAAGATGATTCACTAAAATTATACCGTGGCTCTATAAAAAGTATTAATTAGACCATATACGCTACTGCATTTGGTCAATTTATGAAGCCGTATATTACCGAAATTATAAATAAATGTTTGAAGTCTAAAGTTTTTTTCAAGGTAATATTTCAGATTTGTGAATCTTCCTACCGATAAAACTTGTATTAGAGCAGGGTGAATCACATCAAAAGAGTTAGAGGTTTATTTGTGATCAGGCAATTCTCAGCAAACTAAGCAAACTTAATCAGACTGTTACAGCCCTTTGGTAATAGGTAGTAATTTTTATCTATTATGATGCTAACTATTGGCTTTTTGCTGAAACTTGTCCTCCACTCGTTGTAGATAAAATGGATCGAATTTAAGGAGATTTTAGTGAAACATTTTTATATCGCATTCGTATTGATGATGTCTTTCAAGGCTACTGCTCATTCTAAACGTAATCCTCCTAACTTGGACTTTCTTGATATTAAAACAATGGGATCTGGATGTAAGATGGGGAGTGTAGCTAACGTACCTAGCAAAGATAAAGATGCTATAACTATAGCTTTTTCTGAATTTGAGGCATCTACCGATTTGCCTAAGATAGAGAACGATAATAAGGACTGTCGTATAAGATTTGAAGTTGAATCTGATCAAAGGTGGCAACTAGGAATAGTGGGGGTAGAGATGAGAGGCTTTATACAAGCCGACCAAGGTGCACAAGTCAGCACA
This sequence comes from Pseudobacteriovorax sp., assembly GCA_050293845.1. Lineage (GTDB taxonomy): Bacteria > Bdellovibrionota_B > Oligoflexia > Oligoflexales > Oligoflexaceae > DT-89. Next base: position 53,639 of record JBNKNM010000017.1, on the reverse strand, counting down.
CAGATTCAATACCACGATGATACAGGGGATTATAAAGATTTTGGTGTAGAGACTTATAAGGATGATATTGAAGATTTCTTTATACGATCTCACGCATTTGATGTTAAGAATGTTAAATGGTTTGGTTGTCGGAAGAATAAATGGTTTGAGATGGAGATGAGTATTAGTGCTGACTCAGGGATGGGCAAAGGTGAAGCTTCCATTTCAGTAGACTCTGTGGATGCTGAAATTGAGCAAACTTTCTCCTTTATCAAACGCCCATGTAAACCAATAAGAAGTTATATTCGTGGACGCTGCGAGATTAATATTGTAAAGAAAAATGATCCTGACCAGGTTGTTAAAGACTTTACTATAAAAGTTCATGGTAGAACATGGAGGGGCGTCAGAAAACAACTCACAAAAAAATATCATCGTAGGTGCCGTCGTCTCTATCATCACAAGTGGGGGTTATCCTGCGCTCCTCTTGTGCCAGAAAAAAGTTGTGAATTTACAGAGAGTTGAAGAAATGCCCCACAACCGCCCTAAAGCTAATGTGGGGGGTAAATCAATTGACTCTCTCAAAGAACTATCTGCTGAGGAAGAATATTACAAAAAAATATGACCAAAAAAGTTATGAATTTCTAAAATCTAATATGATAGTTTCAGGAATTTATTCAAAAAGAACTGTAGATTACGTCAAGGCCCTCGAAAGGGCCGCTAATATTTATAAAATCTATTAAATTTGTCTCTTAACCAACCGAAATGAATCTGTTGAAAGACTATGAAAACAATGACAGCAAATATTATGGAGGATCATCTCAATGAGAGAAAAAGTAGTAAACCTTGGGGCTCTCAAAGAAAAAGCCCAGTCCGTAGGACAAAATGTATCACAGAAGGCCAAATCAAAAATCGTAGGAGCTGGCAAAAAAATAAAAAATACAGCTCACAATGGTAAAACAAAGGTTGTCGATAAGATACTTACTAAAAGCATTTCTATCACAGAAAAACAACTCGATACTCTGAAGAATGTGAAATCTAAAACGACTGATTGATCCTTCTTCCTGACTTGGTGGTTTTGAGCTAATGGAACTCCTGTAATATACTTAGGGTTCAAAACCATCAAAGCCTTCCCATTTATTTTGCAGTATTATACTGCCCCATGACCCATTAACGGTCTCCTCATTTTGGACAGGAACATCTTCCCATATAACGGTGGTTTCCTTTTGATACCAATTGACTTGGTTTTTTTCGCGGAAGATCAACAGTTAAAGGGATGCTTCTCATAAGTTGAGTTTAATCCTATAGAAGTAGCTTAATAGTCTTGATCACTATGATCAAATAACAATCTATAATTATTGCTGGAAGCGAAGTAAGCTGGTACCAGAGTTATTGGTATTATGGGACTTGTACTCCCTGTCCCCCGAAGGTGAAGTCATTGGCGTGGCTTCACCTTTCTCACAAAATCTTCATAGACCGAGACGATGGTAAGCTCACATTCTCAGTAATCTAGACAGTCGATCAAGTTCTCTTGATGGTATTCGCTGGGATCAATCTATTTTGGTGTAACCTAGGTTTAGAAGTGTGTTTTATTCTTAGAAGTTCATTCCAATCTATTTGATCAAATGGTAATGGCTTATAGAAATTTTGGTTGAGCTGACTCTTTGCAATTATATAGTTTCTAAATGAATGAAATAGTTTGAGGTTTGGTTTAAAGTCTGTCGTCCAAAAACTGTCAAGGGAACCTTGGTAGGTTATGCCGTCAATATTATAAAGGCATTTTCCTAAGGCTAATACCTTTCGATGGTGAAGCACTCCGCTTAAACCCATGGTGGAGTTGATAGTTACCATACCCAGGGCGTTGCGAATTATCTTGGGATTGGGAACGTCATGAATATAAATCACCCGATGATTGACATTGTGTTTTTTACAAAGTGTTTCAATGTATTTTTTATAGTTAGTATGTCCCCTATCCATGGGATGGTGTTTGATTATTAGTGCCGTTGTAGGTGGGGCGTGCTGTGCGAAAGAGTGAATCACCGAATTAAGAGTACCTTTGATCGTTCCGCGGGGATAGTGCCATTTAATCTGAGCATCATCTTTGATCTGTAAGGGGAAAAGGTAATAATTTTTATATTTATTAATAGTTTTTTTATACTTTATCTTAGATATGATTCTGTAAGGATACTTTAGTAATCCAGATTTCAACCAGCACAATCCTTCATAAAGAACGGAAATGCTTCGATGATGGTGATATTTATCGTATTTATATGATAGTAGTTTGGTTGATAGGTAGTATATGATACTAAAAATAATGCGCCAATGAAAATCATATCCTATGGATATCTCCTTACGGTTGGCGGTTGGTTCTAGGAATTTATAAAAATCACTGGTACGTGGTAATGTTGAATTATTGTTGACACCGTTCTTCTCAAAAGTGATGAAATTGGGGCGAAAGTAACCCTCTTCAAAAAAGTAGATTGGAATTTGTAAGCGTTTGGCTACTTTTTTGGCAATGCGATGGTAAATCCGGCAGTCTCCATATCCAATAATCACTTGAATATCTTTAGTAACCAGAGTTTTTCTCAAAAAATAGGCCCAAAACTCAGTTCCTCCTGTATAGTTGATCGTAGACATTCCGCTGGAAAATATCTGATCGCCACCATTGAAATTTACCTTCCATAATTCATGGTCTAACAGTGTGAGTGTGTGAGCAAGGTGCTTGAAAAAAGGTCCCATGGGACCCTGTAATAGTAAAATTTTCATAGGTAACTATCTGCTATCGATTGATATAAATAACGTAGTTTAATGCCAAAGCGAAACAGTTTGTTTCGCGATAAAACCTGTTTTTTATTAGTTTCTAATGCTTTATGAATTTCTAAAATAATATCTTCCACATCAGTGAGCTTAGCGCTACTCCAATTATAATAGTGAGGATATGCAATTAAGCATCCTGCTACTAATGCGGAAAGCTCTAATCTGCGGGTGCGCCGGACACAAGGTACAGCATCGATAGTAAGCCCCCATCCCGCATAAAAAGGAAGGCCATATGTATAAACAAGCTTTTGATGGATTAGGGCCTCAAAGCCAGCCAAAGAACTAATCAGGTGAACAGAGTGTGCAACCTTAAAACAACTTATAATGCTTTCTTTAATTACAATTTGGTCATAAAGAGCACTGTTCACGGGGCCTTGCCTTCGATTTTTAGCTAGAATATCTGGATGAGGTTTATAAATAATATAGGCATCGGGAAAGTCATGGCGTACCTTTTCTAGTAATTCTTGGTCTGACTTGATATCGGCACCCGAAAGTGAGACAGACGCATCAGATACTACTTGACCGACGACTAGGCAAACATGTCTATGAGAGGGAACATTTAAGGTGATATGGGATTGTACATTATACTTTGTAATCGTATATTGCTTGATCATCTGAATAAGTTTCTCTGAGCGCACTAATGTTGTTTCAGAGAAATTTACTGTTTGTAGAATGGATTCAAGAGTTGTGCTTTGGCTAGCATCATAATAGAGTCCTTTTTTTTCAATGACCACAGAAGAAGGAAGTTTCAAGTCAGAACCTAGACCTACCGATCGGATAAAGCCATCTTCCATCCTTAGTACTGTAGAGGAAGGTTGGGGAGGAAGCTTGTTTTTATATCCCCATACCAATACAGCTTCATGCTTGAAGATCTTGGATGGCAGTTTTTTTACAAAGAGCAATGTCTCGCAATAGGGACGCATGTATCGTGCAACAAAAATCCTCTTCCATAGACTGAAGCCAAGGGCATAAATTTTAGTAAAACGCTCAATATTTCTGTAAGGATTAAAGGCTAAATAATCAATCACTTCTTCAATCTGTGCTGGGCGATTAAGATAGGGGAGGCGATAGTGGGGATAAGCAATAAGTGACCCATATGTAAGTTGATCAATATCGATTTGTAGACGTTTTCTTGGATATGTGGTTCTATCATCGGTGAGACCCCACCCTCCATAAAAAGCTTGTCCAAATACAGTTACTTTTTTTTCCCTTAATATAGCTTCAAAGCCCATCTGAGAGGAAACAGTGTAGACATGATCGATTTGCTTTAGCACCGACATAGCATTAAGTTCAAAAGGCACAGTGGCAAGCCCATGGGTATGCATTTGATGGAGGTAACCCTTTTTCTTGCCTAACTGAACATCGGGATGACTCAGGATAAATAGCTGAGCTTCAGGGTTTTCTTTTTTCGCCGCAGCGAGCATTTGTTGAAATGTTTCTCGGTTAGCCTTGGCATGAAATATCGAACGATCCCCCACTGTTTGATCGATCAGAAGGACACGTTTCTGCTTGCTATAAGCCTTAAAAAAATTATCAGCTGACTTTTGTGTGATATTATACTTTGAGATGTTATATTCACAGAGCTTGCGACGCACTTTTTGAGCGCGTAGTCGCATAGTTTCACCAAAATCTCTAGCTAATTTAAATATAATGGTTTCAAGCCCATGGGGGCGGGAACTGTCGTAGTATATTCCCTCTTCATCTATTATCAATGATAAGCGAAAGTTATCCAATAGTGGATGTAAGCGATATGAAATAAAACCATCTTCTATACGGATGAGCTTTTTTTGGTGTTTTTGGGCTAAGACTTCAATTTTTTCTGATTTTATCTTCCGACCCCAGGTCAGCAACAGATCAGATGAGGCGATGCTGGTTCTATAGGATATCTTCTTGCCGAAGTAGTCGGCAATATTGCGACTGCTTACTATACCCTTTGAATGTGTCAAAATATTCTTGTCCATTATATTACCAGTAATACTTTGGCTGTAGCAGCTAAGTTGAACAGTATTTGAGAAATATCTTTGGATAATTGGAACGTTTTAGTATCAACTTTAGGAAGTACAAATATTTCGTCCCCTGGAATGATGGTCTCACTCTTAGAGAACCAGCGGCCCTCCTCCACAGTAAACGAACCATCCAAGTGCATAATCAGTATATAATCATCTCGCGCTCGTTCGGTGAAACCACCTGCGGCTGTAATATAATCATCAATATCGAAATCGGGCCGAAAAACAATAGCGTTAGGAAACATGACTTCGCCATGTATCATGACAAGATTACTTTTGGTGGGTACCTTGATAATGTCATGCTCTTCTAGTACGACATGGCTAAAGTCGGTATCCTTAGATAGTACAACCTGTCCAATGGGTTCAATTTCACGGGCTTTTTCAATTACCTGAAGTAGCATTTTAGTTTCGGCTGCTCTTAATTCGGCCTCAGCTTGGGTTGATGAACTGGCTGATAGCAGAGATTTTTCTAAAGCCTGCAGGGATTCTTCCAAGCGCTTTTTCTGTGCTACTTTTACGCTTTTCCGGAACAATTGTAAGTGATGACGATCGGAAAGAGGTCCATACTCAACATGCTTCAAGATATCTCCCAATGTGGTACCAGGAGCTACAATGTACTCCTTAGTACTTTGATGCTGGCCTTCGATACGGATGGACAGATTGCCTTGGAGGCGATCGTTAACGATTTCAACTCTGTCATCAGGATAAACCTTGACATCATTAATCTGCTTTAGGTTTAAGTATTCAAATGTTTTATGTTGATCCTTATTGTGAGAAATACGCACATGAGTTGCCTGGGGAGCACGATTGGCGAGTTTGAGGAGTTCGCTCAGGTTAATAGTGGCTCTATCAAATTCAAAAACACCTTCGTTTTTGATCAAGCCTAGTACTAGGGACGTATTTTTTTTAGGCTCAACAAGAATAGTATCACCATCATGAAACTGGAAGTTAGGAAGGGTGCCTTTAAGAATAAAGTCATAAAGATTAATAACCTGAATTTTTCTTTGATGACGTAGAATATTGATTTTAATAAAGCTGCCGCGTTCAGTATCGATGCCTCCAGCCTTGTCGATATAATGAAGCACCGAATCGCTGTTCAACCCTGTATATAGGCCAGGCTTGCTAACAAAACCTGTAACATAAACCTTAACGGATTGACTAGTACTGAGGTTCGTATAAATCCCTACATTTTTAAAAAAGACTTTACGTACAGATTTTTGAACAATATTGTTCAGATCTTTATTGCGAACACCAACTACCTTAATAGGACCAACTTTGGGAACGAATATGTTTCCTTGCTCGTCCACCGTCACGATCTGTTCAAAATCAAAAGCTCCCCAAAGTTTAACAGCTATTTTATCACCTACAGCAATAACATATTCGGGGTTAAAGCCCTTAAAGGATTCCTTAGCAAATTGGCCTTGAAACAGGTGAGATCCAAAATACTGCTGATGAACAGGTGTCGACTTCTTAATTTCCTGTGTGTTCTGTGCTTGCAGGCTCAACGCAGTGAAAATATATGTTATAATCAGTATAAATTTCATTCCATATTCTCTTTTACTATTTCTGTCACTAAGGTGATCGTTCCAAAAGCTATGAATAAAACAAAAAATATGGTGACTAGGTTTTTTGTTTTACGGGGATATTTGGCATATTCTGGTACAAATGGCTCCGTAATCCGAACTAAGTATTTCTTCTTCTGATAGGTATCGACGCGAACTTTTTCTAGTGTTGCTAAAGCTGCTTTATATGCATTTTGAGCAAATTCAAACTCCAAGACCAGCTCGTGGTAGCGCGAGCGTAGCTGACTTAAGGAGCTATCATCACTGTCTGCATAGTTCTTTGATTCCTTGGATAATTGTTCCCGAATAGCATTAATGCGATTTTTGATGCCTTTTACTTCCTGTGAGTTGGGGTTCATGAATCCCAATAGAGTTTTTAGCTGTGCTTCCTGTTTCGTTAGTTCAGCTTTTAGCTCATTCACCACGGCTGTCATGGCTTGTGACTCCGATTCAGGATCTACAATGTGATGCTTTTGGCTAAAGTCGTTGATAGCACGCTTGGTTTTTTTTAGTTTCTGTTGCACATGTTCTAATTCTTTATTCACAAACTCATATTGTTCTTCACTCAGGCTGGTACTAACATAATTTATAAATTCCTCGCTCTTATCAATAATCTTTTTAACCAAACGTTGTGCCATATCAGGATCAAACGCAATAGCTTCGATAGTCAAAACTCCACTGATGTCGTCAAAAGTTACTGAGACTTGATTTTGGAAATATTCCAATTGGTCTTCTATGGGGGCATCCTCAGCAAGGGAGGCAACAAAATCTACTTGCTCTCCGGAATAATGCTTATGGATATCCAGTTCCGATTTTAAATAGCGATACATGGTCATGGAAGAAATATACTCTTGAACGATCATGGCATCAGCATGAGAACCTGTAGTACCTGTGACAAAGGCAAGACCTAAGGGAAGTTGGTTCTGCGAGCCAATGGTACGAACAATGATCTTTGATTCACTCGCAAACTTGTCGGATGCAACGAAAGCATAATAACTGCAAGCCAATATTAAGGGTACTATCAAAACACCGAAGAAGAGCTTATTGATAAAAAGCTTCTTTTTGATTGTTTGCGACTCTAGTACTCTGACAGTTTTTGAGTCTTTGACAAATAAAATAGGATGTCTGTATAGCTTGCGCAGTTTTCTATTTACAATTTTTTGTCCTTTTATCACGGGAGTTCCTTATAAACTTTTACAGCTTCTTTTATGTCGTCAAAATAGCTAAGTTGTCCGTTTCTTAATAGCAAACCTACATCACAGTAACTCATCAGTTCGTTGATATTATGTGAAACCATAAGTACCGATGAATCCTTACGTCGTTTTTCGAGGGTAGCTTTGCACTTGTTACGGAACGATTGGTCACCGACGGATGTGATCTCATCAATCAGATAGACATCAAATTTAAAAGCCATACTTAATGCAAAAGTGAATCGCGATCTCATACCGGAAGAGTAAGTGTTAACTGGCATATCGAAGTAAGAGCCTATCTCTGAAAATTCATATACCTTATCTTCAAGTTGCCTTAAATCTCTAACTCCAAAAATCCTGCCAACGAATCGCGTATTTTCTCGGGCTGTCATAGACCCCTGATAAACGTTACCTAGACCGACCGGCCAGGATATATTTTTATTGCTTTGAATAGTCCCTTTGCTAGGGAAATCGATCTTCCCTATAAGACGCAACAGAGTACTTTTTCCTGCACCATTTTTTCCCAAAATACCGATATTGGCGGTGGTAGGAATTTCAAAAGTAACATCCTTTAAAGCGTACTTTAGTCCTTTGGGGGTGCGATAGAATTTTGAAACATTTTCAAACTTAATCATGTGCCCACCATCTTTGTCCAATGTCTTTTATAGAGATAGAGACCAACGAGTAGCGTACTTGATGCCGAAAATCCTAAGTACAACAGGGATATATGTTCCGAGGATGGTATTCCAAAGTAACCATACCGAGCGATATCTATAGCACAAAAGACCGGGTTCCATCCAATAATTTCCATAGCAGCACTAGGAAGTGATTTTGAAGAATAGAAAACTCCGGAAAGAAAGTACAGAGGGCGCATGACAAGGGGGATAATTTTTTCAGTCTCTGGAAATAAAATCACTAGAGCCGAGGCCATTAGCCCTAAGCCGGCTCCAAAAATAGCCAGGAAAAAGTAGGCTATTAATATTAGTGAATGATCATAGGGAGCGACTCCAATGCCAAACCACAGACCAATCAGTATAAAAACTCCATAAACAAAAATGAAAATACCAAACTCCAAGATCCATCTAGCGATCAGTGCATGAATAGGCTTGACCTGCCTGAAACTAAAGAGACCTTTATTGCCTTGGCATGATGTCATGGAACGACTAATCATTGATGTAAAAAAATTGTAGGGCTGTATACCAGATAAGATGAATAATAGGATAGAAATTCCATAGATATCGGTACTACCCCGTATTTGCCAGATAGCCGTAAAAGTTAAAATGTGGGCAGCTGGCTCGATAAAAGACCATAAGATACCAAGTCTTTGCTTTCCGAAACGTGTTTTAAGCTCCCGGATAAATAAAGCTAGAATGATATTATAATTTGCTCTTAAAGGCGACTGTGCCTCAATAAAAATCGCTTTCACAACCTTACCTTACCTTAGAGGTACTGCGTCAGATATTAGGGGTCTACCCTAACTGTAGCAAATAGTCCAGCTTTAATCAGAAACCGTAATCCATAAAATATTGCTTTTAATTGAGATTGCTAAAGCAACAAAGTTTAGAATCACATGTGATCATGATGATTATTTCTGGGAAAAATTTTCAATATTTCTTATTTGTTCTTGCTTATGTTGCTCATGGTGAACACTTTTCTTAACTATTATAAGGATAGGATTGTTTATAGTTTGCTAATGAAAATTTATACTTACCAGACACCAATTAACTATGTAAAAAAATATGTTTTGTGTTAAGAATATTTTCCTATAAACGTACTAGATGGGAACAGACATCTAACAAGGGTGTATCATTTTCACCAGAGAGTGGCGTGAGATATTCTGTACCCATATAAGGTCAAACGATTATTGAATAAATTTGACTCTGTATGCAATAAACTTGCATATAAAAGTCACATTACAGGGCTAGGATCATCAGTCTAGTAATGAACATGCGATCGTCTTAATTGAATATGCCATTAATTTCAAATGATTTTACTAGGAAAAGTTCAGGAAATGAGTCACGCAAAACATGTATTTGAAAACAATATATCTATCAATACTGTTGAGGTAGCCAAGACTTCTCTTCGCAAGGTTGCGATGCAACTTCTTAAGCTAGCGGGTACCATTGATGAGGTTTTCGCTGATATAGTAGAAGAAATTATAAAGTGAAGTGGTCGCGTCATTGTTATCGGAATGGGGAAGTCAGGAATTGTAGGTAAGAAAATCGCTGCGACCTTGGCATCTACTGGAACAATAATCAACGAAGGGGTACTCGTTACGGAAGCAAAATATTATTTACAGGAGCATCCATGCCGGGCTTTGGTCGTTTTGGACTTAAATGAGGACATCGTGGGGCTTTTTGGGCGAGACATTTTTAACTGAATCAATAATATATAATGAATCATGTACCTTTTAGATGTGGTTGGTTAGGATAAAAATGCAGAAAAAAATCTCTATTGCAACGTTTGAAGTTGGGAACGAGTTACCCATGGTATTGTTTGGTGGCAATAACGTTATTGAATCTCGTGACCTAGTATTAAAAACAGCGGAAATATTACAAACAGTCTGTGAAAAGTTAAAGATTCCCTTTGTTTATAAGGCATCTTTTGATAAAGCGAATCGCTCGTCAAGTAAATCATTTCGTGGTCCAGGGTTGGATGAAGGGTTGAAGATACTGCAAGAAGTAAAGGATACATTCAAGGTCCCTCTAATAACCGATGTCCATGAACCGTTCCAAGCTACTGTGGCCGCTGAAGTCTGTGATGTGATTCAACTGCCCGCGTTCTTAGCGCGGCAAACCGATCTTGTGAATGCGATGGCACAAACCGGTGCAGTCATCAATATTAAGAAACCACAGTTTTTAGCTCCGCACGAAATGAGTCATATCCTTAATAAATTTGCTGAAAATGGCAACACGAATACAATGCTTTGTGAAAGAGGAAGTAGCTTTGGCTATAATAACCTTGTGGTAGATATGCTAGGTTTCCAAGTTATGAAAGAAACGGGTCATCCTGTCATTTTTGATGTAACCCATTCCTTACAGATGCCGGGTGGTCGCAAAGATTCTGCCGATGGACGTCGTCAGTATGTGACTAATCTCGCCCTTGCTGGTATCACTCAGAAAATAGCGGGGCTATTTCTCGAAACCCACCCTGATCCGGATGAGGCTCTTTGTGATGGTCCCTGTGCCTTAAAGTTAGATAAAGTAGCAGAATTTCTAACACAAGTTAAGCAAGTCGATCAATTAATCAAAGCTTTCAAGCCTATAGAAACAGCCTAGCATCGGAGCCGGAGTGTTTTAGTAAGGGTGTAGTTATTAATGAGTAAATCTACCCATAAATTACATGCTTAGAATCGTGTTATGATGCGGTAGATTTCTATACATATGGTCATTTTAAACCATAAATACCATTGCTAATCAGATCTTTGCTGATGTACTTATATATTCTTCCTCTAAATAAAACCCATCATCGTGGTTAGTGAGGATAATCTTAACAATGTTTTCGGGATTTAGTTCCTGCTCTATTTCTTCCTGACCGTCGTGAAAAGCATTCCAATTTTGCAGAACCCCTTGCCATAAGAATATAGGACTAGGATTTTGAAAACGCCGCCACCAAAACCAATCCAATTTACTGTATGCAGCGATAATAGGAATTTCGCAAAGTTCGTGTCGATTTTGTAGAAACTCCGCAAAGCTGCTGCCAAAGCGTTCGATGTTACTCACAGTTGGAGGGTAGGTTTCCAGATACTGTTTCGCAAAGAATTTGAAATTATTCTCGCCAAGGACGATTTGTGCGACAGGAAAACTGTCCTGTAATACTTTGATATGGTTGAGCAGGTAGTTTAAGCGATAGATCTGAAATCCTTGATCGCGACGATTGCTGGCATTTTTTAAAAATGGCTGTTGTAGGATATCTACAAATTTATCAATGGATGTCAGCATAGTTGCTCCAATTCTTGGCAGATTCGTACTATATCTTGGGGGTGGGGTAGATTATTGTCCCGTTCATAGATAACGGGTACATTGACTTCCTTAACTATTGTGCTGAATCTGGTTTTGACATCCTCTACTACATCAGTACCATGGGTATCCACATACATGCTATCTTGCATCTCTGGTCCAGCTAAATGGATCTCACCAATCACTTGGCGCGGGATACTGGTGATAAAATCATCAAAGCTAATACCAAGGTTTTGCTCATTGACCCAGATATTATTGAGATCTAGTAAAATCTTTGTCCCTGTGGCTTGGCAGAGATGGGCTATAAAATCAGCTTCCATCATAGTGCTGTTTTCATACTGAACATAGTAGGAGAGGTTTTCTATGAGCAAGGGTCTTTCTAATTGCTCTATAACTTGCTCAACGCGGTTTTTGCAGTGGTGTAGGGAATCCTCATGCAGAGGTATGGGTAAGAGGTCGTGAAAGTATTGACCTTTGTAGTGCTGGAAACAAAGATGATCGGAAATATGAAGGGGTTGGAAGCGGGAGGCTAGCTCCTGCACCCTCCCCAAGTATTCCCAGTCTAAAGGGTCATCACCCCCGAGGTTCATACCAACACAATGAAATAAGAGCTCATAATCGCGGCGCACCTGGGCCAGCTTTTTATGGTGTGGACCTGGGGAAAACCAGTTATCCACAATGATTTCTAAATATGGCACTGGGGGCTGTTCGTTTATTATAAAATCGAGCCACTCAGGGCGTAGGTTAAAGCCCACCCCCCTCAAGTGTGTTTCCATGACTATTGGACTTTACTTTTTTTGCCAATCTTACCACCAATTTTTTCGCAGAGCCCTTCGGGGGTATATACCCACTCATTAGGGTCGCGATCTTTTGCGGCTTGTCCTGAGCATGCATGGCCATTAGCGCCGCAGTCATTAGCTCCCTTTTTGGCAACACCTTTGCATTTCACAATAACATCACCCTTTTTAGCCCATTTGGGTGCCGCTGAACTGGTTGCCGTTAAGCCAATCCCTACTACAGCGGATAACATAAGACTTTTGCGCATTGACAACTCCTTTTGTTGCTTAAAGTACTTTAACTCTCGAGGTTAGCGGATAATGGGGCAAATAGGAATAGCTTTTTGATTCACCACATGATGCCGCTTCGGCTTAACATGGCGATTTAAACAGTCTATAATTGTCTTAACTATAAATGGGAGCGTATATGCCCGCCGAACTTGAAGAAAGCAATATTCTCAACCCGTCTGGTACCCCTTTAAAGAGAATCATGGATCTCCAGCAGGACTATTTTGCTTCCGGTCGCACTAAGGAATATGGATTTCGTAAAGAGCAATTACGCAGACTTCGCGAGAGCCTCGATAGGTTTGAAAAGGCTATTCTATCCGCTCTCAAGGAAGACCTCGGTAAGGCGGAACGCGAGTCTTACATGATGGAGATAGCTCTCATCGGTAAGGAAATTCGCTATTTTCAAAAAAACCTCAAATACTTTATGAAACCCGAAAAGCGGGCTACTCCCTTATATCTATTACCAGCCAAAAGTTATCGATACCCGGAACCTCTGGGGCAAGTCCTGATCCAGTCACCTTGGAATTACCCATTTTTGCTGAACTTAGTACCCCTGGTGGGAGCTGTTGCTGCAGGTAACTGTGCTGTGATAAAGCCTTCGGAAGTATCATCCCACTCCTCTCAGGTTTTAGCAGAGTTGATTCATGACGCGTTTGCTGAGGAGTACGTAAGCTGCTTTTTAGGGGGTGCTCAGGTATCACAACAGCTGCTAAGTTATGGCTGGAATCATGTCTTTTTTACTGGGAGTATTCAGATAGGTCGTCTGGTAGCTTCTGCTTGCGCAAAAACTTTAACTCCTACGACCTTAGAGTTAGGAGGAAAAAGCCCGGTTATTGTAACGCAACATGCAAATATCCCTTTGGCTGCCCGGCGTATTATATTCGGCAAGATCCCGAATGCAGGGCAAACCTGCGTGGCTCCTGATTATATTCTAGTGCAGGAGGCCTATCGGGACCAACTCATAGCTGCTCTTAAGGATGAGATCCATAGTCAATTAGGTCATGATATACATAAAAACTCTTGTTATGGCCGGATCGTAAATACAGCTCACTTTGATCGTTTAGTAGGCCTTATCCAGGAAGGTGAGGTTGCTTATGGTGGCAATCATGATCGTCAGGAACTGTATATCGAACCCACGATTCTTGAAAATGTTACCAGCGATTCCCGACTCTTTCATGATGAGATTTTTGGTCCTCTGCTACCACTATTTACCTATGAAAGATTTGATGAGATGGTGAAGTTTATTCGAGACAAGCCTAAGCCTCTAGCAGCATATCTTTTTTCGGAAGATAGTGATGAAGTGGAGAAGTTCAGGGACAAAGTAGCCTTTGGAGGTGGTTGCATCAATGATACCATCGTCCATTTATCCAATAATGAGCTTTCCTTTGGGGGGATTGGGCAAAGCGGTTTTGGTGCTTACCATGGAAAGTACTCTTTTGATACCTTCTCTCACCATAAGTCCATAGTTCAAGTATCATCTAAGTTTGATCTACCATTTCGGTATTTGCCAGAAAGCCCCTTGAAATCTAGAGTTTTACGCTTTTTTGTCCGCTGAATGCTTAGGAGCCAGGTTAGTCAGGTTAGCATCAATCCACTGATTGCCGCCTCACTTCACTGGCAACACAGGCGAAAGCAGCTCCCACATTGAGGGAGTTTTTAGAACCCCACATCGGGATATGAGTCGTCGCTTCACAGTCCTTAATGATATGGGGTGCTAGCCCATGGCGCTCGTTGCCTAAAATAAGGGCTGTTTTCTTAGGAAACCGATATTGATAGAGGGAAATACTGGAAGGGCTGCGCTCTAAGGCGATTGTATGATAGCCCTGATCCTTGATATTCCGAATAGCCTTCGCTGTATGGGCTTCGTATTGCCAAGCTACGTTCTGCTCGGTGCCCATAGTGGTCTTTAATAGCTTGGGGTTGTCGGGAGTCGCGGTATAACCGCAGAGAATTAAACCTTCACAGCCAAAGCACTCTGCCGAGCGGAAAATAGCACCGACATTAAATGCTGAGCGGATGTTGTCGAGAATCACCAGGATGGGCCAGGTTTGCTGTTTCTCTTGGGGGGGGCGATCTCCCTCATGAGGAATGAAGTCGTGGTCATAGACTCCCTTAGCAAACTGACGTTCAAGGGGAACCAAAACTCCCAGGAAGTGTTTATGACTACAGTCACTATTAAGGTGCCGCAAGAGTCCTGCGATCTCCTTAACTTCATTGTCTGGGTGATGACGACACATGTCTAACGTTTTGGCTAGGGCCGTCATGCGTGCGGCATGTCCTGGATCATCCCATTGCCGCTCCAGCTCTTGGGTTTGGGTCAACACCCGCCTTATGGCGGCTAAGGCGGGTAGCCGCAAGAAAGAATTATCCATTTTAGCTAATACGCTGGCCGGGCTTGGCTCCTGCATCAGGGGATAGTATAAATATATCTTTACCATCACCTGCAGCGAGAATCATACCTTCAGACATGCCGAACTTCATCTTACGAGGAGCCAAGTTTGCCACCATAACCGTGAGACGACCGATAAGATCCTCGGGACGATAGGCTGATTTAATGCCAGCAAAAACATTTCTGCTTTCGTTGCCAATATCAAGGGTCAGCTGCAATAGTTTATTAGCACCAGAAACGTGTTGGGCATCAATGATTTTTGCTACCCGCAAGTCGACTTTCATAAAATCATCAAAAGAAATGGTCTTTGTATCCTGTTCCTGGGAAGTGTCTTTACCTTTATTGGTCTTTCCTGAGTTAGGCGTCGCTTTAGTCATCATAGCCGTTTCATCGAGGATCGCTTTAACTTTTTTGGGGTCGATCCGCGAAAGAAGGTGTTTAAAAGCAGCAATTTTACGGTTTTCGACTATCGTTTGCACATCGTCCCAGCAGTAGGGCTCGTCTCCAAATAGAGTTTCCACTTTAGCCACATAGGACGGAAGAATGGGTTTGAGGTAAATGGCCATGATCCGGAATAGGTTAAGAATGGTGGTTAGCACCTCTTTTGTTTTGTCCTGGTCTGACTTGATCAATTTCCATGGTTCATAGCTATCAAAGTACTTATTAGCTTCGTCGGCAATTTTTCTTATTTCTAGTACAGCTTTAGAAAATTCGGTTTTTTCGTAGTGCTCAGCAATAAGGGTGGAAGCTTGCTGGGCACGATGCACCAATGCCAAGCCCTCTGGAGAAAGGGTGCCGATGGTTCCATCCAGCTTGTGCAGCATCTGGGCCCCCCGGGAGGCAACGTTGGTTATTTTGCCAATAAGGTCCGAGTT
Source organism: Pseudobacteriovorax sp. (assembly GCA_050293845.1). GTDB lineage: Bacteria > Bdellovibrionota_B > Oligoflexia > Oligoflexales > Oligoflexaceae > DT-89. The sequence continues at coordinate 37,801 of JBNKNM010000017.1, read as the reverse complement.
TACCCGTGCTACGAAGTCATCAAAATTCAACTCCAAGTCATCAATACCGCCGTTGAGCTTGCAGGCCATGTAGTAGCGCATATAACTAGGGTCTAAGTGTTTACAGTAGGTTCTTGCTAAGATAAAGGTACCGCGGGATTTACTCATCTTCGCACCATTGACATTGAGCATACCATGTACCAGTACCTTTGTGGGTCCCTGGTGGCCAGCAGCTGAGAGCATAGCAGGCCAAAATAAAGTATGGTGATAAGTGATATCTTTGCCAATCACGTGATAAATCTCTCGGTCGGGACGGTTCCATTCTGTTTCAAAGTCTTTACCATGGGAATCACACCATTCCTTGTATGATGCCATGTAACCAACGGGAGCGTCGAACCACACATAATAATATTTTTCGGGGTGACCTGGAATTTCAAATCCAAAATAAGGCTTGTCCCGGGAAATACACCAGCTTTGCAGATCTTTGTCAAACCACTCGCTCATTTTATTGGTAATGGCGGGGTCGGTATGTTTGGGGAGCCATTCTTGAAGATAGTTTTTAAAGTTATTAAGCACTAAGAAAAGATGTTCGCTATCTTTTTTTACCGGGGCATTTCCACAAAGAGCGCAGCTGGCATCTTTAAGCTCGGCTGTTCCATAAACTGCGCCACAAATTTCGCAACCATCGCCGTACTGCTCTGCAGCCTCGCACTTCGGGCATGTTCCCTTTACAAAACGATCGGGGAGGAACATTTTGTCGTGCTCACAGTAAGCTTGCTCAATCACCTTCTGTTCAATATGGCCTCGTTTTTCAATGGACTTAAAGATCTGCGCTGAAATGTCTCGGTTGGTGTCACTATTGGTCGAAGAGTAATTGTCGAATAGAACCTCAAAAGCTCTAAAATCTTCAATATGCTCCTTCTTTGATCGGTTGATGAGTTCTTCGGGGGTAATGCCTTGCATTTTGGCGCTGAGCATAATGGGGGTGCCATGGGTATCATCGGCACAGACGAATTGGCAGTTGTGTCCACGATGCTTAAAATATCTGCTCCATATATCAGTCAAAAGGTGTTCGACCATATGACCTAAATGAATAGATCCGTTTGCATAGGGGAGAGCAGGTGTTATTAGTATGTTGCGTTTTTCACTCATTTTCTTCCTCTACTTGGGGGACTAGGCCTGCCAATACAAATCAGCATATACCTGGGAACGGTGGATTAATAATATTTTCACGATGAACGAAAGGGTTTTATTTCCTTTAAAAAAAAGTAGCTAATAAGCCTTTATCAACCTATTTTAGGGTAAACTTGGGAGTTCAAAAAAGGCAAGTTATGAAAAAAGGAATAAGCCTCTTATACATACAAATACTATTACTCTATAGTTGCTCAAAGAGTCAAACGGATCCTAAGGTCGATCATTTTGAAGAAGGCAACTTAGACGTGCCAACCGTTCTACCTCTGGTGGATAGCAAATGTGCAACGGGTATCGATAGCCTTGCTGGGCTTAGTTATTGGTCTTGGAATGGCAAAGCTGTAGAGTCTCAGATGTATAGGGAAACGTTTTGGCAATCCCCCGACATCATGAACTCTCCCGTAGTGTTTTCAACCCTATATGGCTTTCAAGAAATCAATACAGTGAAGGATTCCTGCAGCGATAAATTGAAGGTGGGGCAGATCCTGGAAGGGGATTGTATTGCTAGTACAAAGGTCAGTAGTCCACCCCAAAAACTGCGTATCTGTCCTGAACATTCTTACCCGCGTTATAGCATTGAAGGGGCTGCCCTAAGCATTGCAGCACCATTGGAAAAGACCTACCACTACCTTAGTTCTGTGGATCCCGACCACGATATTGGCAGTTTAGCTCTTTTAGTGTTACCTGATATTCGCTTTAATATACCGGGGCGAGACGCCGAATTGGCCATTACAGACAACGCCGGCTGGGCGCTATCTGATAAGGTACCAGGTATTTCTCAGTATCTTGTATTTTATCCTATGTCCAAAACTGACAGTGAGCAACGGCAAGTTTGGCAGGCCTCTTTTTGGGAAGTGCCTTGGATCGTGAGCCATGAGTATGGTCATCATATTTTTTATCATTATCTCAGTGGCCCCGTTAAAAGCTATTTTGGCTATAATGATACCTCTCAAAGCCTGGCTCCCTTTCATCAGCGATGGTTACAAGCCTCAGCTGCAGCTACCTATGCCCAACAGCATACATTTACCGGGATCAATGAGGCTGTTGCCGACCTGATAGCCCATTACACAATGGATAACGACTCGCTGCAAATGGCTAGCCTATCCTGCTCTTTCGCTTATCGCGATGTAAATTCGCCTTACCTTAACGATGGCAGTGATAAGAAGTTCAGGACTGGAGATTTTACTGAAGTGTCTTCAGACCCCTGTCGTCATGTTGATTTTAGCGATGTTCACACTGTTGGCGCTATTTTGGCTTATTATTTAGACCAAAGCATACAGATAGCAGGGTATGAATCACCTTCCCGAAAAGGCAAGCTGATTTTACAGATCCTGAAGACTTTTGTAGCCAAGCTAACAGATCGGGTTCCAGCTGTCCGCGATGATGACCTGGTACCCTTGCTAGTCGATGCTGTTATGGCTGTCCATGAGGATCGAGGGGCATCTGATCAATGTGCACTGATGGATCAAACCTTCGGTCAAGTGTTTACTTATCCATTTTCTATGAGTTATCGTTACCCGGACTGCGAAAATTTCTAACCGAACTGGGGTGATAACCTGCGAACTAAACTTGTTTTTCACTTTAAGATATAGGGATTTTCCGGCCAGTCATGCTTGGGGTAGCGGCGGGACAGTTCCTTACGGACCTCTTGGTATGAGCCCTGCCAAAAACCAGCAAGGTCCTGGGTTACCTGGGTAGGACGTTGATTGGGAGCGAGCAACACGCAGGTAAGATTAATTTTCCCCTCACATATGGTAGGAGTGTCCTGGAGTCCAAAAAAATCCTGTACGCGTGCTGCCACATAGGGAGCTTGCTCTCCTAAATAGTGAATCCTGAAAGATCGCGATGAACCTAGAGAAATCTTATCAGGGGTGCAACTGCGGAGTAGTTCCTGATCAGGGTATTCAATTAAGTCATAGAGATAATCTCCTAAGCTTCGCTGTAAAATGGTGTCTATTGTATCATTGCCGTCCAGAATGTGATCCACAAGATACTCAAAAAACTCATCCTTAAAATCTGGTATCTGATGACTATACTGTGCTTGATTTAATAGGAGAACTTTCTGCTGTAATGTCTCGAGTTCTGCATTACTGGCAAAAGGAAAGGGCCAGTCGGCGACCATTTTTTGCGCTAACAGCCTCTTAAATGTACTGCTATCTATGGTTTGCTGCTCTTCAGCTAGCAGTAAGCGGCCATAGTATTCTTGGTGGTGGCTATAGGCTGTATTCTTACTGTGGTCATAGTTTAGTTCTTGATTCTTCATAAAAAAGTGCGGTTGCGTTCTTAGTTCACTTTCTGTAATTGCTGTGGCGACACTAATTTGAGTCTTGATGGCAGCATTAAATTTCGTAGGGTCTTCGTAGGCATTTAAAGCGATCACATAATTATGATTTTTGACCTGTGATGAAGGGGAAAGGATTCCACCCCGGCCTAGACAAAAGTTATAGGATCGCAACTGCGGATTTTTTTTGTTTTTGGCTTGGGGACGGTATTTGGCTACCCGATCTGGAAAGCCGGCGAAAATGATGGGGAGCAGTTGCTGGGGCTGAAGCACGATCCCTTGGGTCTTCGCGCTCTGGCCCATAATCTGACACAAAGATTGAAATAGTTTAAGAACATGGGGAAGTTTTTTGTACTGCAATGCCCGATCGATAGCTGGGGTTTCTTGATCCTCCTTATGGCACCATTTCAGAAAAATAGATCCTTGAAAGCTTAGGTCACAGGCTCCAGATTCAGTGGCTATAAAGGACCGATCCAGGATAAAATCTTCACTGATTAAAGCTGCTAGCAGGCAAGCTTCCCTGGCAAGTCCGCGGTTCCGGCCCGCTAAGAGCATGGATGCTAGGCGGGGGTGCAGAGGAATCTTTGCCAAGTCCTTTCCCCAGGGTGTGAGTTCTTCATGGTCAGTTATAGCTCCCAGGACCTCTAAGGTTTCAAGTGCCGTTTTCAAATGCTTCGGCGGGGGAGGTGTGAGCCATTGAATGTGATCAATTTTTGTTGCTGATCCCCATAGCTGTTTGCAGATAAGGATAAGCTCGGTTAGGTCTGAGCTTTCGATGGCGGCTTTGGAGTAGGCTGATCGCTTCCGATAGTCATGCTCACTGAATAGCCGTAGACAGGTCCCAGGCTGAAGCCGTCCGGCGCGACCGGTCCTTTGGATACATGAGGATTGACTTATTTTTTGTAATTGTAGGGTGGGCAAACCGCTCCAATAGGCAAAGCTGCTGACTTTAGCAAGTCCTGCATCAATGACCCCCGTGATACCGGCAATAGTCAGAGATGTTTCAGCGACATTGGTGGACAGGATGACCTTGCGTTTCGTCGAAGGTGCAAAAACTTTGTTCTGTTCCTTGGAGCTTAGATCTGCATAGAGTGCAAACACCTCATATAGGGTGTTATCCAGCTTACCTTTAAGGTAATGGCGGCAACGCTCGATTTCCTGGACTCCGGTCAGGAAAACTAAAATATGGCCCTGGCTATTTTTGCTGGCAGCCATCTGTTTGAGGGCTATGAATACCTTCTCACTTACATCATATTTTTTGTCCTCAAAGGGTAAATAGTGGATGTCCACAGGGAAGACTTTCCCTTCGATGGAAAAACTCTGCTCTAGGTTTAGGTATCTTTGCAGCGCTCCGGTATCGAACGTTGCCGACATGATAATAATCCGTAGTTCAGGTCGTGAAGTTTGCTGCAAGTACCGTAAATAGGCGAGTGCAATATCAGTAGCAAGGTGCCGTTCGTGAAATTCATCAAGGACGACCAGTTGGAAGGACCTCAGTTCGGGATCTTCCTGAAGCAGGCGGAGGAATAATCCTTCAGTAACAAAGCGTAGCAAGGTATGGGAGCTAACTTTTTGGTCAAAGCGGACCTGATAACCCACAACTTGTCCACAACTTATCCCCATTTGATCGGCGATATATATTGCAGCCATTTTGGCTGCAAGTCGACGTGGCTCAAGAACAATAGTAGGACCTATATCCATCAAGGCCGGGGGGAGCTTGGTGGTCTTTCCAGCGCCTGGTTCGGCACGCACCAGGGTGATAGGGTGCTGTTCTATATGGGATAAAATTTCTGGTATTCTCTCTTCGATGGGAAGTCGCTGGGGCTTCATGGACCGTATTATCCTTAACTAGTTGAAATTATGTAAGTTACTTGTGAAAGCCCTCTTTCAGCTTTTTACTAGATTGTAGTCTGCCAAAATGATAATAAACAGAACCCAATATTATAGGGAGAAGCATGAAACAGGCAAGCTTTCAGGTTAAACAGAAGCTAGTAGGTAAAAGGCTTGACTTGGCTATCGTTGAAGCCAAGTTAGGACTCTCACGTCGTAAGGCTAAGGCTTTGATCGATGATGGCTTTGTTTTCCTCAATGGGGAAAAAATCCGCATTGCTTCTCGCTCCCTTAGCTTTGGCGACACCGTACACCTATCTTTTATACCAAAAGAACGATCAAAGGTTGCCCAATTGGGGCAAGAGAACATACTATACCGACAGCATGGGGTCATCGCCATCAATAAACCCCCTGGGATGCCCACGCAGGCTAGCCGCGACTCCGACCGGTATCAGGTTTTACCAGTTTTAAAAAAACTACTGGCTCAGCTTAATCAGCCTGCTGATCAACTTTTTTTGGTCCATAGACTGGATAAGGAAACTTCAGGCGTTTTGATCCTAGCCGAATCGGCATCAAGTCGTGATTTTTTGATGCAGCAGTTTCGCGATCGAGAAACCGAGAAACATTATGAAGCCCTATGCTACGGCCATAGCAAAGATCAATTTTCAATGTCTTGCCTGTTATCGGCCATTAATCCCAAAACAGGGATGGTTAAAGCCTCAGCTCGGTCGGGCAAGGAGTCTTTAACTTATTTTGATACAGTGGAAAGATTTACGGCTTACCCCCTTTCCCACGTCAAGTGCCGGCCAATAACGGGGCGCAGTCACCAGATTCGGGTCCATTTAGCTAAACAAAACCATCCCATTTTGGGCGATAAGGTATATGTCAAACAGAAGATGAGCTTACCAGATCAAGTGCTGGAGTTGGCCGCAGATCATCACCTGCTTCATGCCAGGTCGCTCATGATAAAGCCTGCTCCCGGTCAGGCCTCCATCAAGATCAAAGCCCCCTATCCTGCAAACTTTAAGGAATTGCTAAGTCTTCTTCGTAGTGAGGGGGTTGGTGAAAAGTAAGGCTCCTCGTTGCAAGGTACGTTTTGCTGTGATCGTACGAGGATACTTTTCTAGCTTATCTTTCTGGCAAATCAAATATTCAAAATGATGGGATTCTCTACCTTTCATGGTGGGGAGCCCCACAATAGGATAAGCCCCTTTGGGAAAACGTTGCCGGAGCTTCGCTGTGACGCTGGGACTAGCCAGAACGTGACCTGTATAGCGCAGCCGCTCACGGTTGATATTGATCGAACGGTCCAGCTTTTTTAGCGCCACAGGCAGGTCCCATGAAGTTTCACTATAGCACCAGTCTTTAGGTCTTAACAGCATGGGGCAAGGTGATGAATGGATGCAGGGGTACAAGGATTGGTAATCCAAGCTCACCAATTGATCTCTTAGTTCCATAGCAGCCCGGGAAATATACTGATTTGCGGGTTCTAAAATCACAATCATTGTATCTTTTGGAGTTTGTTGCGCTAGTAGCTCCAGCATACTCCGTTGGGCTTTGGGGTTGCGGGATAATTCATTCCAAACATAGCCCAAAAGTATTATATTTAGCTTGTTATTGGGAAGATTCTTGGCAAGCATCGTTAGGCTTTGCTCTAAGCTTCCTTTTTTCGATTTAATCTGACTGGTAAATTCCAGGTTTTTGTAGCCTAAGCGGGCTGCGTCTAGAAATGGTCCTTGCTGATCAATAAGGCCTACCTCTACGGTTTTTGCTGGGTGTTTGAGGCCTAGGAATGCTGTTACCGCATGCCCCATAGATCCCGTTCCACAACCTAGGTCACATAGATTGATAGCATGGTGGTTATGCATTAGTTCTTGAAAATCATAGCGCTGGTGCAAGCGGCTAAAAAGGTTCCAGACGCGGGCCGCGTTAGGAAGGTGAAAACCGAGTAAATATGCAGTCGTCTGCTTTTTCGGGTCAAGGAGATAGCGCGGTAACATCTCACGCTCGGTGGTAAAGGCTTCCCAAAGCTGGCGCACGTTATGATGCTCCTGGCGTATAATTTGCTCTAGCTTTGCTTTGTCTGTACTATCGCGCTCCACTCCCTTGAGGCGTGCGGTCTGAATAACGGTGTCTTGCCAGGCCCTTATCAGACGGGATGGGAGTTTGGTTTCGTGGATTGGGGCGGTGGCATTTGTTTTTCTCAAGGCATCATCCTAAAGTGGAAATAGGCAAAAAAGAGTGATAAGTTCGCCGAGCGTTGTCAATTATCATAAATTTTAGAGATAAGCTAGAAAGACAGGTAAAAAGTTGTGGCCATGAACTCAGAAAACCGCAAGGATTTGCATATAAACAAACCTAAGTGGCTGAAAACAAATATTCCGACAGGGTCCGTTTACTTCAAAATTAAAAAAGATTTGCGCGCCAAGAAACTGTATACGGTTTGTGAAGAAGCAAAATGTCCAAATATTTCTGAATGTTGGGCCACTAATACCGCTACATTTATGATACTTGGAGATACCTGTACCCGCGCGTGCCGGTTTTGTAATGTTAAAACCGGAAATCCCGAGGGTTGGCTTGATGCTGACGAACCACGAAAGACAGCTGAGTCAATAAGACTGATGAATTTAAAGTATGCTGTCCTCACTATGGTTGATCGGGATGATTTAGATGATGGGGGCGCTTCCCATGTGGCCCGGGTTTTTGCAGCTATTCGCGAGACGAGTCCGGCTTGTCGTCTGGAATTCCTTGGCGGAGACTTTCAGGCTAAGGAAACTTCCTTAAGACGGGTTTTGGAGGCAAAACCAGAGGTTTTTGCTCACAATATTGAAACTATAGAACGATTAACACCAAGGGTGCGTGATGCTCGTTCAACCTATCGACGCAGTTTATCAGTACTCAAAATAGTAAAAGAACTGGCACCTTATCCCGTACTCACCAAAAGTGCCATGATGCTTGGGTTGGGAGAAACTAAGGAAGAAGTGATAAGGGCATTGCACGATTTGCGTGACCATAATGTGGACTTTGTAACAATCGGCCAGTATATGCGACCCTCGCGACGTCATTTATCGATTAAAGAATTTGTGACACCGAAGGTTTTTTCAGAATTGTCGGACATAGCTGAGAAACTGGGGTTTCTAGGTGTGGCCTCTGCTCCTTTGGTCAGAAGCTCGTACCGGGCTGGTGATCTATTCGAAAAGGCTTTGGCGAAGATTGGACCCTGATTTGATGATGCGTCTGCAGCTACTCGCCCTTAACATTTTTGTTGGCTTATTCGCAATTCTACCTGATAGCTTTCTAAGGGCCGTGGCGGGAGTATTGTCACGCTTGGCCATGGGGATTGCGAAAAAGGACCTGCGAAAACTACAGCGTAACCTACTAAAAATATACCAACTACCACCCCATAGCATCTTCGCAAGAACTTTTGCTCTGCAGGTGTTCCGTCACCAAATTGCGGTGGCTGTGGAAAGTTTGACCTGTGGTGTTAGCGCTAGGCACCGTAACAAGCTACAGGTGGTAGGATTCTCTGCTTTGAAGGAAAAAATGTTGTCCCTAAAAGCCGAAGGTAAGGGCCTTATTGTTGTCACTGGGCACATGGGTAATTGGGAACTAGTTGCAAAATATGCAGCTGATGCCGTTGGTGAGAGCTTCTACGCCTTAGCCAAGCCAGCTAAATCGGAGGCTGTGACTCAGTTTCTTGAACAGACTCGCCATGCCATGGGTATTAAGGTGCTCTGGACTAATAAAAAGTCTATTTTAAGAGACATGGTGGCGACTTTGAAAAAGGGATCTTGCCTAGGTTTTGTGATGGATCAAAAGCCCGAAGGTAGGATAGGTCCTCTGGTAAATTTTTTTGGGCAAAGAACAGAGTTTGTCGCGGGGCCGGCAAAGCTAGCTATACGAACAAAGGCACCCGTTCTTGCTATTTTTTGCATGCGTGAAGGTTGGTGGCAGTATAGACTATTATATAAAGAAATTGTGTCAGCAGCTCATGATGCGAGCGATGATGTTAAACTCACGCAAATTATGGCCAGTGAGATTGAAAGCGTCATTCGTCTGTATCCTGAACAATGGGTATGGAACTATAAAAGGTGGCAATTTAAACCAGGGTCAGAAGACAAATTAAAGCACCGTGGTCAACTTCCTGTTTATAAGGGGGGTAGCAGTCACACTGTGTGAGGACCATGTTGCGTAACTTGATTTAAATAATGATCACCAGGAAGGTATTGGAATGCAGTTTAGACTGGCAGTTAGTGTAAAACCTAAGGTGGACCTCAGCTACTTTCTTGAACTAACAGTATTACCTTTCACCCTTATAACCTTTCAACCATCGTCTCAGTCCTTGATTTTTGGTTTTAGTGTTATGGTTTTGGCAATGATATTAAAAACCTGGTTGTATTCTTTTCCAAAACGAAAGAATAGAAAGTTTGAAATTTACGGCCCTTATCGTTATGTGCGTTTTCCACATATGCTTGGAACTTTCGTGTTGGGCTTGGGAATTGTGATTTTGACCCGATCGTCATGGGGAGTATTCATTCTTTTCGTTGGGTTTTCATTGTTATACTTTGGGCAGTCTCATCGCATTGATCAGTACCGACAAGACCAAACTGGCTATAACTATAAATATTATCAAACCCATGTGTCGGCGCTCATTCCTGGGCTCGTTCCTTATCCAGCCAATAGCCAGAAAACATTTGCTTTCAAGCATATCTTTGACAATCGGAGCAAACCAGAGGTGGGAGTCATGAGCCTTTATTTGTTGTATGGTATTTATGGAGTTTGTTTTTTAAAGTGGCCAACTTTACAAACGGTTCACAGCCTCTTTGTTATGGCTTTGATTATATTTCCATTGTTTCTTATGCTGTCAAAACTTCGCGTTAAAAGGTTTCGCTATGAAAGTTCCTCACTCTAGCCCCTATCCTGATTTTTTGCAGATCAATGACCTTCTTACAGAAGCACAGAAGGATGTCATGCTACATACACGGGATATTGTCGCCAGCCATTTCATGGATACAATCGCTGACAACTATGAAAAAGCTGAGTTTGATGAAAGGATACCGCAAATTTTGGGGCAGGCAAAACTGATTGGCTCAAACTTAGACTTCGATCATTCTCCCCACTATGATGAGATCAGTTATGGTCTCATTATGAGAGAACTTGAACGTTGCGATTCTGCATTAAGAAGCTTTGTTTCCGTGCAAGGCTCTTTAGTGATGTTTCCTATTCATGCTTTCGGTAGTGCTGATCAAAAAAAACGATGGCTACCAGGATTAGCTTCAGGGCAATTAGTAGGTGGATTTGCACTAACAGAGCCCCAAGGGGGATCAGATCCGTCTACTATGCTGACTACTGCGACTAAGGAACAAGGATCATGGGTTCTTAATGGAACGAAGAAATGGGTCACCAATGGGGGTGTTGCTGATATCATCCTGATATGGGCAAAAACCGATCAAGGAGTGCGATGTTTTATCTGCCCTACAGATGTTCCCGGATTAACACGCGAAGAAATAAAAGGAAAACTTTCTCTACGTGCCTCCCATTCCTCCCAGATTATCATGGATAATGTGCAGTTATCTGAAGATGCTTTGCTGCCTAATGCCAAGGGTATTGGGAGGGCCTTACAATGTCTAAATCAGGCGAGGTACGGTATTATATGGGGTGTATTAGGTGCTGCCGAAGCCTGTTTTGATGAAACCGTAGCCTATTGTAAAGCAAGGCATTTATTTAAAAAAAGTTTGAGTAGCTTCCAGATGGTGCAAGGCAAGTTAGCAGATATGTGCCTGAAGATTAGTAATGGCCAGCTTCTTGCTCTAAGGTTGGGGCAGCTTAAATCTCTTGGAGATTTAGCGCCCGCTCAAATTTCTTTAGGCAAACAAGGGAATGCTTCTATGGCTTTAGAAGTGGCCCGGAGCTGTCGAGAAATTTTGGGCGGCAATGGCATCCTTCTGGAATATTGTACGATGAGACATCTATGTAATTTAGAAACTGTCTTTACCTACGAAGGTACCCATGACATTCATCGTCTCGTAGTGGGGCAGAATATTACCGGTACCGCGGCGTTCAGCTGAATTTAACTGTCTAATAATACTTCATTATTATGCCTGAACGCCAAAAGTTTATAAAAGAATATCGATTTCCCCTATAAACTGATTTTAGAAAACTAAAAATGATCCGAAAACGAGTCACAAGTGAGTCATTTTCGGAGTTCATGTTGAAGACGGATGATCCTGTAAAAAAACTCGAGTACGCAAATAAGCTAATATTTGTTAAAGAGTATAGAGCAGCAGAAAAGCTAATTGAAGAGCTCACTGAGCATGAGTGTGCGGACAATATTTTAGTCCATTTGCGTCGCATCGAGTTGGGTGTAAAGCTAGATACCTTGGAACAGTTGCGAACCGAGTATGAGCAGATCCTAGTTCAGGATCCCGAAAATATAACAGCTAGAGTTTGCCATGTTTTGGTAGAACAGCATGGAGAATTCATCAAGCCTGAAGAGGCGACAAAGGTATTTCAAGCTCTTTTGAAATCTATTGGACCTCATCCAGCAATCTACTATGGCATCGGTTTTAGTATGGAAATGGAGGATAATTATGAGCGTGCTCTCTATAATTATCAACAATGTATTGCTGCTGATCACACATGGTACCCGGGATATTTTGGAATGAGCCAGATCTATTATCATCTTGGTGAAGATGATAAGGGTGATCATTTTTTCTTCCTATTTGAAGAGCTAGCTCCCTACAACGTGTATGGAAACTTTGAAACCCACCGAAAGTTAACAGCGGAGTTTGTTGACAGAGAACAGTATGATTTTGCCGAAAAAAGTATCGTTTCATTATCTGAGTGGTGGATGGATAACAAAGGTTATTGCCCTATCGAGATTCAGGTTTATGAAAGATTTGCTACTGCGAAAGTTGCTGAAATTAGTGGTGATTCTGAAAAAGCGAAAAAACGTCGGATTCAAGGAGAGGTTTTGGTAAAACGGGCTCTCGTTGATGATGACGAAACCGAGGGGGTCCTATACTTCATAGCGAAGTCACTTGAAGAATTCTCTGAACATCATTTAGCTTTGAAAGTCTATAAACGCATTCTTAGTATGGAAACAAGTAATCCCGAAATCGTTCAAAAAATAGGCAGCCAGTTTCTTTCTATGGGTGAATATGAAATGGCGGCTGACTTATTTGAAGAAGCTTATAGACATCATCCTGATAATCCGGAAATTCGCTTTTGTTGGAGTGTCGCGCGATTAAGATTAGCTGGTGTAAATGTTGAAGAGTATCTGATTGAAAAAGAGCGACTAAAGAACCTCATTGAAAATCAGTCTGATAAAGTAGAATTGCTTTCTCTTCTTCATTCTCTTATAGCTAAATATCCTGATGATCCTGATATTCAGGGATATATGGGAGATGTATATTTAAGGCTTGGCAATGAGGAGAGGGCAGCTAAGCACTACAAAAGAATGTATGATCAAGATAGTCACAGTCTTGTAACCAAAATTAAATATATCTCCTTTGAGATGCAATATGGAGCAGCTGATAAGGCGGAGGGAATTTTAAAGGATATTCCTGAGGATAAAATTACTGATCAGGGGCATCAATGTGAGATCTTATGGCTGAAAGCCAATTTTTCATTTATTGATAAAAACTATAAAGAATCTTTAAATTATCTCAATAAAGCCTTATTGCATGACCCATGGAATGTCACCTATCTAGTGCAGCAAGTGCTTATTTTTTCAGCATTGAACGAAGATAAAATAAATTTCAATCTGTACGATTCGGTCTTAAAAAAATTAGCAAAAAATGACGAGAAAGACTTAGATTGGAAAGAATTTAGTGAAAAAACCAAACTTGTCAGCGAAGCTAATCTTCTTGAGTTAACATACTGCCGTTCAAAGTTGTCATTTCTATATGCTGAAGGTGATGAAGATAGTCTCATTAGTTTGGTCAATGCAGCCTGTCGCTTAGATGCCAGCCGCAGTACTTATGACTTTTTAAAGCTGCTGAACACCAATTTTGATAGCCCCAATATATATTGGGCATTAGGAAAGCTGTATAAAGAGTTATGGCAGCTTGAAGCCGCTGGAGTTTGGTTTGAGCAGATACTTGTTGCTCCGGAGTCACTAGAGCCGCATAAAGCGAAGGCCTATTTAGAACTTTCGGACTGCTATTGTTGGCGTGGTTTACAGTTGGATAAGGCTGTTGAATACGCACGTATGGCTCTTGATCTCGAGCACTCCTTGCAGCGGCAGGGTATCCGTAATCTAGCTCACGCCTTGCTACGCCGGGGTGAAGTTCGTCAAGCCGAGGTCTATTTGGAAGAACTGGAAGATGAAGACCCTGAAGTTGTGTATTTAAAGGGATTACTCCAATATAGGAATGGTGCAACTAAAAAAGCCAATGAAATCTGGAAGCCCCTATTAACCTTAAACTCAGCGAGCCTGCGTCAGCATACTATCAAGCAAGAGGTCATGAAATACTATTTCGAGAAGGCACCATATAAAGGCATAAATTAAATTTTTTTAACCTCAATTTAAGATCAGCCAAGAGTTCCACGAAAATCACTATTCCTTCCTTAAGTTTTTCAGTTGACACATGATTTTGAATGTGGACAATGTAGCACGAGCATAAAAAATCATTGTGAATACGAAAGCCGAGCTACCTTCGTGGTCTGCCTAAGGATAGTCAGTACTGTGCTGGAGAACTTATCTCCAGAATACGTCCCAAAGCTTTCAGTTGAACTGATCTACCTCGGTAAGTGGTGATTGTATTCTTTTTTCAAGGGGAAAAGAAATGAGGACTTTGCAAGAGTGTAAGTGCTGTGGAGAAGTAGAACGAGTGAGACAACGCGACTTTAGCCCGCAAGCATGGACCTTCCTGATGCATTGGGAAGAGATTGACAGCTCAATGGTTGGTCAAGCTATTTGTAACTCTTGTTATGACGATCTTCGTGAAATGCTGATTGACAGATCTGGAGAAATAGAAAGAACCCTTGCTGAAGAAATAGCTATCCAGCAAGCTGTTGTGACTGAAACATTAGCTAAGCGGGAAACAGATACTTCTATTGCAAGCTAGGTAAAATTTACCTAAAGATTGTAAGTAGTTGGCTAAAGCCCCTCCTTTCTCTGCCGATAGGAAGACCATCGTGTCTTGAATGGAGGCAGAGATGTCCAAGGTTAAAAGTTCGAAAGTTCAAATTGAGGACTGCTACTTAGCGTGCCTAGAACCATATTGGAAAGGACTTTATGGAGAAGTCAGACGGCATGTATTTGCAGCGCTGAACCTTGCTAAAGAACCCTATACCGAATTCCTTCTATACCGTCTTTGGATTCAAGCTGCAGCTAAAGATGAAGATCTAACTGCTATATCTCAAATCAAGGACCATCTAAATAAGCTTGCCTTTGCCATTCCTGATAACCGTGATCTTTATTTTTCTCTAGTGGCCATAGCTCACTTTGAGTTAGGGGAGCTAGAAGCGGTAAGGCTAATGATTGATTCCCTTGATATTAAAAGAAAAAATCTATATCAACGCGAATTATTATATCTGCTTCATCAAGGGGTAAGTGATGAATTTAATTGGTTAAATTCCTATCAGTTGGAAGATTATATTGTTTTTGAAAATATCGCCTTGGCTCAGTTAGGAGTGCAGCGTTATGATCGTGCTTTGATGATTAGTGAATCTTTATCTGATGCTTATAAAGATTCATACTTAAATAAAAAGATTCAGTTGGAACTTGTTAAAACTCTTGGTAATGGCTCAGATATTTGTGAGCTATCAAGTGATCTGTTAACAGTGTTTCCGGAAAATTTTGAGTTTCGATTTATTTATAGTTTGGGTCTGTTTAAAAATGGACAGTATAGTCAAGCAATTCAAAATCTGCAAAATGATTCATTGAAGAGACATAATCAAAACTATAAAAGCTTGACGCTCATGGGGCATTGTTATGTCAAGCTTTTCCAAGAAAAGCATAACATAGAAGATTTTGAGATAGGTCTTAAATTTTTGAATCATGCTATGGAATTAGGTCGTGAGCAAAGATTTCCTATTGATATAGCATCTAAACTTAGAGTGGGGCTGCTAAATATGAAAGGCAATAAAGTTGACTATTCGGGGCGCTTGTGGCTTGCTAAACTGAATCCTCATAGCTTTTCTAACCTAAGAACAAAATCGAGTGATGAAATAAAATTTATAAGAAGGCCTCTCGGAGCAACTGCGAGAAAAGGTGACCTATGTTTTCTGATTTACGAGGATAAACAAAGTTCTGAACATAATATATGGCGTCTATGTGCTTTATATAAAGTCATAGAAGATGCTGAATGGGATCCTATTTGTCGCTACCAAAACCAATTACAATTAGAATTTCGTCATGAAATAGCTGTTCCACTTAACATTCAAGTTGATGATCAAAGTATCGTTACAAAATTCGATGCTGATGATCCACGCAAATATGGAGTCTATGAAATGGATCAATCAGCTTTTGATATTATCATTCAAAATGTCTGTGACACTTTGGGAGTGGAAGATCAATTTACCAAAGTTTTAACCCAAATGAGGCCAGCATAATTTTATCTAACTGGAGAGGAAATGATTAAGATACTGATGAGGATTTCGCTAATTATTATTATAAACTTCACTATTTGTGAGTTTGGTGCAGGCGATGACTCTAGGTTTCAGAGTCAGGTTGAAATAGAAAATCGAGGGTTTACCATATATCCACCTGTTGGTTGGTCTATTAAAAAAAATTTCAATGGGGCGTCTTTATTTTTTCAAGCACCTTTAGATAATAACGACAAATATAGGCGAAATATTCGTATCATGACATTTAAGGGAGCTAAATACATAGATGAAGTGTCTCTAGAAGAATTTTCGAAAGAAATAGAAGAAAAATCATCAAAAATGTCTAACGCTGTGCAGAATTATAGAATTCGTGATTTATCTTTAGTTGAGTTAGGTAAGAATGTTCCAGCTGGTCTTTTTTACGCTGATTTTAAATTGAACGGATTGCCAATGATGCAAATGCGACTCTTGATTTCGACCGCAGACTTTCATTTTTTAATGACATTTACAGATGTTCAAGAAAATTTTGAAGATACCAGTAATGGCTATTTGGATCAGGCCTATCAAACCTTTCAAACCGTTGAGCTGGATTCTCATCCACCTGGTAGAAATGATTTTCTAGTCCGTATAGGAGTTGCTGGAGTAACCCTTATTATATTGATAACTGGGTTTTCCTTTTACCGTAAGTACAGGGTAAAAAAGTTGGGAGCTGGTATAGATGAATTTGATGACGATGATGATGAAAACTTAGATGATATTGAGGAAGCAGACGGTATAGATGACGTTGATGATATGGATGTATCTCACGATAAGGTACTTATAAGTGAAGATGATCATGAAATCTCAAAACCTGCTAAATCTATAGCATCAAAAAAGAAAGGTTTATTCTCGCGGAAAAAGAAAACGTATGAAGAAGATGAAGAAGATGATCATAATTTTTTAGACTTAGAAGGAAGTGATGATAAGGAAGATAAAGAAAATAAAGACCACAATGATGATTGGAAACTTACAATGTGATTCTACTTAAAATTGATCCATTTGTGAAATAGCTCATTTTCACTCAAGAATTGTTTTGTGGTTGAATCAAATTCAAAACCTGCCATAAGCTTGTTGTCCTCACCTGAACGCCATCGACAGTGCATATAACCTTTGATCGACTCTTGATTTTTTTCTAAGATAAACTGAACCGTAGACATTGTGAAAGCTTCGTTGACGATACGAATACCTAAGCCCTGGGTGCTAAGGTTAGTAATTTCTGCACTGATCTGTTCCCTGCCGTTAGAGATTGCCAGGTTCATACCTGTAGTATCAAAAGTGCCGCGTAGATATTTGCGTTGCTGCACCTGATCGGAATAAATATGGAGATGATTTGATTTTAATAAATCAATAAAACTGTTAGCATTTATGGGTTTAGTCATGACACCCGAAATTCCAGAACGATATATTTTTTGATACTGAATATTTGGATCGGAAGTCATGATAATGATGGGTATCTCCCATTCATTACGGATCATTTTAGCCAATTCATCGCCACGCAGAGCCGGCATATAATAGTCGGAAAGAATACAGTCAATATCATTATGCTGCCTGAGATAGGACAAAGCGTCATACCCACTATATAAGCAATGCGTTTGAAAGCCATTTTCAGTGAGCGACACGTTGAGAGTACTTAAGAAATCTTCCTCATCATCAACAAGTAGTATCTTTGCCATGTGTTCCTTTCTACGCCGCCTGAGGCCTCAAAGACATTAATTCTTCCCCCAACAAGTCTTTAGCTTTTTCATCCAATCCCATAATTCGTGCATAGTGATCAAAGAGAATTTCATCCATCCGACTTGGTTGTAAAAGAACCCAATGGGCATATTGGTTAGCAATAGCTACTATCTGTTGCAGTGTTGGTCCGGATTTTTCATTAGTGGAAGTATCATCATCGAGAAAATCACAATCATCTTGCACAAGATCTGGAACATCCTTGGGAAGGCTATGATGATAAGATAGAGCATGGACGACGTACTCTGGGAATCCCCAAAGAGCAGCAGCGATTTCACCCAAGACAGTGTGCGAATAGACCCGCAGTTGATCCTCTGCATAGGTCCAGCTTTTGGGGCGACGAGGGTTTGCAACAGCTTTTGCAACATCATCGGTAATTTGAGGAAAGCAAATCGCCGATACGATTTTACCGATATTAACAAGGCTCCCTGCGATGTAGGCTTCGTCTTTCGAAATGTCAGGAGCATATCTGTGGGCGAGATATTCGGCAATTTTTCCTGTTAGGATAGCTTCTTGCCAATAGGAATCTTTACTAAAGTGGTGGCATTTAAAATCAAAATCCTGTAGCGTTTCCGAAAGAACGATATCATTGACAGTTTGGCGACCAATATAAGAGATTGCGTGAGAGATACTATTAAATTCGAGGCTTGATGACGCTCTCAGGTTATTAGCTGTTCTTAAAACTCCTAAGGCAATGTTAGGAGCATGCCTTAGTGCTTCCTCTATCGTCTTCGATGAAGAATTCTCATCTGCTATGACCGTTTGTAATTCCATTACTGCTGTGGGTACTAATGGTATATTTTTGATTTCTTGAACGTCCTTGAAGATTGTAGCAGCCGTGTCAGACATAGTTAAAGTTGGGGAATACCATTCAAATTCACCTTTTCTCAAAATCATGCCACTCCCACAGGAACATTCAAACCAAAGATTACCCTTTGAGCAAACTCTAAATCGTGATGTACCTTTTAGATAATCTTCGGGGCTTTCATATTTCCTTTCACAGCATTGACAAAACATCGGCTTCATAGACATGTTGATGGTACCTCACTACCTCAAGGAGTTATGCGCTTGCTGCAAATATCGTACATCAAGATAAATATCTTAACTATTTATTCTAACAGGAAGAGATTACCTGAATTTTGTAGTATTGAATTCTTATAAGCTTCCGATAAGAATAAAAACTAATACATCACTCATGTAGTGACAGTAGGAAAATTTTTAAAAGTAAGAAATGAGACAGATTCATCCATGAAAATGTCCATATTTATAGTGAGTACTACGCAAAGGTTTAATGCTCCAATAAATTTGTAGGTAAGTATTTTGATAGGTAAGAATTATGAAAATATCTTCTACTCAGATTGATGACTTTTTCCAAAAGGGATTCATTACTTTAAATCAGGTTTTTAGCACTGCTGAAGTGGAGAGTATCAAATATTCTTTTGATAGAATTGCAAGTATAGCGCATACAAACAGCTCTACATTTTGTAACCAAGGCACTCAGTTTGTTATTACTAGAAATCGCATAGATCGTGTTGTATGGTGTGCTGGTGTGGAACCTCGTTTATTGAATTACTCTTATGATCGTAGATTGATTGGTCCTGTAAGCCAGATTCTTGGCAGTGAAAAGATTGTTCAATTGATATGTCAGGCACACTTTAAATTTCCCCGTGATGGGCTTCAATTTCCGTGGCATCAAGATAGTGAGCATCGAAAGTATGGAACTGAGTACTGGCGCGATGTAAATGGTAAAGGTAGCTACGTACAGACAATTATAGCCATAGATCCTATCACTAAGGATAATGGACCCATTCGATTTATTGAGCGAAGCTGTCTTGATGGACACCTATTTCTGGAGCAGGGTAGGGCAGCAGAGCGGGAGAAATTCGATAATATGGATGTTGTGATTCCAGAATTGGAACCTGGCTCTGTCATACTATTTGGACCCTATACTGTTCATGGTAGTCTGCCAAACCAAAGTAATACACCACGGCGGATATTTATCAATGGTTTTAGTTATCCGGGTGCAAATAGCTTTTCCTACCCAGGATGTGGTAAGGGAGTAGAAATTTATAGCAGATTTTCTCCCCGACTCCCTGATGGACAAGAACTGTAGCTCGCATGCCATGGGAAAACGATTGTCCTGGCTCTGTGTAACAGGTATAATTTTACTGAAGGCAAGGGTGAATATACTGGTAAAATCGTCTAGGTTGTGATTAAAAGGCAAAGTTCTTAAGAAGCTAACGCCAATGAGCAATCAAGAGAGGGATAAAAGGTGAGTCGTGAGCCTTTAGGAGGCCGTCCCTTCTAGGATTTTTCCATTGACACCATACGATAAAATAGCTTTACTAACCCAAGAAAATAAGTGGTTTTAACTCGTAGTACCCGCACGGCATTGCCGTGAAACCTGGTATAGGAGTTGTAAATCGACCACATGAAGAAATTCTTACAGAGAGCCACCCTTACGACTGCGTACGTGATCTCTGGGATGCTGCTGTTTAGAGGTGGTGTAAGTAGCTTTTGCTACCGTATGGGACATCATACACCGACTCGCGAGTTTTGCTTGTCTTAGGAAGACACTCCTTCGAAGGACTTATTCGAGTTCCGCATATGGAGGAAAGGATATAAAAAGTTTGATATCCCAAATATAGGAGTTTTATATGAGATTTTTATTTCCCACGATAATGCTTATTGCCATTACTGCATGTACTACAGAGAGTGAATATGTACCCAAAAAAATTGATACAGAAATGGAAGAGATAGGAAAAACCGAAGATGGCAAATATGGTTATAATAAAGAAGGTGAGGTTGTCATTCAGAACGAAAAAGATCCTGCCTATGAGTTGATGATAGCAAAAAGAGTTAATGAAAATCTCTTCTTGGAGTTAGAGCGGGATGCCTATGATCTTGATAATTGCATTCAAGAGTATTCTGATCCTGGACTTAGCGGTGATGGTAAGTTTAAACGAGTTGAAGACTATGAGAGCTTACGACCAGAGTATGCCAGCGAAGAAGAAATAGGAGTGAATGAAGAAGGAAAACTTAAAATCGTTGAAAAAGGATATTTGCAGAAGCAGTTGGTAGAGGCAAAAACTCAAATGAAAACCATAAAGAAAACACTACACTTTGTTCAAAAAGAACTGCGAAAATGTCGTACAGAATTGAAGTATCGGAAGCAAAAAGAGTAAGCGCCCCAGATACCCTATACAGCAGGATGAGGGGCTATGGGATTAGCCTTGAGGGGAGCCTTCATTATCAAATTGTTGATCAGATATGACGGATCTGTCAAAATCCAAGTCGGCGACTTTAGGTTGTCGTTTTTTTCTGGTTTTAGGGGGAATCATAGAACGCATAGCTTCTAGCTTGCCAAAGCATAAGAGGCGATCGCTACCACTAAGAACTCTGTCTGGGCGGGGATTCGGGATGATCTTATTACCTTGATAGAGGGTCAAAACATTTATATTTTCTTCTTTTAAGTGAGTTTGTTCGATGGTTTTACCAACGTAATGGGAACCTTCGGGAATGTAGATTTCACTCACACCATACCCCTTGCTAACCGTCAATCGCTGGCGGATATCGATTTCTGGAAAATCTACCTGAGCTGATATGTATTCGACTATGGCACCAGCAATGTCTAAGTTAGTGCAACCTTCAATTCCTTCTAATCCTGGTGATGAGTTGACTTCTAAGATTTGTGGACCTTGGTTGCCTTCGAGCATATCCACCCCAGCAATTCTGAGTCCTAATATCTGCGAGGCCCGAATGGCTGCATCACGATACTCTTGGCTTAGTTCCACCTTCTCTGTTACTCCGCCACGATGGACATTGCTTCGAAACTCCTGCCCTTGGGCAATACGCCGCATGGCGGCAACCACTTGATCTCCTACGACAATAGCACGGACATCCTTGCCTTTACTTTCCGCGACAAACTTCTGAATTAAAACATTCTGCTTTTGACTCTGCAAAAGTTCTATGATGGCAGTGGCGCTTTTTTCGGTTTCAGCCAGGAGAACGCCGATTCCCTGAGTCCCCTCTATTAGCTTAATAATAACGGGGGCACCGCCAACCCGTTCTATTGCTGGTAACACATCCTTTTTATCGCGGACAAAGGTCGTTTTGGGAATGCCAACACCATGCCGACTTAAAAACTGAAGGCATCTCAATTTATCACGGGATGTTGCGATGGCCGCTGCTGTGTTGGCACAAAAGACATCCATTTCCTGGAACTGTCTGACCACAGCTGTCCCGTAGTATGTTATTGACGAGCCTATTCTGGGTAGTACCGCATCGAAGTGTTCTAAGATTTCTTGGTTGTAATAGAGTTCAGGTTCTCCTTGCTCCAAGTCTATTGAAAACTTCAGAGTATCAAGGATTTTAACCTCATGACCTCGATTTAAAGCGGCTTCTTGTAGTCGTAGCGTACTATAAAGTTGTGGTCCGCGAGACAAAATAGCAAGTTTCATGAACCTATCCTTTCCCTTTATTTTTTTGAAGTCTTCTTAATTGGTCTGCCACCCAGGAAAGACTTACTGGGGTCAACGATCATACGACCACGAATACCTTGCCGGCCAATGAGCATACGGAATCCCATAGCATCACGATTTGCTAGCGTTAACTCAATGATCCAGCATTCACTCATAAGTCTGATGGCAGTTTGAATAACAGGGCGTCTTGAAGTGTGCCCCGTTGAGCTCTTAACATTACGATATTCCAAAATGGGTATGGCTGCGGAAATAGTGTGCTTGGAATCCTTTTGAATTGGATGAACCTTAAAGCGAACGTATTCGACACCTTTACGTTTAAAGGTTTCAAGATCGAAAGCGTGAAGGCTGGATGTTTTTGCTCCTGTATCAATTTTAGCTTTTATCTTATGAATACCCAAGTCAGGAATCTCAATCCATTCACGCCAACCAATAACTTTCTTTTCCTTTTTCATTTGCACCTTATGTATTATGGGAAACCAGCGTGGAATACTTGTCAAGTTACATGGTTTAGATCCATTGTTAAAGACCTAGTAAAATTAAGTATGTATTTATATGTACAGTCCATCAGCATAATAGTCATTCAACTCCGATGCCAGTTTACGTACTAGATCAGAATCTTCAAAGGTTGCTATGTGAAATAGAGCATCCCCCTTGTTGACCAGGGGAAGCTTGGATACTCCAATCACAATTCCTTCGGAGGGTGATTGCAGCTTCTCCAGATTTCTACCAAAAGAGTCTGTGATTTTACCGAGTAAAGTTCCCTCGCTGACCTTGCTACCCAGGTTGCGGTTTAGGCTAATCATCCCTGATTGCGAAGCTCTTACCCAATAGCTAGAATGGGCCATATAAGAACGCGAAACTGGCTTATGGCTGCCAGGTGGCAACATACCTATTTTCTCCATAATAGCAAAAGCTCCATTGACTCCAAAGCGAATGACTCCTTCGTTAAGACGAAGCGCTTCGCCTCCCTCAAAAAGTAAGGTTTGCACACCCAGATTAGCCGCCGTTTCACGGAGGGAGCCTTCCCTGATCTTTGAGTTTAAAACGACGGGTGCACCAAAAGCCTCTGCCAAATCCTTGTCAGAATCAAAGTCGAAGCAGGTGCGTATTTGGGGGAGATTAGAGCGATGAATAGCTCCTGAGTGAAAATCAATACCATACTGACACTTATGGATAACCTCGTTGGTGAATAAGTGGGCAATATGGGAACCAAGAGATCCCTTGGGTGTACCAGGAAAGCACCGATTAAGATCCCGGCGATCGGGAAGATATCGTGAAAGTGTATTAAAGCCATAGACATTGACAATCGGAATAGCGATTAAAGTACCTCGCAGCTTTTTCAAGCGCTTGTCGTTGATTATTTTTTTAACAATTGCAGTTCCAACCAATTCATCCCCGTGGATAGCGGCAGAAATAAATAACGAAGGTCCTGGTTCTACACCACGGAAGACTTCGACAGGCATGGTTAGTTCAGTATAGTCATAGAGCCGACCCATATGTAGATCGATGGTTTGTTTTTGCCCTGGGGAAATGGGTATCCCACCAATTTCAAATTCCGTCATATGTCAATCGCTTCAAGGTTAATACTATCCATGCCAGTTTCATCGTAATACCCCTCCTCAGAAACTTCCGTTTGGGGTGAACAGGGAGAGGAAGATGGCAACCATGGGTTGTTATTCATACCCATAGTGTGCCAGGGATCAACCGTTCTGCAAGGTTTAAGGATTATTAGCCCTTGCAAAGTTGAAAGAGCAGAATAGTTGGCACCAACCAGGGTGTCAATAAAAAGAATACCATAATGTACCAGCCCTTGAATCTCATATGCCTAAAACACCGTAAGTTACAAGATTAGTAACCATATAAAGTGATTCATTTTGCTTCTAATGTAGTATTCTGCTTCAAAGAAGGCGAGCTGTGTACTTGGTAGGTGACGCAGTGAAAATTGCCACCACCATCCATCAATTCTTGTGTATGGATCCAGCTAACTTTGAGATCAAGTTGCGTGAGAATATTCTCAACCCTGTTTTCTATTTTTGTCATTACGCTCTCGTTGAGGCCGAAATCGGCCATGTGGTCTGGAAAAGAATACCGCGGGACGAAGATATTTTTGCCGATCAACACACTGTTGACATAGGTATTAAAAGGTTCAAAAGAGAAAATAGGCAGGGGGATACGAGTAATAGTAAATTCAGGTTTCAACTGCTGCGCAACCCTGTCCATTTTAGTGGCAAGTTTTGCTAGATAATCTGAGGTTTCGGGGTCAAGCTGATCGGAAATACTAAGAATTTCAGGAGCCAGCTGGGCTACAAGAAGATGATCCTTATTAACTACTTTTAAGTACATATCAACATGTTCATGGGGCGGGTCCTTGAAGAGGTGGATACGGCGACACCCTACTTCTTCCGTTAGGGCTTGCTCCAATAGGGATTGCTGGTTGTCTAACACGAGAAAACTGCTTTCGATGCCGATAAAGCAGTCGCTTCCGTTGGTTAAAAAATTGCCTCCATCATAGGCCAGAGGAACGACAACGACAGTTTGAGGAAAGGTAAGAGCTAATTGATGGCTTCCCTGGTCTTCCATTTGCATATCTTCTCGGTAGCTAAAATCAACTGTTGTTTTAGTGGCTTGTCCAAGGATTTGACTTCTGGTCTGGATTCCCAGGTAGTCTCTAATCCAGATAGACTCATGGGCAAAGGGAATTAGGCGCAGCTGCTGCTCTGTTGTGATCCCCAAGCTTTCTTGTATCGCTTGTCCATTATCGTCAGGAATTTGGTTAACAAGCATGCCAACCTCGATCTGTGAATCCATAAGTTTGGCAATCAGTTCAGAACCTTCGGGATACTCCATCAGAAATTCACTGACAAGCACGGAGTCTACCCCTTCAAACTCTGCAATGGGTATGCGAGAGGGTTCTGCTGCTTTTGATCCATTGCTGGGCTTGAGCACGGAAAATAGGCTTAGAGCCATAAAGAGGATAAAAAGAGAGACCGTTTTCATAACTGGGTTTCCTATCTAATCCCTGGGCGGAGGTTGAACTTCAAACTAGAAATGCATAAACCAGTCCATTATCAAAATGGCTGAAGGGAATGCCATATGTCAAAGGCTTTGCATTTTGTGGAAGAGAAATGGGGACGTTGCTGGTAGCCCCTATGGGGGGTTATACTGCAAGATCTAGTAGTGATTCGTCTTTATGGTCTGTGCCCTCACCCTTTTCCCCAGGACGGATACAGTTGAACTTCAGAATAAACATAGTCATATGACCGTCTCCACATCGGGATCTCAGTGATAGCTCGCCTTTGAGGCTGGAAACCATAGTAGAGACTATGGGGAGCCCAAAGCCAGTTCCTTTTTCTCCCTTGGTGCCAACTGTAGATGTCGCTTCATTGGCAGAAAAGATTTTTCTTTGTTTGTCTTGTGGTATACCGGGGCCTTGATCATAGTGAACGATAGTAACTTGGCGCCCATCACAAAAAGCTCGAATTTTTATTTTGTCCCCATCATTACAAAATTTGATTGAGTTGCTGATAAGATTATTAAGAATTGAAGTGGAAAATAATGTTTGATCAGCAAGTATAAAATAGTCATCGCGGCATTTGTATTCCACAACAACGCCCTTTTCATCGGCTTTCTTACTCATGGAATCAACGGATGCTTCGATAGCTTGCAATAGGTTGATCGCTTTAAGTTGAAAAGAGACTTTACCACTCTCTGCTGCTAGTAGTTCCCTTGCTTTTGCAGTCATTTCCTTTTGACGATTGTAACCACGTACGGCTACATCCACCCACTTTTGGTATTTTGATGGTATCTCTCCCCGCTCAATACCCCGTTTCACAAACACAGACAACTGGTAAATAAGATAAACTTGATTGCCAGTATCGTGGGCTAGCAGTTGACTTACGATTTTCCTGTTTTCGGCTATCTGTGATATTTCTCTAGTCTTTTCTCGTACTTTATCTTCAAGTTCTTCACTATGTTTTTTTTGCTCCAACTCATTAATTACATAGGGTAAAAGAACCGACATGAAGAAACCCATAAGAAAGGCTATATAAAATCCGGGGAGTACAAATTCCTGGTTCATCCGTAACCAGGGATAGTCAGCTACATGCAACGCCCAGGAAAAGATAAGTACTAAAAAAAAGCGAGTAGAAACGGTGTGTTTTTTTCCATGCCGCCATGCGCGGAAAACCATATGGCAACTAGTAAAACATAGACTCAAGGCAATAGGTAAGGCAATTATCGTGAAATCACCCCCTAACGAATAGAATATAGTGCTTATGATTGGTGCAATAATGTTTGCATAATTGTATTTAGCTGCAGGAAGCTGGACTTCAAAAAGTTCTTGAATGACTAGAGCTATGACATAGACAATCGTACCAGTTGATGCAAAGCTTAATGCTACTGCAAAGTTACTTTCATTAAAAGCACCTTGAACTATAAAAATAACAATCATGGATAGCCAGTAGTAAACATTATAACGAAATGCTTTACGATTTCTATTTCCTAAATAGAAAACGATAGAAAATACCAGCGATAAAATATTAAGGCTTGTATAAGCAATAATAATGTTTTGTAACTCTTCCATTTCAAACTCCCATAGAATAAGACTCGGACAGATTGAAAGAATTATTTAGAGTTAATTGTTTTTTAAACTGTGATTTGTCAGTTGTAGGTACAGTACCATAGAGCACTGTGCGTAAGTATTAGTATGTAATTAATTTACTGAAGGAGTTGTTATGCAACTAACGCAAGATTGGAACATCGAAGAAAAAATGCAGTTTTTGAAGTCCAAATTACAAAATCAAGGCCCTGCAGAAGGTTTTGAAATCAGGATCGTTTCAGGGGGAGTTTACCCTGATGAGCTGGTTACGTTAAGAAAAAAAACATTTGGCGGTATTTTGGATGAGCAGCATCTATTTGATGAAAATGATGAAGTAGGTAAGCATATTCTACTTTATGAAAATGGCAAACTCGTGGGATCAACTACTATGGTCGATGGTGAAAAATCAAATTTCTCTAAATATTCAGGGTTTAAGCCGGAGAGTTTGAAAAATTGCTATGTTGGTACCAGAAGTTCAGTAGATCCCACTGAAGAAAGACGGGGCCTCTTCCCTTTGCTAATGTACTTAGCTTTATCCCAAAATCGTGACAAAGAGCAGATGATTTTTTATTGCGAGGAAGGAGAGATTCCCGCTAAGAAAATATTGAAATATTTAGAAATTGAAGGTGCAAAATCACGAGATATTGATCTCCCTGGTGGTACTTACAAGGTTTTTCCGTATGAAATGCGAGTTGCCGATGGTTTACTACGATGCTGGCAAAAAATGAGTGAGGAAAGTAAAGGTTTTGTGAAAACTTTGTTTGTGGAAGGTATTGCCGATCAAGTCCAAAAAGGTTGTGAAAAGTACTATAGTTTGGAGTACTATTCTCGGGTGAGTGCCCATACTCTTTCCAAGACGGAATACATTAATTGCTTGGCCAATGCCTATGACTACGTGAAGTACACAACTAGAGTCCTCGGTTATGCAGTAGGAATGTGCGATGATCCTGAGCTGCGCCGGCATTATGCGGGTCACCTGTCAGGTGAAGTAAACCATGAGATTTGGATTGAGGAGGATTTGCGTTACTTAGGTGCTGATACGGATTATATTAAAGAGGTCTTTGTCGCTAATAGTGGCATCCATATGTTTAGATTTATTCAAGAATCGTTGTGCAGTTTCAGAAGAGATCCCATTGTTTTTCTTGCTGTGCCTATAGCCATTGAAGGCATTACAGCTTTCATGAATGAGAAGTTCATCACTGACCTCAAAGCGAATATTGAGCACTGGGGATTTGAGAAGCCGCACAAAGCGGTGAAGTTTTTCTCTTCCCATATTCATACAGATGGAGCTGAGGAAGGGCATTGGGTTCAAACTCTAAGAATGTTAGAGAAGCATGTTCAAAATGAGAAGCAAATGCAGGAAATCAAAATCATTATTGACCTTGTTTTTGATGCGTTAACAAAATCCTACAATGAGCATGTCCTAAGTAGCTATTCTGTAAATAGTCAACGAGTTCTAAACTAGTTGTTTGATAATATCAAGATATGTGAATGGTGAAGGAAGTTTTGAGTGCTTCTACTCATAATAGATGCTTGAAACTGACATGGTGGGGATACACGGATTCGAACCATGGACCCCCTGCTTGTAAGGCAGGTGCTCTAACCAGCTGAGCTATATCCCCACAGCTTCAAGGACTCTGCTTATCGCAGATTCGAATTCTTAAGTCAATAAAAATTATTTTGAAATTTTTGATGGAGTCGTTTTGCTAGTGAAAGGTGCGATGACTAAAGATAATGGCCCGCATGTATTCTTAGAGGATACGGCGGGTCAATTATTTATGAGCATAGTTTTCATACAGCTTCCATGTAAATGTAGTCGTGGTGTCGAGCTTCAAGTGCGGCAGTAGCAGAGGCAATAGCGGTTTTCTGGCATGTCTTTATTTCGCGTAGTAATGCAGTTCGTTCGTGATCTTGTAGTTGTTGCGCAGCAAGCATTTTTTCTTGGGTTAAAAAATCGCCTTGTAAAAGCGACATAGCCAATACCTTGTCGATGAGCATACGAAGATGAGCCGTTTTTGCTGCTTTAAGTGAGCCCTCCATTGCATAAAGTAGGTCGATGAGACAGTTGTAGTAAATAATTTCCTCTTTTAAAATTCCCGGCTTTGCCAAACTCATTACGTTCTCCTTTGTAGTGATTTGAGACGCCGAACTAAATAAGATTTATTTTCGAGAAAATGGTAGAGATATACTTGCACAAATTGTTTTGTTTGATAAATAAAGAATTCTTTATCCCTATTCTGCGAATGAGAGCTTAAATAATACTAAAGCATTTGATGAGCTGGACATTGCTTCAGCAGAGTTAAATTCTTAAGTAAAGAAAATGGTTAAGAATAGATTTAACCTGGAAAACCAAACTCACCTATTGGAGGATGCTTCCTGAAAAATAGCAACTCTACCAGAGAGCATTATCTTAGATTCGCTCGAAAAGAGGAAGAAGAGCTAAACTTTGATAAACGAATAACTCGTATGAGACATGATGTTAAAAGTTAGGTTCCTTTGCAGTATAGCAGATGTGAAAACACACGGACTGTCGCTGTATTCTATAAGAGTTGAAAATAACACTGTATTAAGGAAATATGGTTTTGAACCCGTAGCTAGGAGAAAGTATGCCAGTTTATACGAGGATTTTTTGCATCTTTATGGCTCTGTTTTGGGGGGGATTAGGGCAGGCCACAGAGTCCCCAAGTAGCACATGGCTGGTGGTGGATATAGGAATCATCGGTACGGCATCAGATGATATTCTGAATGCTGCCATGGATGATGTTGCGAAAAGACGCTTGACTGGTCTTGTCATCCAACTGGACACACCGGGTGGTGCTTTGGAAGCCACTCGCAGCATGGTTAAAAACATACTATCAGCAAATTTTCCTGTTATAGTCTGGGTCGGTCCCAGTGGGGCTCACGCAGGAAGCGCGGGAGCTTTCATTACCCTAAGTGGGCACATCGCCGCCATGGCTCCGGGAACGAATGTAGGAGCTGCCCATCCTATTCAAGCAAATGGACAGGATCTGAAAGATTCCGAGGCATCAAAGAAAGTTGAGAACGATACCATTGCATTTATGGAGTCTATT
Organism: Pseudobacteriovorax sp.; assembly: GCA_050293845.1. Classification (GTDB taxonomy): domain Bacteria; phylum Bdellovibrionota_B; class Oligoflexia; order Oligoflexales; family Oligoflexaceae; genus DT-89. The sequence continues at coordinate 8,047 of JBNKNM010000017.1, read as the reverse complement.
GCCGATGTCAGAGGCCGTAATAAAGATATGGCTGTTTCTTTTGTAGAAAACTCCGCTTCCATCACAGCAGAGGAAGCGTTGGAATACAATGTTATCGACATCATCGCACCATCTTTGGATCGGCTTATGAGCAGTGTCCATAATCGTTCTATTAAATTGAATGATAATTCTGAAGTTCGGTTAGATACCAATAACGCTAACTTTGTATTTTATAAAAAAAGCTTCCGGCAGATGTTTTTAGAGGTCATATCAAACCCTAATATTTTCTACTTACTTTTTGTGGCAGGACTTTTGGGTATCGGGTTTGAGTTGACACATCCTGGTTCCCTTGTACCGGGTGTTGTGGGCGGCATTTGCATCATAATGGCTCTTATCGCTACTGCGGTGCTTCCTGTCAGTTTCGGTGCTTTGCTATTGATTGTAGCCAGTATAGCCTTTATGGTTGCTGAGATATTTATTCCTTCGTTTGGCATTTTGGGGATAGGAGGTTTCATTGCCTTTGTGGCAGGATCTATATTACTAGTGGATTCCAGTAATGAATTGGGTTTAGAAATTTCTTTATGGACGATTATACCAGGATCACTGGGAGTTGCTGGTTTTGGACTTTTGGTTGCTTACTTGGTGGTTAAGGCAGAGCGGTCTAAAGTTATATCGGGTGTTGAGGGATTAATTGGCAAGGTAGTAGAAGTCTACGCTCCCTTTGAAAATGGCAGCGGACAGGTCAGGCTCGATGGTGAGTTTTGGAAAGCTAAGCTCGATACAGGAGGAGAAGCGAGTAAAGGTGATATTTTGAAGGTAAAAAAAGTGGTTGGTCTAACGCTCCTTGTGGAGTCGATCAATTCTGAGGCAAGAAAAAGTTGAAAGGGGAGGTGCCTGTGAGTATCGGACTAATGATTCTTGTTTTATTTGCGCTATTGATGTTGTTCTCAGCCATCCGTATCATTCCGGAATATGAGAGAGCCATTATATTTCGGTTTGGAAGGGTCTTAGATGGCCCGCGTGGTCCGGGAGTCATATTTCTTATCCCTGGCGTTGACAGGATTGAGGCTAGAGTTTCGACGCGGACTGTAACTATGGATATTGATCCTCAGGATGTCATCACACAGGATAATATTTCTCTCAAAGTTAACGCTGTACTCTATTTCAAAGTTGTTGACACTATGAAAGCGATAATCAATGTTGAAAATTACCTTTATGCTACTACCCAGCTGGCTCAGACTCATCTGCGATCGGCACTAGGTGAACACCCATTGGATGATATCTTGATGCATAGAGAGAAAATCAACTCAAAACTACAGGAAATCTTGGATTCTAATACGGACCCTTGGGGGATCAAAGTTGTAAGCGTCGAAATAAAGCATGTGGACTTGCCTCCGGATCAACAACGCGCTATGGCAAGACAAGCTGAGGCGGAGCGGGAGCGGCGAGCCAAAGTCATATCAGCGGAAGGCGAATTACAAGCGGCCAACACCCTTAAGGAGGCGGCGAATAAGCTGATGGAGAGCCCTGGAGGAATCCAGTTGCGCTACTTGCAGACTGTGGCGAATCTTGCTGATAGTAACAGTAAGACAATTATCTTCCCTATTCCTATTAAAATGTTTGATGTGTTATCAAAATTGGCGGAGGATGATTAAACCCAGATTTTAAGGCTTGTAGCAGAAGTATTCCTTGACTGTTTTTTGTCAGATCTTGGGTGAACTACTCGGCCCTAAAGGACCGAAATTGCGCGAGCATTTTGTTCAATCTTCTGTCAGGATCGAGAAAAAGTAGCAGCAGGCAAAAAAAAGCATATTTTTGACAATCTGACGCTGAAAAACCAAAGAATTTTTGGTGAAAATCTGGTATCCACTTAGGCTCTTTTGTTGTTATGGGGAGTCTAGGATGCCAGTAAATTATAAAGAAAACTATAACAAACTAAAAATATTAGATTTTTCTAACACTCAACAAGCCTTCTCTCAGAAATCAGATGCAGAATTGCGGCGCTCATATTTATTATTTAAAGCCTTGTCCCTTCCTTTTTTAGTAAAATTGGGGCCTTTTTTAACTAAGCTAGCATTATTATTGAAGCTTCCTATTCGTGGTCTGATACGAAAAACTATTTTCGGCCAATTTTGCGGGGGAGAAACCATTGAGGAATGTCAGAAAGTCGTCAATAAGCTTGATAAGGTGCAAGTTGGTACTATTTTAGATTTTGCAACGGAAGCCAGTCAGCGGGAGAAGGATTTCAACCGCGTTCAAGATGAAATATTAGCAACCATTGACCTTTCTGCTGCACATAGTGCAATCCCATTTGCAGTTTTCAAACCATCGGGAATTGGTCCTGGTGATGTTTTGGAAAAGCGGGATCGTAAATTACCGTTAAGCAATGCGGAGCAGCAGAAATTTCAAGCTTTTGCCCAAAGGTTTGAAAAGGTTTGCCGCCATGCTTGGGAAAAGCAGGTGAGAATTTTTGTCGATGCCGAAGAAAGCTGGATTCAGGACTCTGTAGATCAACTCACACGTAAAATGATGATGCAGTTCAATAAAGAAAAAGCCATTGTTTTCAATACCATTCAGCTTTACCGTAAAGATCGCTTAGACTTTTTAAAAAGGTCTTATGGTGATGCATCAGCTCATGGCTATTTCCTTGGAGTTAAATTAGTGCGCGGTGCGTATTTAGAAAAGGAAGCTATTAAAGCTGCTGAACTTGGCTATGCAAATCCATTACATGCGAGCAAAGAGGCCACCGACCAAGATTACAATCTAGCGTTAAGGTTTTGTGTTGAAAAGATTGAGAGAATTGCGACTTGTGCGGGGACTCACAACGAGAAGTCAACGAGATTACTGATTAATCTGCTCAATGAGTTCAAAATCGATAAGAATGATTCTAGAATCTACTTTGCCCAACTCCTAGGGATGAGCGATCATCTCACTTTCAACTTAGCTCACCATGGCTATAATGTATGTAAGTATGTTCCCTATGGCAAATTACATGAACTTCTTCCCTATCTGTCGAGACGTGCTGAGGAAAACAGCTCCATCCGTGGGCAAACGGGGCGTGAATTAGCAATGATCCAAACAGAATTGGAAAGACGAAATCAAGTCAAGCAATCTCACCTGTAGCTTTTTGGGAATAATCTACCCACTTTTTCTAGCCTGTTACTTGATAGAATCATTATGATCTTAAAAAGATAGATTTCATCAGGAGAATATATCAAAAAATTCTCTTGATGAGACAGTTAAAAATCAAACGATTATTGATAATTATATAAATTTACTTTTATGTCTAACTTTTTGATGACGAAGGCTCCGAGCATAGTCTAAGGGCGAGACGAAGAAAGTATAGAGGAATTAAACATGCGTGTGATTTTGCAGTACACATTATTTAAAATATTGCTGCCTCTGCATCTTGCAATATCCCTGTCTGATGTATGTTTGGGATTAGACCTAAAACCCTCAGAGATTAGAGGTGAGAAAAAAAATAGTCCTGTCAGTATTTTGCAAAATCGTTATTTCACCAAAACATTTCGACCAGAAGTAGGTTTTTCAGCAGGGTCTTTTGTTAATGAAGCCTATACAGATACGATTATGTTTGGACTACGCAGCTCCCTTTTCATTAATGAATGGTTCGGGTTTGAGTTCCAAGCCATATCCACCTCTGTAAAAGATTCAGATGATAGAAAAGCATTAAATCAATTGAAGTATCGCAAACTTGATTCAGCCGATGTGGTAAGTCCCGACCCAGAAGTTAATCGTATCCATGGCTCTCGTGACGTTAGTCTAATTGTGGCTCCTTTCTATGGCAAGATCAATTTTGTTGATTCAGTTATTATATACTCAGATCTATATCTGCTTTCTGGACTATCAAAAGTGGAAACTGATCAAGGTGATTTAAATTCTATTTCATGGGCTGTTGGTCAAAGATTTTATTGGGAGAAAAATATTTCCTTTAGGTTCGAAGTGCGCGATCGAATCTATCGAGAAAAACGGGTTGAAGCGAACTATACAAGGCACGCATATAGTGTCGATTTAGGAATGAGTTATTTCTTATTTTAGATATAATTAGAGGGATAGCATTTGATTGTAATTCTGAAAATATTAATATCACTAGCTATAGTTTTAGCCATTACTTTACCTGCCGAGGCAAAAAGTAGAAAGTCAAGACAGGCCGAAAAACAATTTGAGAAGGTACTTCAAGATTATCGAACCAAAAAAAATAGTGGTCGTAAGACATGGTTTTTATTAAAGGATGTAGAGAAGAATTATCGTAAGTATCTGGATAATACATATGTGATGCGTTTTATAGCTTTTAAGGCCCAATTGCTTCATCATGCTGGTTATCCTATTCTTTCTTCTATATATGCCGCTGATAGCATACTCTATAGTAAATATCCTTTTGACAAAGAATCAACAGTAGCTTGGAAAATTCTTAAGGAAGCTAGTAGTGATAAGCCCATCGAATATTTAATTGATCGCATTGCTTTAAAGTTTATAAATACGGGTAAATCGCCTAAGCACTTTGGGAATGATTGGAATTATCATATTGCAACAGCCTTAATGAATCAAGGCAAAAATGCAGCAGCAATGCCATACTTTAAGAAACTTACAATGCAAGATAGATACTTTATTCCTGCACAGTATCAATTGGCGATGGGGTTAGTGGAAAAAGGAGCTTATAGAGATGCAGAAGCGTTGCTAAAAGCAATTCTAAACCAAACTCCCCAGTCACTGTCTTCATTAGAAAATGAGGATAAACAACAAATGATTAATTACGCACATCTCGCTCTTGCGCGTATGTATTACGAACAAGGAAAATTTCTTGATTCAGCAATTGCATACAGAAGAATAAAAAAGGAAAACTTTTTGTTTTATGATTCATTGTTCGAACAATCTTGGGCTCTTTTTATGGCTGGTAGGCCAAAGCATGCTTTGGGTTCGTTGTATGGTGCTCATTCACCATATTTCAAAGATTACTACAATCCTGAAAGCAAAATTTTAGAATCAATGATTTATTTTTGGATGTGCCGTTACGATGAAGCTCGTAATTCTCTTGCTGATTTTGCTGAGCAACATGCTGAAGCAGTCGAAGGACTATCAACATTCCTGGATCGGCAACGCCTCACTCCCGATGCTAGCTATCAGGTTTTCGAAAATCTAATCTCTGGAGTGTCAAGTTCTGCTCTGGGAATCTCCAGAAAAGTACTTAAAACTGCAGCAGAAAGAGACAGTATGCTGCTAATAAGATCTCAGTACGCAAGCGTATTAGAAGAGTATGATAATCTGTCAATCAAAGGAGTTTTTGGATATACCGAAGGAATTAATTCTCAAAAGCAGAAATTACAAGCGTTAGAAAATGATATACGCCGTGAGCTGGGAAATATATATTTAGGAGAATTAAACTATCTTAACGAACATTTTGAAGATCTTTATACTCAAGCGCAGTTTCTTTACCTAGAATTATTGATGGGACAAAAGGAGCATCTTTTAGGACGGGAACTTCATGCTGAAAATAAGATGAAAACCTCGGCAGATATAAAAGTATTCAGTCAGTGGAGTCAAAAAACTCAAAGTTGGGAGGACCTAAAGTCTGAGTACTGGTGGGACGAAATTGGTTATCAGATAATCGACGTAGAACCATTATGCAACTAACATGTACTAGAGGTTAGATGATGAGAATAAATATACTACCTATAATTGCTATATTCACTGTGTTTTCGATGACTCAGTTCTCTTATTCTAAGAGTAAAAAGAAGACGCCGAGTCAAAAGATAGATCAACCAGATAAAGAAGAATTAAAGGCTTTTCTTACAGATAATGCAACAAAAACAGCTACAGATGAAGCTCTAAGAAAAGCTGACGATCTAAGACTACAAACCATTCAATCAATAAATACTCTTCTGAATTCAAAAATAAAGGATGATAAAAAATTTGAGCTGTATTTAAGGTTGGGGGAATTATACTCTGAAAGACACGATTACATTCGTGAGATCGAAATTAGAGATTATGAAAAAAAGTATGATAATTGGGCTAAAGCTAACAAGAAGAAACGTGGAAAAGAACCAAAGTTAAATTATAGGACATCTAAATCACAGCTATTTAAAAGTGCTCAAGCATTTCGAAAAATTGTCAAAGACTATTCCAAGCATCCTAGAGCAGATGCTGCGATGTTTGCTTTAGCCAAAACATTACTAGCATTAAATAATGAAAACGCTATTTTTTATTTTGAAAAAATAATAAAAGATTATAAAAATTCGCCTCTTCTTCCTGAAACGTACCTGGCTCTTGGTGAGCATTTCTTCTATAAGCATAAAATGGAGAAGGCGCTAAAGTACTATAAATCAGCCATTAAGTTTAAAAATTCTCGTATATATACCTATGCTGTCTATAAGCTAGGCTGGGCTTTCTTTAATATCTCATCTTCTGATCCATCAAAACATGAAGATAATACTAACAAAGCTATAGTGGCATTAAAATTAGTTGTTAAGTTGTCTGAAGTAAAAAATGGTAAAGCGCCTGCCTTTAATCTGAAGCAGGAAGCTATTAATGACTTGATTGTTGTTTTTGCCGATAACAGACGTACAGATGAAGCTATGCATTATTTCCGTAGTATTGGTGAAAATGAAGCCTTTTATGATATGTTGGAGCGAATGGGTAACCAGTATGTTGAGATTGGTGAAACCAAAAAAGCAATTGCAATTTTTAATCGCCTCCTAACGGAATCGCCTAATAGGATTAGAAATCCACAGATCTATCTTACTTTAGCTGCAATCTATCATACCGATCAAAAGGTTGGCCAAGTAGTTAAAGTTATGACAATTATGGATAATTTATATGTTAAAAAGAGCACATGGACACGGGCGAATAAGAAAGAGACTGAAAAAGTAGAAAAAGCCTACAAAGATACAAAAGATCAAATCCATAGATACGGAACTTTATATCATAAAGAAGGTATGAAGGGTAAAACCAAAAAATCCGTATTAGTTGCCGCTCTAGAGTTATATAATTTGTATCTAGCCTCATTTCCAAAATCGAAAGAAGCGTATGAACTGCGTTACTACCTAGCTGAAATTCACTTCCACTTCAAAAACTATGATAAAGCTGCTGATGAATATCTAACGGTGTCGCAAATGGAAGGTAAGTATCGAGAAACAGCAGCAAGAAGTGCTGTCGTCTCCATGAAAAATATCGATGAAAAACAAAAATATAGTAAACTGCCTCCTCTAGGTCAGGTTAATAAACCATTACCATTGCCGACTGTTAAAGTGAAGTTTATTAAAGTTATCGATAACTATGTAAAGCTGCTTCCTAAAAAGAAAGAAGGGTATCCTATGCGATATACTGCCGCATATACTCTTTTTGAATATGGCTACTATAAACCTGCCTTGACTAGATTTGAAAATATTGTGAGTGAAATACCTAAAACTAAGCAAGGAAAATCATCAGTAAAGATGATTATAGGGTACTATTCTGAACGTAAAGAATGGGATAATTTGATTGCTGTATGCCGACGCTTTCTTGAAAATAAGAATATCATCAATTCAAAACTAAAAAATGACCTTGTCAGAACTCTTCGTGAAAGTCTATTTGGTCAAGCTGTGAGATATAGTAAAAATAAAAAGTACTTAAAATCAGCAAAAGCCTTTGTGGCTTATCAAGAGGAATTCCCTAATGCTAAAAATGCCGATGATGCTCTTTTTAACGCTACTTTTAACTACTATAAAGATGGCAAGGTTGAGGATGCGATTAGTAAGGGAAAAGCGTTGTTGAAAAGGTATCCGAAGTCAAAGCATGTTCCCACAGCGATTCTTGATATTGCACAAACAAATGAATCACTAGCCGAATTTAAAGAATCTGCATATTATTACGAGATGTATGCGAAGCTATTTCCGCGTGACAAAAAATCTAGACTATCAATCTACAATGCTGCCACTCTATATCGTGGACTAAAGGATTTTTCAAAAGCTATAGCCATGTATAATAGATATATTAAATTCTATCCAAAAAATAAGTTGGCTACAACATCCTTGTTTGAATTGGCACAGATATACGAAACCATAAAAAATTATCG
>JBNKNM010000016.1:0-61467 GCA_050293845.1 Pseudobacteriovorax sp. | reverse complement strand
TAGCATGGCTTTTAGCAGTACTTCTTTCCAAAGTTTGTGAAGAATTCGGTAGTCAAACTTGCCTAAAACCATCCACTCCCCATCTGAGTTGATGCCGCCCGACATCAAAAGTATGTGGAGGTGAGGCTTGTAATCACACTTCCGGCCAACAGTGTGTAAAACTGCTAAACAACCACACTCAACTTGTCGACCAAAAACCTCTTCTAGCAACTTATTAATTAGCTCCCAACCAGCACAATAAAAAACGTTAAAAAGATCATTATTATTTCGGTTCTGGTAGAAAATATTCCTAAATTGAGCTGGTATCGTCAATACCAAATGCCTATAATCGACATCCTCAAATATCTTGTCTGCTATGCTTCTCGAAAAGTTCTCTCCATCTACTCGACCACAACGGAGACAAAACTTGGATTTACACGAGTGAGCAACTACTTTGCTTTCCTGACCGCAGCTAAGACACATGTACTGCTTGAACCCGTACTGAGGATCGGCACATTTTAATGTCTTATCAACTTGTTTGTTTACATGTTGGTTGTTAAAAGAAGGATACTTGGCTTTAAATCTTTCCCAATTATCGGCAATGATTTCTGTGAATTTATTACTGTTTTCATGTGTGCGGCTCTGATTCATACTATCATTATAGCATATGAAAATCTCCATCAAATGAAGTGCAATGCCTTAGAAAAACTAGTAAAAATAACCTACTGTAAAAAAATGTTAAAAATGCAAATTCTCATAGTATCAAGATATAAACTTGCTTTCGACATCGTACAACTTGCGGAGGGCGATTTCTCAGATCACACCTTCGAGATCATAAGAACCACCAAATTTTTCTAAATCTTCGTCGAAAGCAATGAATTTGTCCTGATTTTTCTTTTTGTTAAAAAAATAGGGTTCATAACCAGGTTGATTGCGGGGGTCTTTAGATGATTCGATTTTATGCGGATCTTTTGGAGGTGGAGGTTCGGGAGGTTCAAACTGCTTTTTTGACCCCCTTAAATTCAATGGCTTTTTAGGCTTCGTCAATTTATGGAGACTAGAGAAGTTATCTTCGCTATTCAGTGGATTAATATCAATATACTTACACATACTAATCATATGATTTTTAACATCTGCAGGATAGTTTCGCTGGTTTACCCAATGCGAAAATGCTTTCTCAATAATTGTCCTGGGTATAGTGCTCTCGAAAATTTCTGAAACTAGCAGTTTAACTGCTGCCCCAATCTTTTCTAGGCTTCCGCTATTAATAGCTTCGCAAACCCCTTGGTCCAGCTTTATGTACAGCTGATTATATATAAAGTTTAGTGCATGGGTGATATCAGACTCTTTACCTTGTTGCTTTAAAATGTTGACTACACCAATACTCCAATCATTTCGTGCCCGAGAAGCCAACTTCATTTTTTCCTTGAGTTTTTCGAGTGCCAACTGCAAACCGAATACGTTTAGATCTTGTACAAAACTATTTTTCCAAGAATTTTGATTTTCATTTTTCTGTTCACAGTGAACACTAAGTCTTTTTGTTTGTGATACGTATTTTTCAGAACGTCGATATAATGAGGCCTTACGCTCTTCATCAGATAAAAGATCTCTATTGGTATGACGGGCAGAATTTTTTCGACCCAAAGCCCTTTTTCGTCTTGTGCGAAGTTCGTAAGACTTTACCGGCTGCAGAATAGCTTCAAGTTTCTTTGGGTCTTTCGTTTCAAGGAATTCCATGAACTCCGGTGTGAAGCTGATCTCGTGTGCTTCCTTAGAGCCTGATCTTCTAACTACGCCATCTTCCTCAAATATACATTCGTCATACTTCCGCCCATTTATCAGTATCATATTCATTCCATGCCAATCTTCCTTAAGCTTCCCGCCGCTTGTGGCAGATTTAAGCCCGAAAGTATCGGAAACTTTGGCACTTGAAAGGGGAATACTAACGTCTATTGGATATCCAACCTTACTCTCAAATGGTACGTTGTTTTTCCATACCGTGAATAATCTATTTGTGATTGTATGATTTATACCTGCTTGCGACATAGTATTTGCAGCCATGTCAAAATCAAGACTTGTTAAGCGAGCTTTTCCCATTGTTCACCCTCATAACGTACTAAAGTTTTTAGCTATAAACTTTAATCACCTTGAGAAATCTTGCTCATCAGAGCGATGACAAAACTTGCACGGTGATTAGTAGATTTGTAGCTGGCCTCTTCCTTTTTCTAATGTTATGGGGTAGCTTTAGAGGTGAAATAGCTTTCTAAAGCTAGAGGCTGCCATATTTGTATTGCCGTACAAGGTAGCCTCTCCCATTTTTCCAAAAAATACCATTGCCGCATCAACCCTTCAAGTTAGTTAGGAAAAAACCCGATCCTGTGGGCAGTTTTTAGTTCTTGTGGGCAGAACTGAACTGTAATATTCTTAGCACAGAATGGGATGTGTTTAGCCAAAAGCGATTGGATTGCGATGGAAACTATCGAAGATGTTTACAGATATTTGAATATGGAGACGTGCAAATATCTAGATTGCGGGAAAAAAGTCAGTCCTAGAATATCTGCTCTCTCGAAAAAAACGGGTTGCAGTCGGTCAACGTTGCAAAGGGTCGCACAGTATGAAATGAACAACATGAGACCCGAAACCATTTTCCCACTTCTCAAGTTTTATTTAGGTTTAGACAAAGCTCTAGACATAATGGAAGTTTTCTTTAAAAAGTGGTTCAGGGTTTATGGACATACATATCGTGAAACACGGAAAGAAGTTAGTCTCCCCCAGGATAATTGGAATTCTATAAAAAATGAACTGCTCGACCTCGCAGCTACAAGTGGTTTCACTGAAGACTGGGCCTTAAGTCAGTTGGGTCAGCGCGGTCTCAGTGAGGCAGAAGAACTTGTAGCTAAAGGAATTTTTAAGAAAGAAGCTGATGTTTACACGACTACAAATAGTAGCTTTTTCGAACCTAACTCTGTAATGGGTTTAACTAGGATAGAAATGAGGGCAAGGGCCTTCGATCATTCAAATGTTGGGGATGGCCACTTCTGGCATCTAATGTCCGACTTGGTCTCAGAAAGATGTGAGCAGAAATTGACAGACATATTGCGCACTTTTATAACAGATTTTGAGGCTGCGATCGAAGAAGACAAATTAGTACCTTTACGCGAAAAAACTAAGCTAATGACTCTTAGCCTTTTCGGATATTTTAAAGAAAAATTCACAGGGGTTAAATGTGATGACTAAATTAAAATTTATGCTCCTTTTCATACTAGTATCATCAGCAATGCATGGTGGGGAGAGTTCTGGTGGTGGTTTAGGAAGCCAAGTTAATCTTCAAAATGTACTAAGCTTGACCAGTGAAAATTATACTTTCATCCAAGTTTCATCCACAAGTAAAGCCCTAGTATTGGTTACGCCAGAGACAGTAGAAGTATACGATGCAGGTTCATTTTCGACTCTGTCAACGGCGAATGGTAGCGAGGTGCTAAGGTTTGAAAACTCAAGAACAGCTTTGGAAGTTGTTAAAGTAGATTCAGTATCCGAAGTAACTGAAGGTTGGATCACCGAAACAAATGATGCGACCGTAATTGAAGTTGAAACTTCAGAATTCTGATCGAGTTCCCCCAGGCTTTATATCCTGGGGCGACAGCCTACTTTTTCTTAGGCTGAATATGGTTCTTAAGTTCCTGCCCACACCTAAAAACAGGTACTTTCCGCGCAGGAATTTTCACTTTTTCACCCGTTTGGGGATTGATACCATCGCGTTTAGCTCGTTGCGATACCTTAAACTTCCCAAATCCCGGTAGAACAAAGTCAGATTCAAGCTTATTCTTTTTGAGATGTTCGTAGCCAATTTCTTTATAAGAATCGAAAACACGTTTAACATCTGCTTTGGTCAATTCAGTTGCAGCAGCGATAGCTTCGATAAGTTCACCTTGTTTCATTTTTTCCCCTAGTATAGTGATATGATTTTAATATATTTAGAAAACATTTAGATCATTTAATGTTATTTCTATTTAGAGATCAAGTATTTTCCTCTCATAGACTGTCTTTTGGAAGATCTACTTAGCAATTAAGTAAGCAATACTTAGCAATTAATTGAGTGATGGATAGCAGTTAAGTTCAAGCTTGCTATCACATATTTGAATTGATTCTATCTATTAACTTTTACATATGTATCAATTAACTGATAGGATATGACGAGCTTAGGGAATAATAGATCCAAGAGATGTCCCTAGGAGGCAATATTGAGGTATTTTGTCATGAATTTAGCAATGCTGAGCATTAGCGAATGGGTGAAAACACTTATTTTCTATGGAAAAGACGCACTGATTCCATGATTGTTGAGGGCTGGACCTACTGTGCTGTGGGAGGCTCGGGGTACATGTCAAAAGAGTCAAATTCGGGATACTCGATCCTAGGTTCTTGTGGAGGCGGTGTGGGACTAGACGGCACCGAATCACTATTTAGAAGATGAGAAATAGTGGAACCAAGTTCATGGATCTGGTTCCTAGTTAGCCCAACTCCTGTACTCCAATACTCAAAAGACTTTTGTATGGTGGCCGGTGGGATGTTGCCGAGTTTTAGAGTGGAAACAAAGTTTGATAATGAAACCATGGGACCGTCTTCATTTCCGGTAATGGCATCGATAATATCAACATATAACTTGTTATAGATATAGTTTATGGCAAAGAGAACATCGTTACCTTTGCCGCGCTTTTGAATAATATTAACGAGAGATAAAATATATTCCTCGCGGTCATAACCAGCATCTTTGAGACGTTTTTTGATTCGCTTTAACGCTTCTTCAAATCCATAGACATGCCAGTACTCAATGAAATCAGATTTCCAGTGCTTGAGTAAGCGTTTCTGTTTACGAGTAGGTTGTTTCGCCCTCGCCTCTTTAATTTTATTGTAATATGTATCAGTTCGCTTATAGAGCCGCTCTTTACGCTCATCGATTGATAGATAATTTACTTCGGCGGAAATTGGGAGATTATTCTCTTCAGCATGTTTTCGCATTACGCAGCGGCGAACATTTGCGACATTATTTTTCTTTTTCCGGTAGCACATACGAGCGTAGTTTTCATGGGGAAGAAATACATCGAAGTCTCCCTCAGTTAATTGTTCTCCTGCTTTCACTTTCCGTAAAAAATTTAGCAGTGCATCCGTGAGAGCAACTTTGTGAGCATACGGGCTGCCATGTTTGTGAATCACTCCGTCTTCTTCATATGACATCTTCCCGAAGTTTTCCCCGTTAAGGGTAACCATGTTAAACCCGTGCCAAGTATTCTTTGTCCCACTAGCATTTGATAAGGAGAACCCTAAGATCTCAGCAAGTAGGTTGTTTGAGAGTGTCCACACTTGACCAATGTCATAACCTCCCCCAGCCTTTCGAAAGTTAGTAGACATTTGGAGAAATATAAGGAGTAATCTTGAAAGCGCTAGTTCGGGTATACAAGTATGCGTTCTTAAAAGCATGAAAGCTTTTTGAATATCAACGCTAGTAAAAATTGTACGATTCTCAGTTTCCACTTCAGCATCCAAATAAGAAGTTGATCAACTATGCCTGAGACAATTTTTCCATTCTGATTACGCTTGCGAGTAGTAGCCATATAAAAACGTAATACCCAAAGTGCCACCAGAACTCTGTTTTGGCTTGGGCTTGTGGAACTATCGTCGGAAGTTTTTCTAGCTCCGTTTTTTTATGTTCGTAGAGCTGTTTAGCAGTTAAGTATTTTGCCTCGAATGGTCTTGATTGTTTGGCGAACATGGGTCCGCAATCTGGAACGCGATTTGATTCACAGGTTTCACGGTCGACTTTTGACTCAGGCCACTTATTGAGTAAGTAAGTTGTTTTTGCTTTGGTCATGTCTTGGAGTTTGGTGTCTACTTCTTTTTTGAGTTCTAGGCGCTGTGAGGAAATTACCGAAAGCTGATCTAGTTTGATTTCTTTTTCGAATAGTAGATATGCACCGGTAAGATTTGCGAAAAGGATGAACAGTGCGATGGCTATATTTATTTGCTCTGCTCCTGTTCGAAGACTTCTCACTTTCGAAATATGATCTATTGCGATGTAGTCAGTAGCAAGAGCGAGTACAATCGAAATTGTCCAAGTCATATATATATGCATACCCGTCTTCGAAAGTGCTGTATGAATTACTTGAACAGTTATTGGGACTATCAATGCGTAAAGAGTGAGTTTCAAAAGATCGTATTTGTGCTTTCGAAAATAGTCTTGGATTCCTTCTGGTTTCGAAATAATTTGATCTACAGTGCAAGAATCTTCATTGCTCTCTCTAAATGGTAAAACTGTTGCAGAGTTTTGAAGTTGCTCAACCACATTTGCGATTTCTTGATAAGAAGGTTCACATTCACTTTTTATAGGTTTGACTTGAGATGTGGTCGCTCTATTGAATACTTCGAAAGCCTTAGAAATAGCTTCTTGTTCAGAATAATTTTTATTTCGTATTAACCAAGACTTCCTTGCTCGAAAGGCTCCCCTTGTATTTTCGTCTGCAGATTTATATATCTTTTCAAAATTATCTGGATAAGTGTTGCTTGATTTAGGTACACTCATATTGTTAATTCCTCTTCCTTGAGGGGTTAAAAAATACTCTGGTTGATCTTACTTGCAGGTCGGGTCAGCCAGAGAACTTACAACCAACTTTTAATATTATTTTCTTTCAAAAAATTCATAATTATTTCGATTCCTTCATCGGACAGCTTTTTCTCTTTAAAGTACCGATTTCTCTTTTGGACATTTTTTTGGCTAGTAGCACCTGAGCGCTTAGGTGTTGGGTTACCCAACACTTCACCTTGCGCAAGCTTTTTCACTTCATTGCGTACTTCTTCGGTAGTAAGTTTTCGTTTAGCAATACGACCTAGAGCACCAATCTTAATTTTTTCTTTTTTTACAAGCTCTTTTATATCATCAGGCCACTTAGCAATCTTTAATAACTCTGTTATATACTGCCTGTCTTTATTTAAGATCCTTGCAATTCCTGCAGTAGATTGGTTTAAGTCAAGCT
Organism: Pseudobacteriovorax sp.; assembly: GCA_050293845.1. Lineage (GTDB taxonomy): Bacteria > Bdellovibrionota_B > Oligoflexia > Oligoflexales > Oligoflexaceae > DT-89. The sequence continues at coordinate 54,463 of JBNKNM010000016.1, read as the reverse complement.
TTAAACGATCGACTGCCTCAGCAAGCTCTAAGGGCTCTAAGTTTTGACGAACGAGGTTTTCTGATAATCTGGCCTTTCTTATTTCCATTTCATTGTTTGTGAACATTAGGTCGGCAGGGATTGACTTTCGACCAAGTTCTATGAAAGCGAAAATTCTCCTATGACCAGCAACACAGAGAAATGGTTTTTCTGAAGTTAATCCCAGCGTAAGTACTGGACGTTGTAGTAATCCATTTTCAACGATTGATTCTTTAAGAGCTTTGAATTCTTCAGAGCTAGTGTCGATGGATCTATCGTTATTAGAAAGATCAATTTCATTAATCGAAACTCCAGGATGTGGTGTAGTCTCATCTAAACTTTCAAAAAATAATTTTACTTCTTGATATCTTGCAATTTTTTCAGATGATTTATTGTACTCATTCGCAGCGTCTTTTAATTTTTCCAAATGCTCATTGTGTGTTTGTTCAATTTGTTTTTTCCTCTCCTTCTGAGAAATTTTTTTCATATTTGTGCTCCTTTATTCACAACAAGTGGCGTGATTGTGGCATCAACCTTTTTGGAAATTTCTTTGATTGTTTTTTTATCTACATCTGGGGTCTTAGGAGATCTTCCTCTTCTTGATGCTCTCAATTCTGGAAGTAGTTTTTTTGCTAGCTTAATATAAGCATCTACTATTGGATATTTTTGCCCTGTAGCGACAATTGGGATTTTTGTTTCACTTGATCCTGGGATTGCTTTTGAAAATGGAATTGTTCCTAGCAACGGCATCCCAATATCTTTTCCGAATTCCTTAATGGTTTGCTGAAATCGTGTATGAGTTTTTATTGATTTGTCGTATCTCGTTATGAAACATCCAAGAATAAATAAAGTAGGATTGAGCTTTTCTTTAATCTTTCTTACATGTTTGAACATAACATGAAGCCCCTCTAAAGACTCTGGCTCTGAAAAAAGGGGGAGTAAATAGTAGTCAGAGGCAACCATGACATTCTGAAAAGTTAAATCTAGAGATGGGTGTGTATCGATAATAATTATATCAAATTCATATCGAGCAGGTTCAAGCCAATCTCTTAATAGTCCATGTGCCCCAGGTTGCATGTAGGACATATTAAATTCACTAAAGTCCTGATTAGCTGCGATAGCATAAACGTTGTCAAATTTTGTTTTTAGCCAAATAGTTTGTGCAGGCTGCTCATCAATAAGACCTTGGGTTATGGTTTTATCGAGATCTTCTGCAGGGCCTTTTATTCCAATTTGTGAGCTGGCGTTACCTTGGTAATCGGCATCAACGATTAAAACCTTTTTACCGAGTTCTGCAAAGGCACAACCTAGGTTTGTTGTGGATACTGATTTACCAACACCGCCTTTTTGGTTTGCAATTGCTACAATTACTCCCTGTGGCTTTTTCTTAATTGTCATAGTAGCTTCTCTAAGTTAATTAGATAATAAGTATATTTTAAATACTATTTGCTATATATGCAAGCTAGTAATGTGTTGGGTTACCCAACACATTAAAAAACGACATTGTAAGAGATGAGATGTATAAATCATCAAATCTTCAGGATATTTTTGGAGATCACTTAGACGTTATACTTGATAAAACTGTAAAGTCTTTCGCAGGCAAATTCACCTTAAAACGGGAATAATATAAGAATTGTCAAAAGAAGAGAGCGACTCTGAAAAAAGAATCGTTATTTTAGAAATCAGGATTATCCAGATTGATGAGAGAAATCAGGAAGAATGGAATTCAGGATTAAAGAAAATTTTTTCCTAGCTATTTATTGCCTGCAAACACTAATCCCAACTCTCTCACCTAGAGGGGCTAGATCACTCTTTCTGCGAAAGTATCCCCCGAAGCTCGCCAACCTCTTGAAGCACTTTTTCATATTTCGTCTGAACGAGAAGAAGATCCTCGTATTTATCTTGTAATGCGTTTTTATTGAATTCGAGGGTTCTTAACTTATCTTCTTTGGCACGGATATTATCAACCAATTCTTTTTTGTGCTTGAGTTCATAATCCAACCTTGTTTCTAATTTTTCTATCTCCACCACGGCATCATCTCTTTCTTCTTCAGCAGCAGTGAGCTTTTCACCGAGTTCCTTTTTGACTGCTTGAAGCTCTATGTCGGCTTCAGCTTTAGCTTTCACCCATATTTGCACGGCCATTGATTTTGCTAACTCGATTAGCTCTGGTGGCGTGTCAGCAGTATGTGTGATGGCGGTTGCTTGCCTTTGGTCTTTCCACTCACGTAACAATGGCTGAATGGAGGTAAACGATCCGCCGCCAAGGGCTTCTCGAACTCTGGCTAAAGTGGGTTTCTCACCCTTGGAGTTGAGTTCGTCACATATAGCAAAAATATTTGTTTTATCAGCAGGTTTCATTTAGTGCGTCCTTTTACCTTAGATTATTGATGTATAATATGATATAATATAGTATTTGTAAAATACTATTACATAATATTTTATACATTAAGAATCATTAGTGCTATGCTGTGTCGAACAGAGCAGGGGGGTGAGGGAAAGTACATTTCTCTATAGCGGGATTGCTGAAAGGAAGAAGTTGCTGCCAAAGGAATCTGCAAGAATTAAAAATTTGCTGCGGTTGGGCCGTGTTGGTTAAACTGTCTGGAGTCTTTCGACAAGGTCATTGCGAAGAGATTGACTCATACAGTCAAACTCCACTCGGGTATCAGTAATTGATACTCGTACTCCAAACTTACTCCGCAGTGCATCAATAACATGAAAGAGGTTAGGGTCGGGCTCTGTGGATTGCTTACGAACACCGCGCATGGCATTTTCAAAATTAGTTTTGTAGTAGATCGCAGCTTTGCGTAGCTTTGAATATTTCTCTTGGAGCGTAGAATGCTGCTGCGCAAGCTCTTTAGACTTTTCTCTAAGCTGCCTATTCTCTTGTTTTTCATTAGCAAGAGCCTCGCGAGCTCGCTCAACATTGGCCGCATTTTTCGTAGACATATTATATATACCTATGGACCTTACCACCTTGCTAAGCTTTTTGAGCTTAGTTGCAAGGGTACGGCCAATAGTTTTCTTCCTGACGCTATCAATGATGCGCTTTATGAACGACTTCGACTTTTTTGCGAGTATATGGCGGGTCTCGATGTCGGCATGGGCGAGAAATTTAAGCCTAGAGATCCACTGCTGGGGGAGAGAGTACTGATTTGCTAGCTCGAACTGGCTTTTTTGTGAGTGACGGATCTCGGCTGCGATCCTTATCAATTCTCTTCCGGTCATCATCTTACCCCCGGGTGTAAAACATAACTTTAGTTATGTTTATCATAAAGTTATAGATTATTTTTGTAAATAGGTGATATTAGCCTATGAGAAGCTGTACAAAATAAAGGCAGCATAAAACGCAGTTTTAGCCGTTTTTTTTGGTTTTTTTTGCTCGCGGCTACCATACATCTGGAGAATTTTTAAAAACTATGTAACTATCTGTATTAATTATATTATATGGGATTTTGGGAGTTGAATGCTAACTTTTGGGCATTAGTTGGCATTCGTTATTTTGCGAAAAAAAGAAAAATCTGTAGAGTTATGAAAATATAATTAAGTATTTACAGAATGATCCGATAATATTATTGTGTTTGAAACACAATATGGTATACAAGGGGAGCTATATTGAGTGTCAAGCCAAACAAGATGTCCAAAGATGAGGTAATTGAATTTGTTAGAAAGTCTGTAAAAGACCAACGGGTTGAATACACAGAACATGCTTTGGATAGAATGAGCGAAAGGTCTATCACCGTTAATGAAGTAGAGATGGTACTAAAAACTGGATTTAATGAGCGAAAAAAAGATGAATATAAAGCTGAATTCCAGGCATGGATTTATTCTATCCGCGCTGATTTATCTGTAAACAGATTAGAAAAAAGAAGACTAAGAGTTCCAATTGCAATCGATGACGGTGTCTTGATCATCACAGCCATCGATATTGATGAATAAAAGGAGGGGAGCGTGGAGAGATATGAAACTAAAGCTTTTGGCTTTCCTGTTGTGATTCTAAATCCCAAATGGAAAACTAAACTTGGTCAAAAAGTTCTCAATCTGAATCTTTCATCGGTTGCGAAGGAGTTGTTTCCTCTTGTATTGAGAAAAGAAGGTAGACTCACCGGGGGAGAGATTAAGTTTGTGAGAACTTTTCTTGAAATGAATCAAACAGACTTTGCAAAATCTATTGGACTTGCTGACCACAGCCCCATTTCTCGTTGGGAAAAGAATCCAGATAGAGTTACAGGTATGAACCCGGCTCAAGAATTCACTCTAAGAGTTATTTCACTTAAGCTTGGTGGATACAGAGTGAAAAATGAAATAGCAGAGATTTTCGAGATATTTAAGGAACGCAAGGAATCGGGAAAAACTATTGAGCTTCCAAGTGAAGATATTGTCGCTTGAAAAACACCAACCACCCAAAACCAGGAAGCACAATAAGAGTAGACCCGATCCGCTCTTTAAAAGATATCGCCAAAATAAAAAAGCTATTAGCCAATAATCCAAGAGACCTTGCGATTTTCACCCTTGGAATAAACTCAGCTCTAAGAGCCTCAGACCTTGTAGCCATTCCACTTTCATCAATACAAAATTTAATGGTTGGCGAAAGTTTCATTGTTAAAGAAAAGAAGACCGGAAAAAATAGGCATGTGACTATAAATGAATCCGTATTCCGTGCACTGAACGACTACCTTGAAGTGAGGCCGCGAACCAGAGCAAACCGCCCATTATTTTTATCGAGGAAGGGTGGGGGAGGGCTTACCGTTCCTTCGCTCCATCGTTTGGTAAAGTCTTGGTGCCATGAGGTAAAGCTTAAGGGAAATTATGGAAGCCACACTCTTCGCAAAACCTTTGGCTATCATCAGAGGGTGACATTTAAAACTGAGCTGCCAATTTTAATGACTGCTTTTAACCATACCTCGCAAAAGCAGACTCTTTCTTATCTTGGGATTCAAGAGAAGGAAGTTCATTTGGCTTTTATGAATTCTTTGTGATGTTAGGAATAGAAAATCCAACTGGCGAAAGTATCAAGAGTAAGGTTACATTGGCTTAAGGAAATAATGGAAAGATGAATAGTGAAGAATTTTGGGCTAAATATAGCAAACGAGAATTTGATGCCCTGTACCCTGAGTTCAAGAAGGGCTTGGAATTTGAATTCGATATTAAACATGAGGTTAAGCAGGCCTCTTGGATTAAAGATTATGAATTATTATTCTTCCTTTGGAAAGTTGGCGCTCAACCGGAAACACCATTTATTCAAAATGTCTTTGAAAGGTTTGTTAAAGGTGATACTCATTACCAAATGATTGAAGAAGAAAACAGAAAAAAAGAATTAGAGAGGTCAAAAGTAGCGGTTGATTTAACTTCGTATGATTCAGTCAAAGATATACCTATTGATGATATCTATTTAATATTAGATGAAAATTCAAATTATTATTTAATTGTAGATATAAAACCTTATTTATACGATAATTCAGTCATCGATCTAGGGGATCTGCAATTTGGGCCTTTGGACTTACATCAAAAAATAATCCTAAACCAAAAAAAATATTTCAATGAAGACTTTGGCGAGAGTATATATCTTTTTCATGCTCATAACCCTGTTGATCTTAAATCTATTGAATTTCAAATGGCAGATGAGTCAACAGCTATTATTAGAGCTGATCTATTGTTCGACTTTGAATTTGGAAGAGTAGGCAACAAGGAAATGCGAGTGATTGAAAAGATAATACCCATCGATGATTTTCGTTATATATTTGCTCCAACAATCCTACGCTAAGATTAGGACAAGTATCTTACCTGGATATTCAGAAGAAAGAAGTTCATTTGGTGTTTATTAATTCGTTGTGAAGTTGATAAGGGGAAAATTTATCGCGATACAAATAAGCGCTGCATCATTTTCAATTAAAGACTAGAAGGACTGTTTATAAATGCTGGCTCTAGCTATTTTACCAGTAGTTACTATCGGAATAATATCTTTTTTCCTCGTGGCCCGAAAAGCAGGGCTACCAATCTCAGATTTATTTTTCCCTAAATCTTTTCCTTATTCACTTTTTCCGTTATGCTTCTTTGAAGCTCTAGGACTTGTGTCTCTTGGTAGTACTGGTGCATTGATTATTTATATCTCTTCACCAATTGGCATATTATTTTCTGAAAATCCTAATCTATTAACGTGGGCTGATCTTGGTGAAGAAAGTTGGCCACTGGCGATAGCTGTAGCAATTTGTTGGCCGATTGGATTTTTGGCATTACCGTGGTTATCAAAGGTGTTATTAAAATATAAAAAAATTAAATTATGGAAAATTCATTTTGGAATAATGTGGGTCTGGGGGTGTCTTGTGAGTGTTACACTTTATAAAATGTTTTTGCCTTGAAACATCAATAAAATCTGATGACTACAAACATACAAGCTAAAATAGAAACGAAAGAACTATCAATCAGCATATAATCCCAGATGTTTCGGAACTCTGTTCCAAAATATTTCAATCAACTGCTTATCCATGAATTCATAATCATCAGGTATCCCCAAACAAATGATGCGTTGCTTATTTAAGTGCTTTTTAAAACGTCTTCTCAACCTGTTTAGGTGTGTCTTTTCCATTACAAATATTACTTCCGCCCAAAGAACTAGCTCAGGGGTGACTGTAACAGGGGTATCTTTATCAAGACCAGCGGAAGCAACCTTCACGCTTTCCCAGGCGTCTCGAAATATAGCTTCGGCAGTTGGACTCCTGAGCTTGTTCTGACTACAAATAAATAATACTTTCACTTCGCTTCCCTTTATTAGAAGCTACAAAGCACTTGATGGATGAATATCTCTGGCTTAATCCCAAAGGTTACATCGAATCGATAGCCCCTAGGCAAGTCATCAACTGCGAAGTGTGATCGATAGAATTCATCATCGATTGGTATACAACCTTTAAGCACCATTGTTTCTTCTTTTTTTCTGTACGATGTCCCATCAGTAACAAGGAAGCAGTGGCTAGTTATCAAGTCGGCTGTTTTTTTTGATCTTAAATGAAGAGACACAAAACTTTCATAAGGAGATACTGCTACATCTAAATCTACATCGCAGCCCTTAACATTAAAATAGTAGATCATAGTGTCTTCTTCGAAGAATGAATCAGATTCCAGGCAATGAATAAACTCATGTTCTTCCCACTGTAACACCGTAGGACCCTCCTTTATCCGTATATTTATCCATTGCCAAACGGAACGCAATAAAACAATTAAGTTCAGATTGCCCAAAAATACGAGATCAAGAAAATTTCTAGTATATATAGATATTTAAGTCAGACAAAAAACATCAGTTTAATAATCACCATACAAAATCTTCCACGAATTTTTTGTAGTCGCTTCAAACGAGAAAATTAAGTCTCATAGTGACCCTTATATTTTGTACATTGAATTTGTTCAGATTGACTGTCACTTGTTTCATAAATCGAGCTTTCATCCCCTAAAATATAGCTTATCGATAAACCATTGCTAGCACAACTAATCTCATCTGAACCATCTGAATTAGTATTGATAGTTGCTGGAGGTTCAAACCCTCCAACTACGCACCTAACTTCATAATCCCTTGCAAGGTCTACGGAATAGCTTTCGACTATTCCTGGGCACTCATCGATAGGCTTGTCGTCAGCTACTTTTACATCTTCGAATAAAACTAGCAATCTAGTATTTGCATCCTTCATACATTGAATTGTGTTGGTCACCATGCAAGACCCTCTTCTACTTCCACAGGATACCAACATAAAAATCACTAAAATGGAAAATGGTAATTTCATAAATTGTCTCCTAAGTCTACTGAATAGAAAAACCTATAGTCGAAAACTGTTCATGTGCCAGGGTGTTTTGATTAAAATGATCTGGCTTCACATCGGGTCCAAAAAGATCCTCCAGAGCCAAGTGGGAGAAGTATTCCTTGGAGAGATAGGGTAATTTCGGAATTCCCGCATCAGACTGTATTAAGGTATTTTAACGTAATATTAGTTAGTTAACGACCATTTTTAAGTAGTTTTGAGGTCATTTAGAGATTGAAACATTTCGTCAAATTTTACCTGGAAGCGACCACCCAGGGATGGGCAATACGAATACCATATTTTGAATTTATTTTAATGATATATCAATATAAAATCCGACCATTTTCCTATTGATAGACTCGATCTTCTAACGATCGTTTCCTTATTGAAAGGCGGTTAATTTTCATTAAAAATTTTGGATCTAAAAAACAGTATGTTTACCCATCTTGGGCACGAAACTGCTATATAATAAGGGGAAGCTTCCTATTCCAGTCTGATGCGGGAATTCCAAAAATTACTCATGTTAGAGGTGATGGGTTCCCCTCCATAGCTGTACAGGGTATAACTAACCCCACACAGAATGGAGAATGTGGTGAAAGATCAGTTTCAAGGTCAAACCATCCCGAGCTGAATACCTACTTTTTGCCCCCTTGTGACTAGCTTCTTCTTGACTTTTTTCGGGCCCAAGCTTGTGCTTCACTTAGTTTCATGTCACCAATATTTATAAATCCCATTCCCAACCGGCCTTTGTGAATTTAAACCTCCAAAAAGGATCAATTGACTTAGGAAAAATTTTATACATTTCTCCAAACTCCTCACCTGATTCAGCACAAGAGTAATAAATACTATTTTGCTTCCTAGTGGATACAGCGCCATTCACAGCAAAGGTTATCTCTCCTCTCCTCAGTGTAGAATTAAACTCACCAAGCCAGTAAGCTCCGATTTCATCAGTTGTAACTGAAAGCTCAGTATCAAAAAATTGCTGATCTGTATCAGTTGACTTATCAATGTAATTAGTGCCATTAAAATTGAAGCTAACTCCAGTTACACTATTCATTTCATTAATAACTTCTGATGCAGAAAGTATTGAAGTCTCCATGATGACAGTAAGGTAACCGCCATAGCCACCCTCGCTAGTATTTTCCGATTTCATGGAAAAGTATAAGTCGGTACTGTCAATTTTCAAGCTATTGAAGAGATCTAATGTCAAAGGCCCTTGCAGTGGTGGGGGGCTTTGAATCATCTCATAAAGAGGTCCCTTTTCTGCAGTGTATGTTTGATTTACTAAGTCTGTATTAATATCAGTTAGATAGCTATCTAAGGAGAAAAGATTATATTCTAGAACAGCATCGTCGCGATAAAGTGTGAGTAAAATCGATGCGGGACTCTTAGTAGATTCTACAGAATAAACTCCTTCTTGGAATGTCAGTTCATAATCCTTTGCGGATGCAGAAAAATCAATTCCATTGAGAACGATGTTGGTAAGCAAGCTTTGTAGCATATCCACCATATCATACGACGTCTGATTGTAACTTCCAATGATGGCATAGGATTGATCAATGAATCCTTTAATTTCTGCTTTTGTCATTTCAATGCCATTACAGGTTCCATAAGTCTCTTCTGGACCCTTTTGGGTACCACACCCTAGGAAAGCTATTAATAAAGAAACGACAATAAGAATATTTTTGCTCATTTACTTCTCGATCTAAAAAATGTTTCTCACATTATTTCATACAAATCATGCAGAAATATTGTATGTTTGTACTATCGTTGATGATGTTTTGTTCCTTAAGGAATTTCTTAAGCCGATGTATTTAGTTAAATTTTTAAAATTATTTCACTCAAGAATTTTTCTATAAAGAGATTCAATGAGAATTCTAATTGAATCGATTTATTGAAAGGTTGTTTGACTTCATAAAGAATAAAATATCTAAAAGTTCTACTACAGAATTTAAAAAATCATGGTTAATAGTGTGATTCACCATTTGAAAAAATACCAACTTGGCCTAAAACTAGCGAGATTTATCTAAGTGATGAGATTTTGCTGCCTATTAGATTGTCGCTACGTTTTTCTGTTTAAAATTAAATCATCCTTTAAAATCTGGACATAGCGGGATATTGACCATTTCATTAGGACGAATTCAAGGGTTTGGTTTTTGATTTCTAATCAGGGGAATTCATAAATTGCGAGGGTTTGATGATCGATTATCCTATTAAAATTATTACAAAATAATTCTCGGTAAGAATTTGTATGGTGATTAATAAACATTAGTATTTTGTCTAAAGCATTCACTCTAAGCTGTCTGCAACTTATATATTATTGCAGACTCTATAAGACATCAGATCTGCAAGATTTTAAAGCTGCAGACGAATGGATAGACAAGCGTCAGATAGTCATTGGACAGTCTGCAAATAATAAGAACATGCAGCGTTTGCAACAGTTCAATTATTGCTGCAGAGTGCAATTGCCAGCGTGACGCACATCTGTGAACAAAATATTATGACAATATGTTCTAATTTAATCCATCTGCAATTTTAAAGTTCCTGCAGATGTTATCCCCCACTTAGGACTTTGGACATCTTCCTGCTATCTGCGACTTTTAATTCTTGCAGCGAGCTTGGATAACTTAGAAATAATTCTTTATTATCAGTATATTAAGACATGATAATTGGTAACTCCACCGGTACTATTAACAGACATGAAATCACCTAAGGATATGTACTCATAAATTCAGTTTCCTTAACGATACAAATGGTTTAAGGTTGATTAAGATGTTCTCAACAATATTACAGTATAGTTTTTCGAGGTAACTGCAAAAGAGCGGTTACCTTAGGTTCTATTGGGCTTCCCTGCAAATATCAAATCTTGCAGACATATTCTAGTTCACAGTCCATGCTCAGTCATTCTATTTCTGCAACTTATAAAATCTTGCAGGCAACTAAGATATTCTTTGGATAATCGAATATTTCCAGCTAGTTAAGCCCGATATCTAGCAACTCCAGCGCGACTCTTGCTTGTGGTTATTTATTGACTCATTTTTTTGGTGTATAAAAAGCTGCTGCATATATTAATTATTTGCAGACCCCCCTTTGCAGTAAGCATTGATCAGATTTCTGGATAATGAATTGCTGATAGTAAGAATTACAGGTCTTTTATTGCTTCGAAAAGAGCACCAGTCTCAAAAGGCTTTCTAAAAACCATTTCAGCTCCGATCTTCTTTAAATATTCTAAATTACTCTGTGCCGACAATACATAGCTCAGAATACCTTTGACTGCTGCTTCAGCTAAAACTCTCTCCCCTCCTCCCCCTGGCATACTGATATCGGTAATAACAAGAGCAATATTTTCTTTCATAAGAATCTCAGAGGCGGCTCTTCCAGTATGAGCTATTAAACACTCGAATTTCCCTAAACTCTCAATAGAATATTTTAGCATTTCCGCTAAATCTAAATTGTCTTCTGCAATCAATACAAGATCTTTACATTTGTCTATTTCAAGAATGTTAGATTTCATACAGCGCTCAATGTTGCGATTTTGTAATTTTTAAATATAAATTCTAGTAGCAAGATGCATTTTTTAGACCGAATTGATAGCTACTTAATATTCAAAATATTTGAATAATCTTTGTAGTTCTAAGTTACTATTTGGAGCATACATAGTTTGATATAGCTCATATATTACCTTATCTACTAGCGGTAAGAATGGAGAGGCTTCTCTATTTGGCTTTGGGATAGATATTGGCCGAAAATTTCTGCATATTTTAATTCTTGCAGAAAAGCTAAAATATTCTTGGATAATTTGATCAGTACCTCCGAATCCCTAAAATCCGATCTTTCCCATACCACTTCTCACTAACAGCATTGCCTTGATTACCACCAAGACAAAATATTCGATCAGAATCCTGATCAAGATAAAGAGCGCAATGCCCTTTCCACGATTCAGGGCTTTCTCTCCAGAAGACCACAATATCCCCTGGCTTTGCCTTATCTAGCGGCACATCAACTCCAAAATTAAGCCACTGCCTAGCCGTAGCTGCTTTTGCTTTGGGCCACTCAGGCCTCATAAATTCTGGAATCTCAGTCATGCAAAAACTGAGAAAAATTCCACACCAGCTGGTTTCATCATTTTTTACCCAATCAAGCCCGGAACACTTAGCGTAGTAAAGGATTCGAGGGTTGTGGATTGAGCCCGGTACCTCTTGGGTACCAAGCTCATTTCTTGCTATATCAATAAGGAGTTGATTCATCGAGAAAGCTCCTACCAAACATTAAACTCGGTGCATACGTAAGAATACTCGATTCTTTCATCAGGACACTGAGATCCACTTTTGAGCCAGAATTTGCAATCAACTTCACCTTGTGAAATACGCTCAAATCCTTGATAAGCCATTTGTGTTGTTACTGTGCTGCAGTTAGCATATAGCATGTAACCTCTATTACATCTTAGCGTGAGTATTGCTGTATTACCCGAACATTGACTAGGGTTATTAGTGCCCTCTGTTGTATAAAACATCGTATTGTTAGTAAAAGAGTTCAGACAAGCAGGATAAATTGATGCTCCTTCGATGCAGCTTTCGCCAGCTGGGCCACGATCTCCAGTTTCACCCGTTTCTCCTTGTGGCCCTTGTGGTCCTACAAGATTATGGGAAGTTGGACCCGATCCGCACTTAACCCTTACATTACTTGATGTATCAACAGCTAGGCTGCAATCATCACCATCGATGCCATCTGCTCCTGGCTCGCCTCTTTCTCCTTTTTCACCGTCTTTCCCTGGGTCTCCTTTGGGACCTTTAGGGCCAGGATCTCCTTGCTCCCCCTTGGGACCAGGGTCTCCCTTACCGCCCGGAGCTCCATCTGTTCCAGGATCACCTTCAGGGCCTCGTGGACCACTTGGTCCAGTAGGTCCAGCCGGACCAGGATCTCCTTTATCCCCCTTGGGGCCTTTTAAGGATGAAATCGGCACTCTGACTGATCCACAAACCATTTCGCTACCAACAATTGTACATGGCTCACCAGGATCTCCCTTATCCCCTTTATCTCCCTTGTCACCCTTGAGGTTATCAATGGGACCGACCCATTGACCTGTTTGGTTTATAACAGGGCTTTTCCCAATATAAAGACTTTTCACATTAACGTTACCCCGAACATCAGTATCACCCGAATCAGAATCAATAATCACTGTTGCTGGACATTGATCTTTATTTACACAAACACCAATACCGGATGGTTTACGCCTAATAATAAGCGATTCTCCGTCGTAGGTGTTATAAATGTCCGAGGTCTCGGTGTTGTCCTCGATGTCGCGGTCGGGTTTAAAAGTAGCTCCAAAACCTAGACTTGCCATTAAAAGTAAAATTACAGTTAAAAAATTTTTTCTCATTAACACTCACTCCAAATTCTCAAATTCGATTCTTGAAATATAACCACTGGAATTAATCACATGCTTCACACTTGTAATTAACCATTTGCCATCAATCTCTGGGCTGACGTTTTTAACATTGCAGATCCGCTCACATGAGTATTGTGGTTTACCCTCCACGCTAATCATGAGTTTGCGTCCGACCCGCTTGATTTTTTTGAATTTTGATTCGGCAACACTTTTCGCAGTCGCTTCATCGCGTAAATTAAATCTGTGTTGATAAACGTTTCCGGCTGATCCAACTAGTACAGATTTTCTTTTCTCTTCTTCATCATCCCACCAGAAGGTCCTAACCCCTGTGTAGGCATTAGATTTGCCGTTGCTGTAGTTATGGTCAATGTGCTTAGTAACAGAGACCTGTGGTAAAAGAGCTCCACTTGCTGTTTTTGAAGATCCTTTTTCTACAAAAACAAGATATCCACTAATAGGTTTAAATATACCGTTATAATCGTCTGAAAGACGCTTTAAAAAAGCGTTATCAGATTCTTGTTGGTCGATATGATTGATCGTAATATTCTGATAAATTTGAGCTACTCTAGCCACTAAATTATTTCTAGATGCAATGGTTTCTATAATCTCTGCGACACTGGTCTCTTCCCAAACTTCTGCTCTCTGAGAAGTCATTGACTCCATGGCTCCCAAGGCTGTGCCAGTAATAGTTAATATATCCGGTGGTCCCTTCAATACCGTCTTTTTGATGATAAATTGACCCATATCAATAAGATTATCTTTATAACCAAAGGCGACTTCGAGCTTAGAATTTTCTTCAGGTGGCTTTATATTTTTGCCATCAATGACGATTTCTACGGTATCCGTTTCAACTCCTGTATTATCAGAAACGGTGAGAGACTCCAGTTTAGGACTAATTCGATCAGTAATGTTTTTATTATCTAGTATGATGCGATAGCTTGGGATCAATCGAATAACCTTTCTACAGTGGAAATATCAGTAGGTCTTTCGATTTCAGGTAAGACGATTTTAACTAATTCAGAACCGATATAAAATACTCCCAAGTCGTCAAAAAAAGTAAGCTTATCAGCGTTAGCTTCTAACAATTGCTCGAGTGCTCCGTGAACAAATCCGTAGTGATCAAAACAAATAACATCAAGTCGATCACCATCTTTTAACAGATAGCTAGTTTCCATATTCAATTAGCTCCAATGTAAAGCGAATTTTACGAGGAACACCATTTGGCAAAAAATAACTCTTTTGTTCTTTGATCGAACTAATAACCCATTTGCCAAGATTGACACCTACCTTGCTTGTTGTAGTTACAAATCTTAATGGCTCACCTTTTCCAGCTTGTGCTCGCATTTTTTCAATTTGGCCTAACCCGCCTCGAAAGGTTGGGAAAAGAGTTCCACGAATTAATACTTTGTCGCTATTTGGACCCATAAAATGGAGTTTTGGCTTTCCTCCAACGATGGCGATGGATGCCCACCGATATGATGAATTGTGGTCAAAGGCATCATATGATGTGCCATCAATGGAAAATACAAACTCCCCCAATCGCGATAGATATGATTTTTTTACAACATCTTCAGCCATTAAATACCCACCGGATCTGTTAGTTGAAAGCTATGGGGATTAGTCAACAGTGATTTGGTTACATCCTGAATGCGCTGAGCTGTATAGTCTGCGGATTCATTTTCCCCTTGCTGCAATACTATAGTTTGGGTGATTTGTGGGCCAGCGTTGGTACTACCAATACTAGATTTACCATCATCAGAAAACTTGGAAAGCTTAATGTCACTAAAGTCCACGCCTGCAACCCTTGCAGCGATTCCCCCTGGCGTCCATTTTGCAAAATCTTTGAAAAGATTTACAATATATTCAATCTTAGAAATATGGCGATCATAAAAATCTTGAAATGTCTTTTTCAGGCTATCCCAGTTTTTTACTGTGTAATATACGGCTGACCCTAAGGCCACCATACCAGCAACTACCATTCCTACGGGGTTCATTTTCATGGCAAAGTTAAGTGCCGTTTGAGCAATGGTAGCCCCTTTTAATGTCGTACCCATGGCTAAAGCAGCCACGTTATAGGCCAGTGATGCAACCTTTCCTGCTATTAAAGCAGCGGTAGCAGTACCTAGCACAGCGGTTACTACAGGAAACTCTTCTGCCAGGTATGCCACTCCGTTTGCCGCATCAGCGAGAAGATCCACAAAATCAGCAACAACTGGAAGTAGAGTTGCACCAAGGGCTATAGATATATTTTCTCCAGCAGAAGCTAGTCTTTTTAGTGCCTTTGTTGAGGCGCTAGTGCGCTTTTCAGCTACTTCTTGTGCTGTATTTACCTTGTCAAGATCTTGAGCCAGTTTTTCGAAATCAGATCCATCCGAATCTGTAAATAGTTTTATTAGCAGTGATTTATCTTCCACAGAGGAAAATATTTTATCTATTCTTGTCTTAACGTCTTTGTTGTTAAGGCCCGAAAGAGATTTTTTAAAACCCTTGACCAGATCAAGGCGTGACATTTCTTTTTCAAGTCCTAGGCTGTCAAGAAGTTCTGGGCCAAGGCTTTTAAGGCTATTGGCAGATTTTCTGAAAGCCGGTGCAAGCTCTAGCTTTTTAATCTCAAAATCTAGCTCTCCACTTTGGGCTTTTTTAATTAATTCGGTCGCGCCAGCGGCTGCCTCTTCACCAAATAGCTTTTTAATAGCTTCGGCTGCATCGCCTGTTCCTACACCTTTTAGCGCATCGGCTACTTCCCTTAATAGTTGTGGGACAGGTTTAAGGTTGCCATGAAAGTCCTTAGTTTTGATTTTCATGTCTTCTAAGACTTTTTGCGCCATTTTGGGAGGTGCAGCCAGCCTGTTAAATACCGCCCTTAAGGCCGTACCAGCCATGGAACCTTGAAGGCCCACATCTCCAAGAAGGCCAGCAGCGGCGGCAACCTGCTCGATTGATGCCCCTGTACTAGAAGCAATAGGGGCCACATACTTTAAGGTTTCACCTAGGGACTCAAGAGTGGTATTGGAGCTTGTGAAGGTAGCCGTTAATACATCGCCCACTCTCCCCATTTGGGATGCCTCCAGGGAGAAGCCAGAAAGGATATTCGAGGCTATATCGGCGGTCTGTGCCAGATCACTACCCCCAGATAGGGCTAGGTCAAGGACTCCAGCTATAGATTTTTGAATCTTATCAGGGGTGAATCCTGCCATTCCAAGGAAGCTCTGGGCATCGGCAACTTCACTTGCTGAGAAAAAGCTCTCTTTTCCTAACTCTTTTGCAGTCCTAGCCAGCCCTTTTAACTGAATATCGGTGGCATTAGTAATCGCTCCAACCTTAGCAATCTGATCCTCAAAATTGCGACCAGGATTTAGAAGAGCTCCGGCACCAACTACACTGGCTCCTAGGCTAAAGGCATCAGACATTGCCTTGCCTTTGTAGTGGCTGAGGCGTTTGTCTAGGCCACCTCTTTTGGCAAGTTTTGCTAGCCGTGACTCGGATTTTTTTAATACGCTGGAGAGTCTATCTTGCTCACCTGCTAGGTTTTTTGTGTTAACCCCGGCTTTCTTAAGCCCTGAAACAAGTTCGTCAAGCGATCCATGCTGTTTTCTAATTGCCGATGTGGTGCTATCAACTTCCTTTTTGGCTTCGTTATAAGCTCTCTCGCTACCTTTAAGATTAGCCTTTTCAGATTTGAGTTCTTTATTGAGTCCAGAAACTTCAAGCTTTTGCTTTTTAATTGTCGCTTGAGATTTCTGATATTCTTTATTCAATGTGGCTACAGTTTTTTTGACACCATCTTGGTCAGATTTTAATTTACGGTAGCTAACTCTTTCTTCATGAAGAGCCTGAGCATGCTTCCTATGGGCCACTTCAGCCTCTATTAACGCCCTGTTCTGTAATAGAGTTGCATTGCCAGATTCGGAAATAGACTTTTTTAAATTTTCGTACTTTGCTTTGGCATCCGAAACTATTTGCTTTTGAGCTTTAAGCCTTTGTGAACTTTCACTAATAACCTTTGATAGATTTCGATATCTTTCCTTTGCATTGACTAGTTTTACTTTTTTCTGCTCTAATGCCTTTTGCGCTGCATTTGACTCTCTTGATAATCCATTAATTTTATTGGTTAGTTCATCAACCTTTTTGGCATTATGAGAGTATTGTCTTTCTGTCCCGGTGAGATTTTTCTCAGAAATCGAAAGTTCATTTCTAAGATCTGACAGCTCACTTTTTAACTTATTGACAGCATCAATTGTTTTTAAACTACGATTGAGCTTTTGACCCTCCCTGCCGAGCTTAGCCATTCTCTCATCAGTAGTAGAAAAAGCTGTATTGAACGATTGCTCGAACCGTGCAGCAATAGCTATGGCAATTTTCTTTTTACTCATCGTAGTCACAGTTTACCCATACCTCATCATCAGAATAGGTTTCATTTGAGTCGTTATCGTTGTCTTCTGTAAGGGCAGCTAAGTATAACTCAAGCTCGTTTTCAGATAGCTGAAGGAATTTATCCGATGCTAAACCAAACTCTCTATGGATTTTTTTTGCTATTTTTAACAGCTCTATTTTTTCTTTGTTTTCTGTTCGAAAAGTTGTCAGGTCTTTTTTTTTCTGAAGCAGAAAATAGGGTTTTGATGTACTCATCAAGTTTATTAAAATCATGAAGTGAAATTTCTTTTATAAAATCCACTTTAGTGTTTGTTAAGAACGCAATGATTTTATATCCAACTTTTTCAGGATCTTCCCCAGTCTTTGTCATGGCGTTAATATCACAGCTCTTACCAACCGATAAATAGTCTGGTAGATTTAGATGCTTATATAACTTTCCAGAAAAATTTACAGGATGTTTTAGAGTGTATTGCATAAATGTGCTTCCTATATTTGTAAAATAGCTTTAACAGCGTCAAGATAGTCTTTGCCGCCTATTACACGAATACCGTTTTCTATGTCGATGTTAGCTAACGGTTGATTTGCTAAGGACAATGAATAACGGACTAGGCTATGTGTAACCTCAATCCCCGAGGCTTCAAGATTTCCAACTTTCCATTCAGCAAACTTAATCTCTGTAATGGTGCCATGCATTATTGCTTTGCAAGGTATAAGTGTAGATCCAAGGGGATTTTTAAGTGCACCTGTTACAATAGAACCTGCAAGACCTCCAGCAAATCCAGCGCCAACAGCAAGAAAGTACTCTGGTGTTATATCAGCTATTTTATGGGTAGTTACGAGCTTTTCCATTCCTACATCAATGTCAATAGGAGCATCCATCCCCGAACCGCGATATTCCTCCGTCTTTATTTTTATTGGCGGGAGTTGTACTCCGTTACATCTATTTTTGAAACTGGTGCCGTTAAAAGTGTGTTCGAAACCGGCTAGAAATTTAGGAAATGCCATATTAATCCCTTAACCTAAAATATTCTTTAAATAAGAGTTTGTAATATTCTCATAAAATGTAACTTTCTCAGAAACCGGAGTTGGACTGTATTCAAAGCCAAATGAAGCATGTCCATTTTCAAGCTCTGACGGTGTATTAGTTTCCTCATCAACGAAGCATTTTCCTCCTGCAATTGCACCTAAAGTGGCTAATTTCGCCATATACTCATTTACGACTCTTGTCACCTCATCAAAATAGCTTCGCGTTAGTTCTTTCCCTACCGCCCAAGCATTTGCAGCAATAAGTGCCTCTCTTATAGCAAATCGAATTCTCTGATAATGAATGAAGCTTTTCTTGGGCACGCTGGGGTCTCCAGTACCCCTTGACCCCCAGAACCTAAAGCCATCTTGCCTTACAATGGTTGCAATTTGCTTACTGTTAAGCACCTGACCATCGGAAAGAGGATCATCGATGCTGAACGATATGGGTTCTGAGGTTCCAAGTATGCCTTCAACAGGTACATTTGTTAGAACTTTCCAGAATTCTCTAACCCCAAAGGCTCCAGCCGCTGCTGCTGACATGGGGGCGTTGATAATGCTATTACCATCTTGAATTTTAACCGAAGGATGAAGCATAAAAACATTCTCACCGGCGTTGGCTTCACGGTATTCCAAATGCTGCTCTTTATTTACATCAATACATGTTATTGCGTTAAGCCTGTTTCCCATTAAACGTAGTTGAGTTGCCACTGGATCTGCTAGAACTGGCATATTATTCATCTCCCTCGGTTAGACCGACTGGTATATTCCCTGTATGACCTGGGGCGCATAGAATTTTTGGCTTAACACCTGTCACCGATTGTGCGTTGGCAAGCTTTCCTATAGCCCTTACTATGCTTGCCGTTGAATCATCTGATGCTCTAATAAGAACGACAACATTCCCCCCTTGTGCATAGATTAATTGTAACGAGTGATAAAGGCTTCCCCTGTCATCATCTGGAGTTAATGCATCCCTCAAGGCCTCAGGAAGGACAGCTTCTAAAGCTTCTTTTTCCTTTCGATAGACATATGGGTAATCCGCTTCGAGTTCAGAGTGCGGGGCGGTTCCCACTAGTCCGATTACATTCTGACTTGGAGTTGTTATAGTGGCAGTAGCAATGCCCTGTTCAACTACTTCTATTCCATTTAAATATCCCGTCATTTATTCAAATACCTTTTCGAAACTTCCATGATAAATACGCTTTAATATTCCTCTTGCTTGAACAGAATGATCTAGAGCAACAAGTATCTTTTTAATAGCTAACTCACTAGGTTCGAAACCTGGATCGATTTCATAATCAGTATTTGTTAATCGCGTGAGTACCGGCTCTGTTATGCCAACCCAAGTCAATGCCATATGGATAGAAGCCTTGCTGCCCTTGATCTTGGAAAATTTTGCTGCTTCCTTGATTACTTTTTCGATATCGTTTGCGACAACTAAAAAATCGGTTAGTCCGTATTCCCAAAGCAAGGCTTCATAAAACTGCAAGGGTGGTTTATCCCTAACATTAAGCACAATCTCAGGAGAAAAGCTCGGCCTCAAATTTGAAATGTAACGTTCAATCACAGCCTTTTAACCTCAAACTGAAGCTCAGCTATATAAGGGTACTGGTTTTCTTGAAGAGGTATTACCCCGTCAACCATTACATCGATATGAGGCTCAACAAGATGTATCCCTTCTCTATCAAGCTTTCCATAAATCCAAGATAGTGATGGATTCCAACTTAAGTCAGATTTCTCGTCCCATGCTTTTCTGAAATCTAGGGCTATTTCATCTGTGATAATCGCACTAACACCAGGCTCTAAAGTAAACATAGCGCTAATTGTTACAGGTATGCCTTGTGCTATGCGGATTTGCACACTATCTAAAAATCCATGGACATCATCACGAGTGAAATATTCTGAGATGGCTAGTCTTAGCTCTGTATGAAGTTCAGAGTCCAAGGTATTAGGTTGCACATAAATTACTATGTAACCATTTCGATTTATGGCCTTGGCGTCAACAGCTTTAACATTTTCAAGCTGTCCAGCAGCTACAGCAAGAGCCTCATAGCTTGCTTTTGTGCCACACGATGAAGCAGATGCAATATCGCGCTTTAGACGTTCCCTATATTCTTCTATGGTTTCACCATCTTTAAGCTTTCCTGAAAGGATATTTACAATATGGTCTGAAAACTTGATGGTTGATTGCAGCGATGCATAGTTAATTCTCTCCCTTAAGAGAGTTTCTGAGAAACAGACTTCAGCTACAGCATGATATGCTGGATCGGCAATTGAGGGGCGCTCATAATCAGGATTTACTTCCTGATAGTTACCAGTCAGTCGATCGAGCTTCCGATCAAGTAGCTCTTCAAAATTTATCTCCTCATAGAGGACAGGTACTGTCAATTTAAACATTCTCCAAATTTATTGGGCTCTCCTTAAAAGATCCCGTAACAGTAATTGGTATATAACCTTCCACAATTTTTCCAAATTTAAACTCTGGTTTTAGCTCTGGTATACCCTCTTCTAATGAATCTGTAATATCACTTGTTAAGTCTACAAGCTCTTGATCAGTTATGTTTTCTCCCACAAATTCTGGAAGAGTCGTTCCAAACTTGGGGTGCATTACTAGGGACTTTTTAGGTCTACGGATAATGCGCCTAACAGATTGTTTTAGGTAGGGCATACCAGAAATAAACTTTCCTGATTTTTCATCCATTCCGTTCACTCGATTTTTCCCCCGGTTAGAGGTCCACCACCTGAAGGACAAGCTCCAACAACAACTCCATTTGTAATGATATGAGTCATGATTTTACTAATTAGAGACGTAAGAGCAGTTTTTTCTTTAACACTAATTTTTGTCTCTTTTGCATAATCATCAATGATTTTGTCTATGCCAGTAGTAAGAGCCATGTCTATCCCATAATCGAATCAAGGTCAGTTTTTAGTTTAGGAAGCTCGGTGACACTAGGAACAAGCTCACGTGGTCCCGCCATCGTCGCGGTTTTAGATTTTGTGATAACTTCCAATGCATCCGAAATAATCTTCAGGACATCAATTGTTCCGTTCCCAATCTTTATCTTGGAGAATTTTAGATCAAGTTCAATTCCTTCTATCGCTAGCTTTAATTTTTCGCCTTTTAGCTCAAAAGTTGAGGTCTCAAAATTGTATGAAAGCCTTGTCCCATCTGGCCAATCGCTCAATTCAGTCTTTGGATTAGCGCCGTCTGGCTTTTTAAATTCCTTGCCATCGATGCCTGTTAAAATGTAACAATTTGCTAGGACACCATAAGGAGAAAATACTAAACATCGTTCGCCAACAGCTGGTGCTTTAAATGACCTACGATAACCTGAAGATGGCGTAAAATATGGTCTAAATGGGGTTGGCAAACCTTCGGCATCCACCTTAACCCTATCTTGCTCTTCATCGTATTCGAGAATCTTACCATTACGAATCATAGTTGATAGGATTCTGATTAGTTCGTTTATTAGTTCTTCGATATTCATTCCAAATTCTCACCAACAAATACTATAAGAGCATTAGCAGATCAGATTCATTCTTAGATCTGGGAGAATAGTTTCTATGAACTCCCTGCTGTATATCCAAACATGACCCCACCTGGAATCTTCAATTTTTCTACGCGTGAAACCCATAGCTTTACATCTTTTGGAAAGCTCAATCCCTAGTCCTTTGTCAGTATCTGAAAGAATATCCAGTTCAGGAAATTCTTTTCTCCAGGCGACAGCACTTTTCCAATTGGTAGCAATTCCGAGTGCTTCAGATAATGCAATATTGGCTGATTCAGACTTTTTTAATTTATTGGCCATCTCAATCATGAAATCCGCAAAGTCACTTGGAGACGTTGGTTTTGATATCGAAAGTTTCAGGCAGTTTGTTAAAAACCTTCGCATTTGATGACCAGCTTCTTTGTGGCCATTAGCTATAATTTCCATGGCTACTTGTACGGTAGTAGCATGCTCTTTCGAAATAGTAGCACCTCTGGTATTTTTACGATTATCTTTTTTGGTAATCGTAAAATAATCCATATTATCAGTATAATACTGGAGTTTTCTTTTTACCCAAGTTGCATACAATACGTTGTTTGATACCGCGCCCTTTGCTACCAATACTTCGTATATCTCTCTCAAATTGACTTGATCGTCTAAACACAAAGGCTTAGGGTTTACAAAGTCAATTGAAATAACATTGCTGACTTTTTTTGCACTAATTTCTCCCATTAAGTTATCCTTATAGCTAATCATAATTTAGTTCCTTTATTCTTCTTCATAGGTCGTGTACTGGACCTCATAAGTGTGCTCAATCGCTGCAGCTAACTTTTCACCCCACGCAAAAACATCCCAGTCACTATCAAGTAGTTTCAAGCTGTCACAACTATTCTGCAATTCTTCTGAATCAAGGAGAAGGTGTTCTATCTTGTCAGACATCGCGCTTACTTCTTTTTCTGGGTCACTATCAGGAAAAAAAGCAACATCAACGATGATAGTATGTGTCCTTGGCCTTCGTGATTTGTCCTGCTCGTCACTGAGCTTTTCCCCTGGAGAGTAGACTATACAGGCCGGGAGATCTTTTGGTTTTAATGCAGCCGTTCGAGCTGAAAAATTATTAACTTCAAGACCTTTTAATAATTCCCGAAAGAGATCCCGAATTTCATCCCTTCTGTTGAGGTGCATTTTAACCTAATCTCCAATAAACCAATTCCTGTGTTGAAAATCTCATCCGCATAGTACCTCTCGTTTTCAAGCTCCAGTTCATCACCTTCCTTAATATTTTCCGTTACACTACAATGAAGTATTTTATGGGTTTCAATTCTATTGACATCGTCATTTTCCTCTTCGTCAAAGGAAGTTAGAGTCCCCCAAAATGACCCTCCGCTGTAGTATACAAGGGTGTCAGCGTCTTCTAGGAGACCATCTAGGCTATGCTGCACCTTTTTCACCCGTTGGATTAACCAAAGCAGGTGGAGCTTCCAAAGCTACTTTTGCATATGCCGTTGCGTTAACATCGTGTGGTACCAATAAAGGCGCTGAATGCAGCTCGTAGTACCTATTTTCAAGCTCTTCGTTGTAATATGACCGGATGAAATAAGGCATCGGTTTAAACTTAGCTTTTTCGCTAATTATGCGACCAAAGTGACTAATTCCCCCGATGCTACTTGCAGTTAAGATCACTTCGCCATCTTCAATTATCGGATGCTGCACCCCATTTTCGATATAGTTACCCGAGTGAATATAGAAGTGGAAACCACCAATAGATCCCGCATATTCAATATCTTTGTAGTTTTGAAATGGCGTTAGCTCAATAGTAATATTCACATTGCGACGAGTATCGTATAGTTCTCTAATCTGCTTGTTTGTACGAAGATAAGAGAAAGTTGTATGATTTATGTGAACAGTATTAGCTACAGCACCAATCCGTGAGTGCTTTTTAACATTCATTTTCATTTTTTCAAGATGATTGATAATCGGGAAATCAGGATCAGCCCAATTATTTTTTGGATCTGTAACAACAAGATCAGAATGTCTACCAAAATCTAAAAGCGAATCAAGACTGTCACCGCGTATAGTAGCTGTACCATATTTTATAGCTTCAACGGCCATGACTTCTATACGGTTCCTCCGTCTGACATTGAGACGAGTAAGATTTTTTCCAATGATCAATCTTTCTCTTTCCATAGGACTCATAGAGCCCATATAGTCTTCCGATGGAAGAACATCAAGGTTATCAAGGGCATCATGAATTAAAGCTTCTTTAATGTAAGCAGGACGCATTGCGTTTACTTTAACGCCTTG
The DNA here is from genome assembly GCA_050293845.1 of Pseudobacteriovorax sp. Lineage (GTDB taxonomy): Bacteria > Bdellovibrionota_B > Oligoflexia > Oligoflexales > Oligoflexaceae > DT-89. Next base: position 30,077 of record JBNKNM010000016.1, on the reverse strand, counting down.
ACGTCTGATGGCCTTACCTTTAACCAAGGGATGAACAAACGCTGATATTCCCTCGAATACCTCTTCTTTGTTGAAATGAATTTCCTGGGTATCATGGAAAAGAGGTTTGGAGAAATAGGTTGTTGAAAAATACAGTGGCTGCATAGCCTTTTGTAGATCTCTTGCCATAAGGTTTAACTTTTTTATATCTTTCCAGAGCGGAATGCTACCTCTTACTGTCAATCTGTCGCCTCTTCAATATAAATTGATCTTGATTCTAAAAAGTCTTCTACATCGCTTAGTTCATGACCTTCACCTATATGTAGCGCGTCTCTAAAATAAGATCCTGTACGATAGGCTGCAACTTGCCTTGGTGTGTTTTCCGTCTTTGCGTCAACAGAAAGAACTCGTGTAGGTTTTTCGCTGCCATCTTCAACGGGAACATCAATTTCATTCCCATCTGCGTCTACCCCCTTGGTGATAGCTGAACAAAGCACATATTCACCATTAGGTTTCTTGCCGAGAAGCGAGCCTCTTTTTAAGTCTTGTCCTGCTGCAAGTTTTACAGATGCGGGCATTCTAACGGGAAAGCCGCTTCCATAGAACATATCAGGTTCCCAGGAGCCTATTTCACGGTATTCAGGTTCAAAATTATAACCCATCGCCCCACCCCGCTTTTTGTGCTATGGCTACTATGTCTGAAAAATCATCTATATCATCTAAAGGTATAGAATTAAGATCACCTAGATTCTGCTCTGCTTCCTTCAGAGTAGACAGTGGATCTTTTGGCTTTTTAGGCGCTGATTTTTGCCCTTTTACCATTTCAAGAGCAACATCCTTAACAGACATGCCAGAGGAAATATAGCCGCTTAATTTTTCTGGGTCGTCACAGATCTCCGCGACCTCTGCGACACGTGTCCTCTCGCTCTTTACACCAGATTCAAACCCTTTTTGCTGAGCAAGCTTAACTAATTTAGTTGTTAGGGTTGGATATGCTTGCACTAAGGTCTCTACAGTCATTTCTCCAGTAGTCTTTGGAGTATTTTTTTCTTCAGTTTCTTCTTCCATCAAATCCTCAAAATTCGAAATTTCATCACAAAGCCCTTGAGCTAGAGCTTTCTTTCCTACAAATACGGCTCCCTGGCCGAATTCATCCATTACTTTCTTTTCAGTTACGTTGCGATTTCGCGCTACCTTAGAAATAAACACTGCAGCAAGATCATCGATAGTCTGTTGGAGCTGTGAAGCTCCAGCCTCGGTTGATGGGTGTGCATTTTTATTGGGAGACTGGGACGAGACAAATCTCATCGACTCAGATTTATCAATATCAACAATAGTCTGAACACCAATGCTACCAAGGATTGCAGTATCATTAGCTATGATCGTATGACATGCGGAAGCTATCCAATATGCTGCCGAGCAGCCACTTCCTCCGATATACGCTGTAATTTTTTTCTTACTGCGCATCTTATAGATATTTTCAGCCAGTTCAGCGCAACCATTAGCATCACCTCCAGGACTATCAATGTTAAGAATGATTGACTTAACTTCCTTAGAGTTCACCAGTTTTGATAAGTCTCGCAATATTAATTCATAGCTAGTGGCTCCGCATATCTCCGTTAATAGGTTTGCCCTCTTAAATAGTGGTCCATTAATAGGAATGATGCCCACACCATCCCTTACTGTAGCTCTTTGGGTATTCTTTAAAGCCTTGCCCATGTCCTTTTCTAAGGCTTCAAAATTTTCCCTTTTTGCTACTGCGATAAGCTTGATTAATCCGTCAGTACTCATCGCCCATATTTGCTTTTCAATCGCTTTTAGTATCAAGTCAGAAAACTCCCTCTCTGCTGGGGAGGAAGCTATAGAATTAAATTTTCCACGCCTAGGCATAAATTGTGCCTATGAGCGGAGAAAAAAATATGTTACGGCGTTCGTCTCCTGAAGGATAGAAAAAGGCGCAGACAAATGTTGATGCCTGCGCCAAGATAACTACTGAATGTTATTAAACAAATTCTAATCAGTTTTATATTAAAATTATTAATATTTGAAGAAAGAAATAGCACAGATTTAAAGATATCTGTGCGTGCGAAAAGCAAAAAAAAATTATTATTATATTCTTTATATATTATTTTTCTGATTTTTTCGAGGATGGTTTTCTTCTTCTTTTTTTAACTCACTAGCAATTTTATCTGGATCTTTTCCCCTAGACTCGATGATCTGACGACGTGAAGTTGTTCGGTTCTCAAGATCAGTCTTGTCAGCTTTGGCATCCTTAGAGCGATCAATCGACGGCATTTCCGATCCTATCCATTCTGTTTGAAGATAGAGCGCACGTTTTAACGGATCTTCAAAAAAACCTGGAGCTTCTAGCATACCTCGCATAATTGCCTCTTCGATAACCCATTCGTAAGTGGGTTGACAAAAACCTAAGATTAGCCACTTTCGCCTAATTTTGAAAAACTTCCATGCCTGCAACAATGCAGCTCTTGCAGCAGAGTAAGATGAGGAAAAATGCTGGGTCAGTACTTCATAAGGTAGACCAATAGAGGGACCTATTTGCTTAAGAACGGAGTTCACAAAAAGATCAAATTGCGGGGAAGGCCTCCCTGGTGTCGAGGTATCAACTTTCTCACCTGGCAGGAGATTAAAAATCGTCATCGGTCCAAATTTTGACTTGCTTCTTTTAGGAGCAGGTTTCTTGTAGTCAACTAACCCAGCAACCGACCTTTCCTCCCTACTTGGCAGTACTCCCTTACCTGTTTCAGTGGTTACAAAAGCTGTAAAAAATGCGTTGAGTACGGCGGCGGCAAGCTCAGCTTCTGAGTAGCGTGATAGCTGCTTAAACTTTTCGATGGCGGGAGCTAAAAGTGGTTCTCCCCTACTTTGCGACGGGTAACGCTTATTGTACAGGTGGAGAACCTGAAGTTTATTTTGATGTTGCTCATTATCAATATATCTTGGAATTCGTTTTGTTTCAATATCCAAAAGATCTCTATTTGTCCGATTTTTTATGTGATAAGCAATTGGTTCACCATCTTTATTGAACTCTATTCCGTCAACGATATCCTTTTCAAAATTATAGTTCCAAGGATTTGTCACACGTGATGCACTTATGAGCTGTATACAAGTTCCAAAAATTGCATTGGAGTGTTCTTTAAATCGGCGAATAGCAAAAGTGTCTCCATCTATAAGCTGAGAGGTTAAAACCTGTACCTGCTGCTCGGGAAAACTAGATATTCTTTGAAAATCGAAATACGTCTTCTCAGCGTAAACTCTAAAGAAGGTTTCCGCTTTAACTTCAAAATTTCTTGCCTCTTGTTCAGTAATGCCGAGTAGCTTGTGGTTAAGTTTCGCTTGAGGCCACAACCCTTCTCCTACAACGTTTCCAACAATATTTTCAATGGCTCCATGAGCAATAGAATCGTTGCGATCAAGATCTCGCGCTTGATCTCTAAGCTGCTCCCTGCTCTCCGCAAGAGCTTCATCGGGGTCACCGGAAAATGGTCGCCAGTTTTCAAAAATCGGGTTATCTAAGTCGGTGGACTTGTAAGGAACCTCCATCGATGAGGGAACATAGATTCCCGATCTTGTCTGTGAATAGCTCATCGTGATGGTACTCCTTGAATTATGCTTCCTCTTTCTTCTCTAGCTATCAGCGCTAGAAGCCTCTCTTCTCTTTTATATAAAACAGCTAAATCAGCCTTTCGGTGTTTCCTCCTTGAGGACTTTGTTTCCCACTCGTACTCTTGATTTTTTTCAGCCGATTCAATTGCTTTTTGGACCGACTCTAGTTGTTCTATTAAACTTTTCAAGCTACATTTACTCCATCTCGCTCATCGCAAATACGGTTAATATCAAGATCTAGAAAACAAAAGGCTGCATCAGCATACCGCATAGCATCATGGGCATGATCCTCTTTTGTACCTTCGTATACCTGAACCCATTTGCCCCCACTTTTGGCCCACTTTGCTTTGGGACCAGTCAACTCTTTGAAAAATTTTTCACTAAGCTCATGATGGAAGTGCATTACCTGAGGGCCAGCATATGGAATCACCTTATCTTCTTCCTCAAGCATTTCTTTCATCTTCATAACTCTTTTAAGTGATTGATTAATTGAAGAAAAAAGTCGGCCATGGGTCACCTCTTTACCTACAGGAAAAAGATGGCATGTACCTTCTTTCACTAAAGATGGTTTATCTATTACTGGCGAAGCTCTTCTCTGAGCTCCCTTTATAGCAAGTATCATTTCTTCTAGTCGCCCCCTGCAGAACTCATATACCGCTTCCGTATTCTGCCCACCCGAATCGATGCAGGTTGTTGCAATTCCTAATTTTGTTCCTGTGTGATGATTGTAGGTTTGCGTGAGAATATGGTAGACGCGATACCAAAGCTCCTCAGAGTTGGCGTCTCCGTCTATGACCACGTGGTCTAACACCCAGTTTTCAAGGTCTCGGCCCCACCCCCTAACAACGATATCAACATGAGAGGGGTGGGTGTCCACTCCGGCGGTGATGAGTCCTATGCCTTCAGGTAGAATATCTTGGGGGCCAAAATAGTATTCCTCGGTTAATGACATTATGTCATCAGGGTCTAGGACCTTAATCGATCTATCTTCCCATGGAAGGCCTTCTATGTTGTTAATGAATACCTTTTGCTCTTGGGGGTTAGTAAGGCCTTTTTTATATTGCTTGAGGGCTGACTTCCAAGAATACATCCCAAGAGGGGCATATAGGGCAGGCAAGTGGAAGCCAATAATTCCCTTCTCTTTCGGTTCGGCGGTAGGTAGCCATCTGGCTAGTTTTAGTATTTCTGGCTTTTCTTCCTCATGGTGACGGTATTGGCACTTAATGCACAGATATACAGGATCATCACCAGAAATATCGATCCTGCTCCATTCCAAAACCTGATCTTCACCACAATTAAAACAAGGAAAGAAAAGTCGACGTTTGTCAGAAAGATCATATTCCTCTTCGATCCTGCACATCCCTTTAATCTTGGGAGTTGAGATGTAGAATATTTTTTTCCTACCCTCAAAAGTTGAGGTCCGACCCAGGGCAATACCACATGGATCGCCTTCACCCTGACAGTCTTCATCGTAAGCAGAAACTTCATCGAAAACAATATATTGCACACTATCTGAGCGTAAAGACGATGCCGCACGAGAGGTTCCCAGATTTAGAAAGCCGCCGGGAAAAACTTTGGTAATAAGAGTGCTTTTTTCTTTACTTTTAGCAACCGAATTATCCTGCATTTCCTTAATCTTTCCCCTCAAGGAACGGCAATTCGCAGTGATCGGTTCTATTCTTTGCTTGGAAAAACGATTCCTCAATTCGTCGTTGGGTTGAACAATGAGCATCGAGGTCGGTGAAATATCCATGACCCAAAGCATCCAGGCTAGGGCGGTGAGTGTTCCACCTGTTTGCCAGCCTTTCATAAGCACGACCTTTTCGATTCCGTTATCTGGCATCAACGCATCGAGGATGGCGATAAGATAGGGAGTCAATTCCAAGTTTATCAGTCCTGGAAAGGGGTTTTTCCCTGATACTAAATAGAGGTTTTTGCTAGCATGCTCCTTTATTGAGATATCTTCGTTTGGCTTTGCACCTTTCCAAAACATGGACTGGAGCGTAGCCAAGTGAGCCCAGATATCGAAAACAGAGACCACCTCAAACTCTTGACTGTCAATCAATCCGCTCGCTTCCTTAGGTTTTCTTCAGAAAGTTCCCTTAATGCAGCAATTAAGTTTGACTTCAACAAAGCTCTAATTTCCATTACAAGTTTGTCCACTTGATCACGCTTGGATTCAGGAAGAATCTCAAGTTCTAGCATTTTTTTTGTGTAGTCGATGAGGATACTTTTTATCTCAGGTGATGATTTTTGTGGAATGTATAACACTGCATCCCTTGTAGTACGCGCTGCATCAAAGGCTTCCTTTAGAAACTTCTCGGCACTCATGAGCTGGCCTGTTGTTTGGAAGAATTCAACCTTCTTTGTTAAAGCTGTGTAGTGGCGATCTATTGCATTGGATTCAGCAATAGTAAGTATTTTCTCACCGTTTATAGTAACACTTTTATTTTTTGATTCCTGGTGATCTCCACGATCCTTTCTGAGATCCGCTTTGTTGTACCAGCCAAGTATCCCGCGGACCAAGTGAATCAGGATTTTCCCATCCTTTTCAGCGATAGCATCAGAAAGGCGAGTGTCTTTTTCAATTACCCTGAGAACCGTACTACGATTCACATCAATGATTTTTGCAAATTCTGCCTGAGTGACGTATTTATCCAAGATTTGTTGCCCCAAACTCTCAATTTGCAACAACATTTCTAAGCCTAAAATTCACGAAAAGCCTTTTACAGCAAAGTAAATGGCTAAACTAACCAAAATAAGGCTTGTTGCGTTGTTGCCCCAAATTATTTTTAAAAATTGAGAGAGGGAGTTTGCTGAACCATTCAGCTAAGTCTCTTGGACGTCAGAAGGACCCAAAAAGCTGATGGTATTGACATATCATGCATTACGCACGATAAGAAAAGGACGAACGAAATATACAATTTCCCAATAGGTAGAGTCAATACTTCTTTGAAAAAATTTTACAATAGACAGGAATTACGTAGTCGCTAGAACTTGTTTTGAAAAATAGATTTAATTTGACTTTTAGTACTTCAATGGCTGCCCGAACTCTGGTAAAACTTGTAACTTAATACAATAGGATGAGACACTAGTGTTTAGAGATATTGAACTTATCGAAACCTTAGATCATTGCTTTGGCCGTATTCAACTTACAAGGATGAGCAAAGATATTAACCCAACATTTAAAGCTAGAAAGAATTTAGATCGGGCAAGATTTATTTGCGACAATGTCTCTACAGAAAATTTGATAGGAATGCTGTTTGACAATTTCGATTCTACTCATCAACGTTTTTACATCTACGAATCTACAGATCCATTTTCGTCAGGCTTCGAACAGAGGATTAACAACCAAATATCTATTTTCGACACTTCAAATATACCTGAGCTTGAATCTCTATTCATAGACTCTTCTGGAAGAATTCGTTGTCTAGCTAAAAACAATTTTAACTATCAAAATGTGAATGAAAACGGACTTATTAATGGCGATATGCAGATAATGAGTTTTCCATTTCCGTTTGAAATTTATTTTTTAGGATTAAACCATTGCTGTGTTAGGACTACAAAATTTGATTTATCTACCAGGCATACTCGCCCAGATGGCAATAACATATTGATTCATGGTAAGGGTATTGATAGTCCTGTTCTCGCAGATAGTGTAATTGCTCAATTGATCTCACCACTTGTTGAACAACCTCTAGAACGTTGCAATCTAACATCTGGTCTTAAATACCTAATTCAAAATGACAAGCTAGCTTCGATATCTACAGGATATGAAACACCCCAGGGAACTGGTTTCGCAACATTTACGAAATATAAACCGGAGAATGGTCCAGCGTTTACTGCCAAAGAATGGCACTTGGATAAAACCCTGATTTCCGCCAAAATAGGAAAAGGCAGATGGTTTTGGATTGATGGAGACTATAATTCAAACCCAAGGGAAATTCATTACTTTACAATCGATGCCGATAACGGCTATGTATCGGTCGATCGGATTTCCGATGAAAGTCAAGAATGGTTTGTAAATGAGCTTGTTCAAAACAATAACTAATGATTTTAAGAAATTAGATGCTAAGTCTAAAGACTTTATTCGTCCGCAATATGTCAAAGAAATTTTCGGCATTAGTACCGGTGCATCAAAGTTTTGGCTTGAAAGCGCCAATCGTTTCTACTTACTTAAAAAACAGTACATTATAGTATGCCCCATATGTCACAACATCGTTGAAAAATACGATTACAAATTCCAGGTTCCCGAGAAACTTGAATGTATATCTGGCCATGAATGTGGTTGGTTTGACACCAGCAAGAATCTCGAAGAGGTGTACTACAATCGTGGCTAGACGAAAGCAGACTTTCGAAATTTTTATTGAGCTTTTAGCTAAAATTGTGATGTCATTCCTGTTATTCATCGTTTGTATCGCCTACATAGGATTTTATTTCTATCTCAGTTTGATGAAGTATTCTATCACTAAAGAACATACCTTAGTTCTGTATGTAGCGATTGCATTGCTAGTTGCACTTGCTGTCTACGCGATAGGAAAAGAAGCTGTTGCTGCAGGTTTCGATGCAGTTAAGAAAAAATTTCTTTGACATAATCATGCGTCTAAGCCCGAATAACAACCTCTTGCCGAGAAAATGCCGGGTTAGTCACTTTTCCATGAATGAAATAATCAGCAAAGAATGAGCATATAGCTACCCATGCTGCTTTGGAAATGTCTGCCTTCTCATCTCTACGCCATCGACTAATTTGCGGTGTAGCAACTCTTAAATAGTCAGCTATTTCTTTTACTGACAGAGCAGAAATGTTACAGAAGAAATCAAAGTAGATTTTCTTTTCCTCAAGCGTTGGGCTAAATTCACGTGCGATTATCTTAAGAGCTAGCTCTCGATATAGTTTGTTTGCGGCACGAAGATCAATAGATCCCTTCTCAGTAAGGGCCGGCCTTAGATCCACCTCAAACTTTCCTACTTTTTCATATGCTGTAAATGTTTTCATATTCATTCCTATCTCTTAATTCCAACCGCCCAAGACTCTCATTCCATGGCTTGTGGCATATGTTTTCACCGACTCTAAGCTATCAAACCAGATATATGCAAAAACCTCATACTCACCATCTTTATTTCGCTTTCCACAAAGGTATTCAAAACGCGTTGTACTAGGCATCCCCCTGACCAAATCATCCTCACTCAGCTCTAGTACGTAGGAACACAGCTGCTCATTTTCAAGATTCTGAATGGCAAAAGGTTGCGCTTTTTCTTGTAGTAGTATCGCTCTTTGCCTACCTATGTTATATCGAGCAATTTTGTCGGGATCGTTCCTATCATTGTGGTCAATCTCCAAGGTCCAACTGAAAAGCAGGGCTGTTTGTATTCCTTCCAATTTATTGCCTTTCCCTTTCGGTTTTTCTTCCGATTGGGGACTATACTTCCCTTATCGGTTCATGTCGATAATTAATTAACATTATGATAATTAATTGCTGTTGTTGAATTTGTGCAATTAGCTAATATTACATGACTATTATTTTTTTTACCCATACCCCTCCGGAACTTGAAACCAAATCAGGGGCTATACCTGATCACCCAGATCCCAGTATTTCTGGAACATTCTAATAATACCATTTTAGTGCTTACTGTCAATACTAAATGCACTTTTATAGTTTTTTTATTTGACTTAAATGCACTGTTTTAGTACATTATGTATATCGAAGAACGGCGGTTGTAACCGCGATAAAAACCCGTAACTAGGCGGGAAGAAAGGAATAAATCATGGGTGAATACACCAGCAATGGAACAAAACTAGGTACTTGTGACTCTCAGTACGCCACCTACCAGGAAGTTAAAAGAATCGTGCAGCTTGAAAAGAATCAGAGCGATGCCCACAGTCTCTTTAGAAGTAAAACACGCTATAGGTTCCCATTTTTCGATGAGAGCTATGATGTGAAACATGCGTCCCTAAAGCACATAGAATGTCAAATTGATAAACGTGAATACTTAAGAGGCTATACTGTCATCGTCCCTCGCGATTTTGCCGAGCGTATGACAATGATTGTCGGAGACAGTTTTGAAATGAAAGGCGAGGAATGCACCATAAGCATCCTACTTGATGGTTATAGAGATGGTTTTAGACGCACTATTTTCTCATGCAATGATTCCAAGCGCACTTCTCAATTCTCAATGATCACAGATGATTTATTAGAGTTTGTTGACTACCTCGGGAAACAATTTGCTGACGAGTTAAAAGAATTATTCTTCAATGGGACCAAAGACGCTTTCTATGAAAAGGTCGTAGAGTTCAAGCATATTGTGACAAAACTCGCGCCCAATGTTCAAACGCATGAAGATATGAGCGACTATATCGACCGGCTTGCGGAGGTTATAAAACGCTCTCCCGTTGTGGAAATACTTTCCGACTTAAAAGCAGTAACTAAGATCGAAAGAGTGACTCACTAAACTTTTTTTAATGTGCATCAAAGGAATTTCCTTTTTTGCACTTTTTTACGAACATGCGGAAGCAACAGGGGTTCGCTTGCTTTCATTGCGTGAATCTAAACGCAATTCCCCGGAATTTTGAACCAACGTCGGGGACTATACCCGACTGCCCTATATCCTGGTATTTCCAAGACACCTAAAACATACCATATTAGTGCATTTAGTCAATTAAAAAGTAATATTGGTGCTTTAAATATCTATATTTGTGTACTATCTTGCACCTGAGAGTGTCGTTTTTAAATAAAAGGAGCTTCTTGTGGATCGAAAAGAACAACTAAAAGAACTTAGAAAGCTTTATAGCAAAAACGAAGAAACAAAAGGGGAACGGCTGTTTCGCATATCCAAGGAAGCCGAATTTCTAAAACTAATCCGTCATACAGCAGGATTCAAACGACAAGAAGATGCTGCAAGAGTCGTCTCTGTTCCCCGTAGGACTTGGCAAAACTGGGAGACAGGCTCATCAGAACTACCTAGGGCAGCTCTAGAGCTCTTTTGCTGGAAAACAAAACTACCCTTTGATGAATGGATTTGGTGGGATGTTTATCTTCCAAAAGTAGATCGTGAAATTCCAAATAAAATGATGGATAAGCCTGAAATATTGAATCAGATTTTTAGCATGCTCGACGCTATTGGTGAATTAAGAAAGGCCCTATAGAACCGTATAATCAACCATAGTACCACCATGGTGAGCCATTCCTCTCATGCTCAACTCACGTTAAGGATGACAATCTTCCTATTAGCTGAACTCTGTCTAACGAGAAAGGAAGCCTCGATCATGCTTAAGATCCCAAAAAATTTCAGTGATTGTTTGGATAACTTAACTCAATCTATTCACTGTGGAATTTTCAATCCTGAACTTTCTGAACAAAATACCTATCAAAGTCTAAAAGACCTGATAGAAACCCATCTTCCACAAATTCTTGTGAAATCTACGGAAGGGGGAGGCTTAAAATTAGTACCAGTTGAATGTGATGGCAGATTGATTAATGGTGCTATTTATATCTATTTGAAGGAAAGAATGACAGTGCAATTTGAAATAGCTCCACTCTTCCTTGAGGTTAATTTTCCCAAGAGCAAACTTTTCTATGATGTAACTCCTTTCGAAATTCCATTCATTTCATCTCTCAAAATCATGTTGAATTGTCAAACAGATGCAGACTATTGTGCGTCGCAACTTACTACGGATTCAGACTTATACGGATTACAGAAAGTTCGTGAACGCTATGTAGTCTGTGTTACAAATAGACTTTACCCTCTCTTTGCTAAGTTGATTCCAAGCCTGACAGCCAATATCAACCAAATTATGTTCACGGTTGATGACTACATTTGACAAATAGTTTTCTTTGATCCAAAGCCAAAGTCTTTCAACGGGATTTAGCTCAGGGCTGTATGGTGGTAAATCAAGTAGGGTAATATTTTGTGGAACTTTCAGTTGAGATGATTTTGAGTGCCAGCCTGCCTGATCCACTATTAACAAAATGTGTTTGTTCTCATCGACAGCCTGAGATATCAGCTCTATATGAACATTCATTGCTTCGGTAGAGCAATGAGGGTATACAAAACCAACATGATCTCCTGTGACGCTATTAACGGCTCCATAAACATAGCAATTGGAAAAACCATTTTGCTTTGTTTGAGTCCACTGGGTTCCTGCTTGTTTCCATGCCGCGACAACTCGGGTTTTATTACCATATCGCATTTCATCTTGAAACCAGATCTCTAAAATCTTATCTGGGTGACTTAGTTGAGCTTTAGCAACAGCCAAAGGTAGGGTGCTTCTTTGCCAATGCTTCATGACGCTTGGGTCATTTTTCTCATGTCTGGGACGAGGTCTTATTCTTTTAAAGTTAAGCCTTCTAAGGAGGTTGTAGACACCTGACAATGAGTACTTACAGCAAAACTCTAAACTTAGAATCTCTTTTATAACTTTCCCTCGAAAAACGCTAACAGCATCCTGTTTTTGAGGGCCTAGCTGTAGTCTTTCAATAAAATCGATTTCTTTACTACCATCGAGAAGGGAAGGCCTCCCTGAACGTTGCAGATCATATAGTCCCTGAACACCAAGGGTTTTATAGCGTTGACGCCACTTTTGCACCCACGTTTTGCTGCGATGAAGTTTTCTCGCTGTTCTGCTTAAGCTCCATTTTTTTTCCATAGATCACGGCATAAAGGCGATCTCTGATTTCAGCATATTCCTTGCTATTAGCCAGTTTTTTCAATTTCTTTATGGAACCTCTTATGTCATTATTCATGGGTCTATCCTTTTTTAATGCTTAGCTTTTCGTTAGGCTGAAAAAATAAACATTATCAAAGTGATAGACATCGTTCACGAACTTTCTGTAATCCGTATTACTTATTGAGTCTTTTCGGTCTCATGGTTGGAATTTTCGTAGATGGACTAAAAACACTTGATGAAGAATCAATCAGTCTATCATGCCCCCTATTCTATTAAGATCAGAAATATTTCTACAAGCTATATTTTTGATGGCTATGCCATCATTAGCATAATGATTCTCTGAATAGGGCGAAACCTCTCCGAATTCCGTATTTTTGGGTGGATCGAAAGGTATTATTTCCGCTTTCTCTTTGATCTTTATTAATTTGATTATTTCTGATCTATGGTCTGACCAACAATTTGCGCATAGCGGAATAATGTTTGTTGATGGAAGAAGCGAGCTACAAATTTTGCATGAATTAAAAGCCATCATCTTACTATTAAATTTTATCGACATAACGACTATATTCAGAGAGTCTAGAACGTTTAATTTCTTTCTCCAATTCCAATATTAAACTATCATTTTTAATGCCCTCAGCACTTAGCTCCAAAAGCTTCCCAATAATGTCTATTTTCAGTAAGTAAGATTCTTTTCCAATTCGGTCTACAGCTTCTATAAATCCGTTCATTTCTGCATCAGTAGCGTTTGATAGTAGCTTAAGTCTAGATATTTCTCTTGCAGTACTCATAGTCATCTTTCTTTTATATAGAAAATCCGTGCATGTCCCACTCTCCTAAAAAAAGCTTTGGTGGAGTTCATCGCAGTAACGAGAATAGAAAAAAGCTGGACCCTCGACAAGGATTTATTGAAATAAGGTTGTATTTCCAATATCTTCAAATTTGCTAATATCATTGAGGAAAATATGCAAAAACTAATAGCCGCAATAGCCCTATTCTCAACCATAGCAACCGCCCATGGTGGCAGAACTGCGAAAGCCACAGGTTGCCACAAGGATAACTCCAAGCAAGAATACCACTGCCACAAAGGGCCACTTGAAGGCCAAGTCTTTCAGAATAAGCAAGAAGCCCTGGATGCCCTCGCCAAAATCTCAGATAAATCAAACTCCAATTCGGAGCTCCTAACTCCTGAAAAGCAAAAAGAATCCCTTCACCAAAGTTACAACCGCAAGGACTGGCCTCATTGGATTGATGAGGACAACGATTGCCAAAATACTCGATCCGAGATCCTACAGCGTGACAACATCGGCACGATAAAATGGAAGAGGAACAAGCCCTGTAACGTCAGCTGGGGTAAATGGTTTGACCCATACTCAGGCAAGACCTTTGACAAGGCCAGCGACCTTGATATTGACCACATCGTCCCACTCAAGCATGCCTATACCTATGGGGCTAAGACTTGGACCAAGGAGCAACGTCGAGCTTTTGCGAACGATCCAGAAAATTTACTTGTGGTTTCTGCTGAGCTTAATCGTGAAAAAGGAGCTAAGGGACCAGCCCGGTGGATGCCTCCTAGAAAGGAATATTGGTGTGAGTATACGAAAAAATGGGTTCATGTTAAGAAGAAGTATAGTCTTGAGATTGGGCCGCAAGAGCGAGCTAAGTTAAGTCAGGTTCAGGCCGACTGTCCTGTACATTAATATCCCCGAAAATTTCGAGTGAACGGCATGCAATTTACATATAAAAAGACAAAAGAAGGTAAGCTATTCATTTACAGCAACAATAAGTTAGTGAAAACACTGAAAGGTGCAGAGGCGGCAGCTATAATAGACGAGCTTAATGCGCTAGATGACATAAAGGATCAACAATATTTGCTAGCGGTAGAAACTGGTCAGTTTAAATTTGGCAATGAGCGTACAGCCAAGATGGTACGCAAGAATAAGGGACGAGACTAAGACTTTTAGTCATTAGGAACATAATCAATCTCATAGGAAAATCTCAGTTCGTAACCATGAACTTTAGTTTGGCTACTATCTTCTGGAAAACTAAAATGGCTTACTAAATTCTGAACACAGTGCTCAAAACGAGGATTATCAAAATCAGAACTTATAATTCTCTGTTCTGTGACAGAACCATCTGCGTTAATTAAAAAACTTACAGCAATATTTCCATCAATATTTCCACCGGTATCTACTCCATAGTGACCAGAAGCTGTTCTAGGACCGAACAACTTTGTTCCATTAGCACCAAGGTCGCTAACCTTTTTTGCTTTCTTATCTGCATTAATATAACTATAACAGTGGTTAAGTGCCTTAGAAGACTTCTTAAAAGCTTTATGAATAATTTTAGCCTTGATTGGACCGCTTAAAGATCTAATATAGTTTTCTGCTGGAGCCGCAGGTTTTTGGTCAATTACCGTATCAATATCTGGAATATCATCTACAGTTCCTCGATTATCCATATCAAGGCCATAGTTGATTACTCTCTTCTTTGTTGCGCAGGACATAACTAATAAGCTTAGTATTATAAATACTTTTATTAGATTCATTTTTTCCCCTCATCAAGATCAATAAAATTCCCAAGCAAACTAAACTGGCCGACACGAGTCGGCTTTTTAGACTTATACTTCGCTTTCACTTCATTAACCCGCGTTATAAACTCTAGGCTGGCATTTTGAATTTCTTTATACGCCTCTTCACACATAGATTCTGAAAATATCCAGTAGTATGCTCCACGCCCGACATTATTCAAATTATAAGATCGAGAAAAGATGGTGATCCTTTCTAGAACGCTGGATGGGGTTATATCAGTGAAATTTTCTGAGGGAGTATAAAAGATTCCATACTCTTCTTTTAAGATGCCCATGTTAACAAGTTCTTCGGCTCTGGCTAGCCCGGCGAGTTCACCTAAATCCTTTGCCAAACGTTCGCTTGAGACTCCCTTGCTAGTCGATGCTAAAGCAATAATGTGTTGATCAAAGTCCTTCCATGTTGCCATTTTCAGCGTTGTATTTTCACAATCATCATCAAAAATTGGTTTCCATACTTGCGCAAACTTCGGGTCATATTTACCAATTAACTCATGGATTTCTTTTCGCTTCATGAAAACAGATAGGATCGGGATAACGGTAGTATCAATCACGGCTTGTGTCGTCTCACCTGTCACAACACGTCTTACGGTGGAATAAGATACACCAGACTTTTTTGCTAGAGTTCCGATTGAGCGAGAACGACTTGCATCTAGATAAGTTTGTATTAATATTCTTACTTCATCGATTAATTGCATGTTCATACCTTTACAATACGATAGTATGACGTACTATACTATATGTATCTTGTAAAGCGTGTGCTGATATTTGACTGATTTAATTGGCTATTTTTTTGCTACCGAACAGCGAGAAAACAACTAGATTCTATTACTCCGGCCCCGCCACTAGCACCTCCGTTGAAGTCTCTCTCGCCACCACCTACTCCACCGCTCAGCCTACATTCTCCTCCTGAAACTTCACCGAGAAAAGTTCCCGTATTCCCTTCATTTTTAGAGTTTCCGTCTCCACCCGTAGCACCACCTCCACCGCCACCCTCGACGCCATTTGTAATAAAGTCACTACCGCCTTCGTTGCCATCGAGACCACCTGTTCCTCCACAGACACCACCAAAGCAACTACGGTTCTTTGTGATAACTGTACCACTTCCTCGATTAGCAATGATGGGAACATTACTTATACCCGATCCACCTTCTAATCCACCAACCTTATTAGAACTCATTGTATTCGCTCCTAGACTGCACTTTGTTGATCTGTTAACAAAAACGATATTATAGAGCATTTGAAATAACAAGCTTAGTTTTCACTAATTTTTTGAAATGATGCTTGCAGTAAAAAGACTAGAAATGATATCCAAGCTCTTTTTCAGGTTTGGGCGTTTCTCTTATAAAATACCTTCGCTTAAATCATTTTTCATCATACTAAATGAAACTGAATCAGGAAGTTTAGATAGAAGAAACACTCTAAGCTCATTAAATCCACACAATTTAATTACCCTTGCACTAGAAAAATCTATTTCAAGTAGCTGGCTACAATCAAAGTCAGTATGTTTTAAATAACAGTTAGTAAATTCGGTTCTTGTAATATCAGTATTTACAAAATTACACATGTCAATTTCAGAGCCAGAAAAATTCGATTCCTTTATGCTAGCACGATCAAAACAAGCTTGAAGGATTTGGCATTCTTTAAATGAGCAATTTTCAACGGAAGAAAATATTGATTGAATTATGGCTGCTTCATCAAAACTACATTGCTTTAATAAAACTTTTTCAAAATTAACATGTTCAATAGTTGTTTTATTGAAATTTGAAAAACTTGCTACTACATTCTTAACAAATACTGCTCGACTGAGGTTCGTACCAGAAAAATCAAGATTATCTAGAATTACATTTTCAAAGACAGCAATTTGAGCGTCTTCAAGTGAGGAATCAGTTAGAAAAAGTTGGTGCTTTTCGAGAATGTCATTAAGTTCATTTTGGGATAGTTTCTTAAGTTGTTCGGTTTTGGTAGTCATTTTTTAGTCTCAATCTACAAAATCAATTTACTTGATAGAACAGGGGATCATTTGGCTTTAATTTCCACTTGCTACCCCCCGGATAGAGTATAGTCTGCTCTCCTTAATCTCTAGAAGAAAAGATCCTTAAGATATACCAGAACATCAAAGCAATAGAAGCAAATAGATGCATAGAGGCCGCTACGTATTGATCTTCACCATAGTGATGAATGATATTACTTGTATCGTATAGAATAGCAGCACCGGCAAGAACCACCATGGTTACAGAAAAATAGACTCCTAAGGAAAATCCAAATAGAGATCCACAAACAATCAGCACAAGAGCGCCGATTCCAACCATGGTTATGATCTTACCGAGCCAAGAGAAGTCGCGTTTAAGCGCAAATGCAATCGCTGTAATACCACCAAACCCTAGAAGCGTCGCAGTTGCAGCACTTTCGATAGCTCCACCGCCACTATTAATTTCAGCTATCATTAACATAGGAGCAAAAATCAAAGCTTCTAGGATTATATATGCACCGAATCCAAGGTACTGTCCTGACTTACTTCTAGAGGTTTCCGCGAATCTAGTTGCAATCCAGCTCAGCAGAACAAATCCCCCCAAGATGAGAAGCCAATTAGTATTAACGGCAAACTGAGTGATCGAAAGGGCTAGACCGGATTGGAATAGGACGTACTCTACTCCAGTGAAAAATAAGATGGCGCCAAAGAGGTGGAGATAAGTGTTTCTGATAAAACTTTCTCTCGACGAAACCGAGGATCTTGATACTGGTACACTATTTTGCATGATTTGTTCTCCTAAATTATAGTTTTAAAATTTCCCAAGATTCCTACTAAGCATTAGCCGACTTGAACTACTGGAAAGTTATCAAAGCGGATAAACTCTGAAAGAATCGCAGCCTTTGAACGGACGCCAACTTTTGAGTTTATATTTTTAATATGAATGCGGACTGTGTTACGCGATAGTCCGAAATGAAGCGCAATATCTTCAGCACTTACTTGCCCCTGAACCATAGCAGTGAGAATATCCTTCTCACGAACTGATAATTTATATTTGTTTGAAAATAAGTTAATCTTTAATTGATCCATTTTTTCTCCTTTTATTTTTTCAATTGATGACAGTTTTCTTGACTTTTATACCATAAAGCATTCTTAGTTCTGCTGTGCGCTCTTCGATCTCTTGTTTATTCATATCTTTTATGAGTCCCAGTAGATCTTCACGTAAATCTAAGCATTCTTTTGTTTGTGATTCACATGCAACATTAAGCCATGCCATCCCTTCAATAAGTTCTTGATCTGTTTTTATATCTTTAAGTAAAAGGGCTGCTAGTATCAATTGAGCGTCCTTATATCCGAATTCTGCAAGCTGTTTGGCTTTAGGTAGGGCCTTCTCATAGTCATCCATGAGCATTGAATAGCGAAGTTCCCACCTAGCATCGTCAAGCTTTGACTGATCAACAGGCTTGGGAGTAGTTTTACAAGAAGATAAAAATATAAATAATAGTATCAACATTTTCATTTTTTTATTTCCTTTTTGCTTTAAAATTCTTCTCAAACTAGTTTTCGAAGTGATAGTTTATCTCACACTTAACGTGGTTATGGTAATCTAAAATTATCCAACTTCTTGATTACCATGCCCTCCACTTGCTCATAAAATCCCCAGCGTTTTTGATATGAGCGTTTGCCCGCGAGTAAATACAGCATCCGCAAGGTCTTTCCTTTACGTTCATATATTGCAGCGATACCTGGATTTGGGCTTCTAGGATCTCCCTTTTTCGTAATGAAAATTTGTTTGTTTCTTAAGAGATTCTTAGGTCTATTCCTTCGTGGAATTAACATTCTGTCGCTACTACGAATAGATTTAGGAATCGCAAAACGATGCAATCCTTTAGTTTGATTTCCTCCCTCTTCTTGCTTCACCATGAATGGATCACGACTATATACCAGCGCATAAGGTTCCGTTTCTGTTGCTTTCGTATAGCGTATTCCATGCTTAATCCAGTTGTTCCTCAAGGTGAACTTACTAGGTAACTGATCTCTGATTGTGAATGCAGCGTCTGCAGCTATTTTATTGATCGACCGGATGGTCGAAGAGCGAATGTCGCCCTCGATGTCATCCAGCTTCGGAATTTCTGTTGTTATGTGAATCAATTTTATCTTCCTCAATAAATAACCGGTATTTTCTAACTATTGCTGCTGTGGATCTTACACACAACTTTCTCTTAATTTCTCTTACACAGCCACGAACATCATGAGGTTTAAGCTTATTCAGCTTGGCAATATCACTTTTACTGTAACCGCTAATTAGAAAACTCAAAACTACGCTAGCATTTCTGCTTAAACCTACGGCATCAGAGAATCGATGAATATTGAAAAGGTCTTTGTAGTCATCGATTCGCTTCTTTGCCACGCATTTTAAAATATGCAACCTCCTCCCTGCATTGAAATGATACTTCCACCATCATGCTGCCCTTTAAACGCTGCCTCCAAGAGGGTACCGCCACTGGTTTGACCGACGAATTCTCCGCCACCAATATCACCACTAAAAAATTTTCCTCCTCCTACTTGTCCACAATTTAAGCCGCAACCACCATCTTGCCCACCAAGGAGGCCACCACCACCACATTGACCAGCGAATTCACCACCGCCAATGTCTCCGAAATCTGATATAAATTCACTACCACCGCCTTGGCCGCCACCACCATCTTGGCCGCCAAACTTAAACATAATTAACCTCCATTACTTTCTAAGCTTACTTCCACAAGAGAAGTATCGTTATTGATTGATACTTGATAGACAGCCCAGATAGATGCCGTAATCATCAGAACAGTAGCTAAAAACAACTTCCAAGCAAGTGGAGTAAGGGTACCATTCTTTGTTTTGTATGACTTAATAATTACTGACTGCCTCATCCGGGCTTACCCTCCTTAAGCTGCGCTTCCCGTTACAAATTCTTTAGTTTTTTGCAGTACGAATTGTACTATCTCAAAAATTTCCGATCTATCTAGATCCATTATTTCATCGTCGATCAGATCGATATTTGATATAGCACTTACTACCTTACTGCGAAAGTCCGAATTCATCAAAAGTTTGCCTACATCCGTAATTTGTAGACCGTCACCTTTTGCTTCCTCCGTTATAAATGTCGCAATGATGAACGCAAGAGAAACAAAACCCTTTGTTGTCGAAATACCCGTTTTCTGAGCTACTACCATTAATTACATTCTCCAAAAATTGTTATAAATTAACGCTATTTACCAGCGTATTCAGTTAAGCCGTTAATTCTAAAAAGTCATCGAGTAGCATTGTAATATAGGTTCTACTGCGATTACGTTTAAAAACCAGTGCTGCTATTTCGTCGTCTTTAATATGTGACTGCGCTTGACTCAGCGCCTCCCAGACGTTGAGTTTTTCTTGGTTTTTCACCTCGAACGAAAAAGGCAGATACTCTTTCGCTGCCGGACTTAAATGAAGATCTGGACCATTCACGCCTGACGGCGTTACTCTAATATCATCTTCAGTTAGTTGAGGATATCGTTTCAATAAGATATCCTTTAGTTCTTTGGCTGCCCTTTGCCCCTTAGCTTTTGCACTTCTTACTTTCAAGAAGCCCCCTTTTGCAAACAAGCTCTAACCGCGCAATCCTTAGCCTCTAATAGCTTGCGCAGCGACTGTTTGACTTCGAACTCATCACCATAAATATTGGCGACATCGTAAGCAAGTTTACAAAATGGTTCCGACACCCTCTGTAGGTGTTCAGGCAAATGTTTGTATGCAAAGTATTTCAGTATCTTGTAACTCATATCACCTCAAATTTTAACTTTTTGTTAACTTTAAAAATTCCAATTTCCTTATGGAAATAATGAATACATTTTTCGGTTTCTCTTGTGATCAGTCTCTCTTTTCTAAGCCTGTCAGCTGCTTCCTTAAGTCCCATTTTCTTATAAGGATGAGTGGAAATTATTCTTCGTCCAATTTGATGTGCGTGAACCCCACGAGGATGGTCTGCTAACCATTTTCTAACCTTGTTCTTTGAGATGCCAGGGAAGTATGTTTCACAGAGTTCATCAAATCGAATGCAATCTTCTGGGAAATCGTATGCTCTATTATACTCTTCGTTGAGATAATCGATGGATTCATTAATCAACATCGCCATTTTCCTTATGAGAAGCTGAGAACGCTGGATGATCCTCTTTTTCTACCTCGAATTTACCAAGAACTTTTCCATCAGTTGAATATAAAATCATTTCAATCGGCCAACTATCTTCCCATCCGTCATAGTTGTTCTCGTAATCTTTGGCGCAATCCTCAGCAATCCATTCAAGATCTGACAAATCGAATTTAGTTTTGATTTCAATTGAATCTTCGAAATCGACTTCAGTACCTACTGAGTAATGGACTTTAATCATTTTGTTTTCCTCTCGATGGTTTGCTCTATTAAAATTAAAATACTGATAATATTGAACCATTCTAACTGGAATAGAAAAACTATCTTTCCCTTTCAAAATCCACACTTGTTGCGATAAGCTTAACTTTTCCTTTAAGTATTTGGTGTCAATTTTGGTCATTTGGTCTTCTTTTTATTATAATCACGAAGACTGGTGTTCCTTCTACGCTCGGCAACTATGATCAACGCTATTACAATCGCAATAAATACTATGGCTATGACTTGTAACATTTTCTGTAATACTCCTACATACTTCCATAGGCTTCGGTACTCAGAGTACTTAAGTCCTAGGAATATCCTGTTTAACAAAATGCTTACCCTCTGGGGGTAGCAGACCCGACTTCAGCCTCGATGCGCAAACATGTGTTTTCTTGGCCTGATCGAACAACCAACCACCAAGCTCTTCAGTTTCTTTAGCAAGTCGGTTTGCTATTCCTTCCATTGTTCTTGCCGAATGCTGGGTCTTATATGCTTTCTTTTGCTCTGGTGACATTTTCTTCGGCGGAATAGTCTCGTAAATATGTTCGACCTCCTGGCCACCGAAAAGATTCTGTTTGGTTATTGTCGCTGTGTGCACTCGGTTTTTATAGGACCGCTTTTTCTTAGGAGGAGGATTTTTTAAGCTTTCGATCTCGGCTGCCATGAATGAGATTCTAGATTCCAGTTCTAAGTTTTCCTCCTTAACCTTAGCAAGATCCTGCTTTAGGCTAATTAACTCGGCTGCATCATCCCATAGTTGGTAGTACACTGCCCAGGCTTCTGGGGTATTAATTACTTTTATAAGCGCGGAAATCGAGTCTCGCGGAACAAACAAGACCTTACTAGTCTTGATTGGTATAATATTGTGTTTTAATAGCGTTTTTCGGATGCTCGGTACTATGGGTACCGTGCATATGGCATGCTCATTTGCCCTTTTCCTGACGTTTTGGTCTGAGGTATTTAGCAACTCAGCAAGCTGAGGGACCGTCAACCCATCCTCTTCACCCATGGAAATGATCTGGACAAGAGCCTCTTTCCCATTGAGCGTTATTTTCTTTTTGTTTATTTCTAGTTTTTCAATGCTCAATTCGCTAATCCTTCTTCTCAAATCTAACCTTTAGCTCATTCCTTAAGGCAGCTAGACTCTCTGACAACTCCCCTATTCGCTTGCTCATCCCCGCTGTTTCTTGCCGCACAATATCCCTAACCACTAGCCGCGAAAATCCCCAGACCATAGTCAATGCTGTTGGAATAATTCCCCACCATCCCCCTGGTACTGCATTCACTACTTTTACTACTTCATTTTCCATACTTTGATTTCGACCCTCGGTATCCCATCAGTAAAATATTTGACACAGTGCTCATCCACGATATGAGCTCCGTTCACCCATAAAATATCTTTCAGCGCTTGTCTGACCTGCTTTATGTACTCTGTAGTATGAGGTTTGCTGTCTGCATAATCCTTAGAGCTATTCTCAGTTTTTTGCCGATAGCTCGTGACATGAAGCCCCAGCGGCCCTTTAAGTGGCACTACATCATAGTGGTTCCGAACATAAGCGCGCAAGTTGTTGAATTCAATTTCAGGAACTAGAATATTGTGTTGGTCTCTCATTGGTTGCCCCCATCCATTAGTTTGAAAGTTTTATTTGAGGGCATCTCCCCTGAGCGAACATCATGGAGGAAATCTTTCTGATCTTTAATTTTCTTAACGTAGCTTTTACACTCGTCGTTATACTCTTTTTTCGACTCATTCACTAACTTGAGCTTTTTATCCAAATCAACAATACGATCCTTAAGCTCCTGATCAGTTAGAGTTAATGCCGCTTCCTGATCTAGAGATTCAAATGTTTGATTGAGCTTTCCCAGTTGCTTGTAAGTTATCATCACCCCACCCTCTGATTAGTGAGGAGCTCGCCGAAGCTCCTCTGAAATTTCACTTATTATGGCTTCTCTATTGTCGTAGCTTAGTCCATTCTGCCTCACTTTCTCCTGGTTAAATGCCTATGAAAATCAAAACGGCAAGTCATCATCAGTTCCTCCATATGACGATTGACTTGGTTCCTGATTTTGTTGATTCTGTCCTTTATTGTTTGAGGAAAGAAACTGCATGCTGCTAGCTACTATTTCCGTTGAATACTTCTTCTCGCCTCGCTGATCGTCCCAGCTTCTAGTTTGGATGCGTCCCTCAATATAAACGGAACTGCCTTTAGAAAGGTATTTAGCGCAATTCTCGGCCATCTTATTCCAAACGATTACTCTATGCCATTCCGTATTTTCATGTTTGTTACCCCTGGAATCCTTGCTAACTTCAGTTGTTGCGATATTAAGAGTACAAACAGCTGCACTGCTTGGTGTATATCTTAAATCAGGATCTTGCCCTAGGTTCCCTAGAAGTATTGCTTTATTTACTGATGCCATTGATTATCCTTTTGTTCTCTCGTTCCACTTTTTTGTGGAGTGAGCTTTAAACCCACTTACTTTCTCTCATCGTTCCTGCCATGGGGTGGTACCAGAAATAAGATTTTTCAGTTTCTTTCACGAACTCACGCTCCTCAAAGAAAGCCTCTGACAGCTCCTGGAGCCCTTCACGCTTAAATGGGTGGGAGACCGTGCGGAGGCCATTGTCATCGATGTGAGTATGGCTCCCTCTGGGATGTTTTATATTGTTCAGAAAGTTGAGAACCTTGTCCCTAGCAACTCCAGGGAAAAAAGTTGATACGATCTCACCGATGCGCATACAGTCTTCAGGGAAGGCATATTTATCCTGAAAGGCCTCTTCTATCTTCTGTTCGACTAGGCGTGGAGTCTGCTCGCGGAGCTCCTCTAGCCTACGCTCTTGCTCAGCTAATAGTGCCACAGCTTCGAGAAGTAGCTCGGCCCTGCCTTTACCTGCAGCTGGTCTATTCATGGTCATGCGTAGGCATTCAGTAAGATAACGGCGCATCTGATGGCCAGCTTCTTTATGACCGTTGGCTACTACTTCCATTGCAACTTGAATTGTTGTCGAATGAACTCTTTCAATGGTAGCCCCACGAGCTCCGTTACGGGTGCTTTTTTTAGCACTCGTATAATAGTCAACATTTTCAGTGTAGTACCTGAGTTTATTCTCAATCCAATGAGCGTACTTTGTACGTTCTGATACCGCTCCTTTTTCAATTAAGATATTAAAAATATCCTTTAGATTGACCTGATCGTCTAACTTGATAGGCTTAGGATTCACAAAGTCAATTTGTACTAGATTTGCCATTTTGTCTCCCTTACGACACTTCATTAAAAACGGAATCAAATTTTTCTCGCCGGTCGATTGTTAAAAATCTTTCAATTTCTTCTCTGGCAACCAGTAATACCGAACTCGTGTTAGGGTGGATTATCCCGGCCATCTTCATGAATTTAAGGCTCGTTTTATTCTCCTCCCTGACCCCGGAAACTTGTCGCGCCAAGGCTTTCAGGTTGCAACCAATCAGCTCTGCAGCATCTTTCAACAAAAGATACTCCTTATCTCCGTATAGGATCTTGTAAGAACCATTTTTATTAACTTGCAGCTGCAGCACTTTTCTCCTCTTCAATACCATCAACTAGTACTTTTAATCTTTCGCCAAACTCGCTGTTTGACGTTCCATCGAGTGCATTTACGATATTGTCCCAGTGGCTTTTATGAATTCCCATGGCATCTAGCTTTCTCCACAAGCTTTGTAGGGCGCTATTATCATCTTTGTAGAATGTGTGTGGTTGACGCTTAGGTTCAGATTTTCCTTCTGATAGGAACTGAGCTAGCATCTTACGGGCTTCTGTTGTTGGTACGCCATGTAGCTTTTCTATGAATTCATCGCCCTCTTCTGAGCCAATTCCTGCTGATTTAATCTTTGCTCTAATGGCAGCGACTAGATTTTCATCGCTAGTATCAAACTTGCTTTCAACATCACACCATTTGCGGAGCTCATGGCCAACCTTTTCATTGATAATGAAATCAGGCTTATCAATAAAAAGAGATGTACGATCTTTTTCGACTGATGCTAAGTGTTGATGGTCAAGAGTAAACGCTACATCCATTTCATATTCAAAACCTTCCCGCATCTCTGCTTTCAACCCTGCCTTTTCAAACTTACCCTTTCTGTTTTTGCCACCATCTTGATAAACATACTCTGACTTTCGACGCATACAACAAATGATGTGGACAGGTGCCTCGGCGATCTTACGGACAAATTTATTATATAAGGGAGTAACCTTGTTCCAAGCCCTGAACTCGTCACCGTTTCCTTTATTCTCTAAACACCAGTGCCACACGTGAGTCGCAGAATCGAGAATAATTACTTCCATTCCCGCTTGAATACAGACATCTATAGCTCGACAGAAAGATGCTGGGCTATACCGATTATCATCCTTCTCTTCTGCAAGGTTAATCACCTGGAAAGGGCCTAAATCGCTGCGATCAGCGTATTTATCGATGGAGTTCTCGGTATCGATTACTGCTATTTTTTCCCAAGAATCTGTAAGCCCTCTCGCCATTTTCAAGGACGAGAATGATTTACCAGATCCAGCAATTCCAGCCATTGATGCCTTGCACTTAGTTTTTTTCCTTGACGCTGGTCTAAGTTGCATTTACTCCTCCTAAGCTCTGTAGATACGTATGTGCTTATCTTGAATGGTACGTGCCCATGGCAATACCGCTCCCTCCTTGGACAGATAAGCTTTAATGGCTTCGCGATTCAGTTGTAAGATCACCGTTTTTACAAGAAACTCATCTGGGATGTTTTTGAGGGATTCACTTTCCTCTGGAATGCAATTACTCAAGTACTTAGTTTCGGTATCAAGATCAATTTCCACCTTTTCTGGTGACCTCTGTAGCGCCAGTCGCCCCAACTCACCGCGGTACTTAAAGCCTGGGTTTGCTTCCATGATGTATTTTGTATCTTCTTTCAGATTGGCCTCTAGATTTTTAACGGCCTTCATGTACTTTTCAATTTTGTTCTTTTGTTGCTTTAGAAATTCTATTTCGCCTTTGAATCGTTCTAATACTGCAATACGGCGATCTACGCCGTATTGAGCCTCTAAGTGGGCCTCTTCAAATTCTTTTATGAAATTCTTGGTGAGTTCATCGCCTTGCTGATCAGCTTCTTCAACTGCTTCTATAAACCGAGTTAACGCCTGTGCAGCGTAAAGCATTGGTGTTTTTTTCTGTTCCATAATAATCCCTGCTATCACAACCAGGAGCGGTGAAAATAAGGAGTTCACCGCCCCTTAATGAATGAAACTAGATCTGCTAGCGCAGCCCCAGAAATATGTAATTTTAGGTGTCTGGCAATTAGAGCCAGTTAAAGAATATAGATGCAGCAAGGTATGGCGGGTAATTGATTCGAAAGAGACTTAATACACTGACATTTGACGTCCCATATCCCTTTCAAAATCAAATCCACTACCTGATTGATTGCAACCATATATTCTTGATACTTCATCATGCCCACGTGAATTGGAGCTTGATAAAAATGTAAAAAAATCTTCAGCATTAATTTGCTGAATGCTACTTTTCATCGAGTCAAGTGATTTAGAAAAATCTTTATAATTTTTTTGAGCGATACTATTTTTGAACCGTTCTAAATCACTTAAAAATATTTCTGTAATATTTATTTTTTCTGCTAGTTTCATTCATTAACCTTTTTTCTTAAAAAAATTGAGTAAGCCCCAGTGGGGCTACCCTAAGAGTACAAAAATCTTAAGCTACTTGCTTAAATCTATAATTTCTTAGTATCATGTTCATCGTATATTCAAGACCCCACCATAATTCTTTAGCCCAGACATTTTCACCATTATCAAGCTTGATAATGGGTTCCAAGCCATTAGTAGTAGGATTTACCTTACGACCAATATATGTGCCGTATCTGACATATGCTAATTCCCTCAGCAATTTATCAACAATCACAACTCTATTTTCTAGGGGGTTACTTTCCATCATCATTTTCACTTTTTAAATACTGGAGGTGATACAGTAACTAGCATCACCCCCGTTATAGCAACTATGAAACAACAGCTTTCGCTGAAACTTCTTTTTGGAGATCAGCAGTCCATATGGACTGCCTACCTTAATAGCAAAATCCCAGAAGGATAAAAGAGGATCATAGGATGAGATAAACAGTGGATTAGTTTCGGTAGAATTAAATATCATGTGTGAACTCCTTTCTGAGAAAAGGCTTTCCTTTTGCTAGCTGATTCAAACATAAGCTCATCATGATGAAAAGAAAAAAAGTCTGAGTGGTAGGCAGTTTTTTTGAAAATCTAAAGAAAGAATTCATTGTCACAGAGCACCATTTTCGGCCTACTTATTTTGATAGCCCATTTTCTACTCGATGCACAATCTCTATTTAACCAGTTTACCCAATATTATTTATATATTCATTTAACCATTTAACTGTTTTAATTTTAAGAGCGCTGTAAATACCTTTAATCAATAGATTTTTCGAACATTACCTACCAATTTATTGATATATTCCTACCACTTTATTGGTAACCGCCTACCACTTTATTGGCAACAATCTACCAATTTATTGTTAGGCAACCTACCAATTTATTGTTAGAGCCTACCACTTTATTGGTAAATTCGATGACCGATGCCTACCAATTTTTTGGCAAGACTATAGAGGAAATCAAATACATGCCACGCAATGCCTCTATGAATTATTCGTAATCAAAGAACTTCTTTGCTATCTGTAATGCAGAGGCAGAGGATATAAATATGGATAGGGAATAAGCCGTGAAAGCACTGAATAGGAGTGTACGAACAGAATTTAATTGCAGATATTAATCTAACTAACTTTTAAAGAAGGAAATGTCGGCGGGAGCACATACCTGTTTACCCGAGCTAGCTCTTTCTAGTTATAAAGTTAATCTGTTTGAGATTTTCAGCGTTTTCTTTATTATATAGTTTAGAATCTGCGCTTAAAAGTGAATCGCTGTTTTCCTTGAAATGATTAACGATATCTTTACATCTTTGCTTAAATATTTCATTATCACTTTTATTTCCGCTGTGTGCCTTAAACACTAGTGGGATGCCACTATCGTGACTTACTATAAGTTCAGTAACAATTTGTTTTAAATCAGGACGATGATCTTTCGAGTAACCATGAACTACTTCAATAGCACCCGAATCATATTCATCGTCATACTCCCCTGTGACATTGAAACTCGTTGTATCCAGTGCTAATTGCGAAACGTCCACCTGATCTTTTATGGCTGCTCTTTTTGCTAATTCACCGAATATCTCGCTTGTCCCATAGGAAAAAACAGAATCTAGAGCTCGACCAAGCCTATGGCGATTTAGAGAATCAGGGCTGACTCCCTCGCCTATAAGAGTCTCTGTGGGGAGTTGTGCGAAGAATTCTTCGGTGAGAGATAGAGGTTGATCGGTAAAACCAAGTCCATTTATGATCATTGCACTTACTGCTTCACCAACTGAAATGTTTTCATTTGAACTAGTACCAATTAGCTCATCAATGGAAGAGGCTATGCCAAGATCATGAATAACTCCAGCAACTATGCCATGATGATCTATTCTTTTAACCTCTAAGTTACTAAAATCCATAATTATTCTTCCCAAGTTGCTACTCTAAGGACTAGGTATGGATCAATAAGCCAAGAAATTCAAATTAATTTTAAGTTTCTGCTCGAAGTCGGAAACAAGATCGTGAAGTTCTACAACAGAAACAAGAAACTCCTTCTCTCATTTCGAGAAAAATGCGCAATGCTCTTGAAAATTTGGGAAAAAATATCCCTCTGTTATGGGAAGATAGTATTCCTGAACATATTAGCCCCAGCATAATGCCAAGTCTTTTCAGTAATCCCGAATTATATCCTCCGAACCACAATTTGGACACTTGCTAACAGACAAAATCACGCTATCAGCCGGAAAGGCTGTGTACTGACTGTATCCTAGATGCTTTAGAAGTTCTATCGCTTGATCGTGAGTAGCATCACATTCAATTTCTGGTTCGGTTCGAAAATACTTTTGAGAAAAACTACCTTCCCCCTCGTATTCACAGTTTGCACACTCCACTGCAACAAAATCGGTAACTTCTTCCGGGAGTTCAGATGCTTCTAATTCGAATATTTTCAATCAAACCTCCTTAACTCGGGGTAGGGATCAATAAAAAATCGGGGAGCACACCCCGTGGGCCAATATCTTTGCCAAATAAGCTTTTGAATAAGTTGAATACAAAACCTTTTTGAAGCTCCCAAACCCTGACCAACTCCATTTTTCCACCACATCTACTACACTCAAATGGGTTTTTACCCCATAGTATTTCTACCATTTCCTGATAGCTTGCTCTAGCAGATCTGACTTGGCGGTTTATGACTTCTCCCACAAAATTGAGCCTTCCAAGAGCCGAGCAAACCTTAGCTACTAGCCTAGATCTGTTTTTGATGCTCTGCAAACCAAAGTAGCGGACCCTTTTGAAGCCTTTTGGCAGGATTTGCTGGACCATGCGACCGATAAAGGTCAGGCTATTTACTCTTTCAACCTCACTCTTGCCTGTCTCGTGGCTTTTGTAGCGGTAAATTACCTCGTCTCTATTTGGGTTATAGCTTATGATACGACTGACGCTTATCTGTGGCCGACACAGATATTTACCTATATACCTGAGTAGGGCTTTGCGAGCTTTTGGAGCTTTAGTTTCAGAGATATTACCAACAAAGCCCTTGGGGTATCTCTTATCCAAATATTTACAAAGTTCGCCCAGATAGTCCTTCTTGTCCCAGTCTAGCATGGCTTTTAGCAGTACTTCTTTCCAAAGTTTGTGAAGAATTCGGTAGTCAAACTTGCCTAAAACCATCCACT
>JBNKNM010000015.1:0-61738 GCA_050293845.1 Pseudobacteriovorax sp. | reverse complement strand
CAATTTGAGACAGAAATATTAAATTCTAAATTAGAAAAGTCATACCAAGATGAGATAATGCTTGACCCAACTCTACATAGTTATGGGGATGAGATAGAAGATGATGAAGCAGTCTATGTATTTACACTATACCATAAACGTACACAAGCTATCAGGACTGGTAGACAAACAGTAATATGTGCTAATCAGGTACTAGAAGATGGTCCATTACAATATAAAGATATACCCCTATTTAATCTAAAAGCTGGTAATATCCTTCAAACGACTATGGCTGATAGTCCTGGGATAGATCTACTCCCACTTCAGGAAGCTATTAATTTGCTAAGTAGTGCTGTCCTAACCAACAACTTAAATAATGCAGTACAGAATATATGGTCGCAAGATCCTAATATAACAATAAAAAAGGTGAGTAAGAGCCAAAACCTGATTGTGTCAAGCATACCGCCGCAAGGCATCAATTTCACTCAAAGCAGTGGTGAGACGTATAAGTTATTAGACCAATTAACTGCTAACCAGCAATTGTTGTCGGGCATTAATGAAACAACCAGGGGGAATCCACAAGCTTCATTAAAAAGTGGCAACTCATTAGCACTGATGTTAGCTCAAGCAATCCAATTTGTATCTGAATTACAAAAAGGCTACGCACAACTTGCAGGTGATGTAGGTTCTTGTGTAATCAATAACTTAAAACAATTCGCTCAGACAGAAAGAATAGCTTATCTAGTTGGGAGTAATAGGAAGACATATGCTAAGACGTTCAAGTCTGACGACCTTATGGGTATTGATCGTATTGCAGTTGACCTTGGTAACCCTATCTTACAATCACAAGCTGGTAGGTGGGAGCTTGTCCAAATGATGACACAGTATGGGCTGGTACAAGACCCTAAATTAATAGCTAGTTTCCTTAGAACTGGTGAGATGGATCAAACTACAGACGATGAGTTCAAGGACCACATCCTTATAAAACAAGAAAATGAGATGCTTCTTAAAGGCGAGACACCTCAAGTCATACTTACGGATATACACCCAGAGCATATAGCCAAACACAAATCTGTTTTTGATGACCCAGAAGTAAGGGCTAATCCAGAGATAATGAATGCTGCACTACAGCATATACAAGCACATATTGATCAAATGAGATCTATTGACCCAATTCTAGCTCAGATGCTTGGTATGCAACCACTACCTCCTGAACAACCACCAGCACCAGAAAGTCAAGATCAGATACCTGAGGTGAATCCAGGTAAGCAAATGGATGAGGGAGTAAATCTACCAACAGTACCGGATAATGCTCCACCTGAAGTGAAACAAGCCTATATGCAATTTTTAAATTCTAATAAGTAAAATTGGAGAAATAATTATGTCAGACGAATCATCAACAAACGAACCTACAACAAATGAATCAAACAATCCTACTCCTTCGGGTTTCAGTTCATGGGATGATATTCCTGTTCCTAGTGAACCTGAATCTAAAGAATCAGAATCAAATAATGAAGTAGAATCTAAAGAAACTAATACAGAACCTAAGGAATCTGATAAAAAACCTTCAGAGACTCCCAAAAAGGATGCTCCAAAAATGATCAAAGTTGGCGATCAAACGATACCTGAGTCTGATCTGGCCACCTTATACTGTAAATGGAAGGGTGCTGATCAGCGCTTTAGGGAAGCTGCTGATGCCAAAAAACAGACACAAGCTTTCCTTGAAGCTCTTACCAAAGATCCCATGAAAGTTTTATCTGATCCGAGATTGCCTATAGATAGAAAAAAATTAGCTGAAACATGGTTGAGATCGGAGATCGAAAAAGAACTATCCGGTGAAGCACTTGATCCTAATAGTCCAGCAGCTCAGAGATTAGCTAAGTTAGAACAGGAACTTACAGGATATAAACAAAAAGAAATTACAGAAGCTCAGCAAAGGAAACAGCAAGAATTCCAACAACATGTCGAGAAGAGAAAAACTGAAATATCCGAGACACTTTCTAAAGCTATGGAAGCTTCAAATCTTAGTAAGCATCCTGAAACAGCAGCAGCTACTCTACGTGAAATGGCTCTTTATATGCGTGCAGCAAAAGAACAAGGCCATGAAGTAACACCTGAGCAGTTAGCCCAGCATGTTGAGAATAAACGCTACAAGGAATATCACAGTCTAGTAAATCACTTCGATGGTGAAGAGCTTGTCAGCTTCCTGGGTGAAGAACTAGTTAATAAGATTCGGAAATACGATTTAGGACGCCTTACAAAAGGACGTGAAGAGCAATCTTCCTTTAAAAGCGAAGAACCTGCTCGATCAGAGTCAAAGGAACGTAAATTTCTTAATCCAACTGATATGAGAATGAATTGGTAAATTAGTGGGCAAGTTTTGATTCGGTTTCCTTCAAACAGTCATACGAATAGAATATTATCGAACATTCCCTTTTAACTAGTTTCGCAGGCTGTTGGTCAGTTAGTTTCTTTGGTTCAGTTTCAACATGTTTTCTAAGATCCTTTAGCTTTTTTAGACAGGCGTAAACATCTTTCTGACTATTGTCTAATGATTTAAATAATGGTTCACAGCTTCTTGGATATTTATCTCCTTCCGGAATAGCACTTGAAATTAGTGGAGGATCTAAAAGATAGATATCAGGTATTTGGTAAAGATAGATGTCTCTGTGATACGTTTCAACGGTCTTACAGGATGTTAACATATAGGCGATAAAAATAAGTTTATTCATCGATTTGCTTTCTCTTTCTTTCCTTCTCTTTCTCCTCTTGTTCCTTTTTCCATTTGCTTATATCGAACTTTGATTCATGTCCAGCAACATCCTTACAATCAGTACCTTGTAATAATTCATTGATTATTCCTAGATTTTTTTGATTTTCAGTTTTGTATTTACTTATTTCGTCCGTACATCTTTTGGTTAATCCTTTAAATTGGTTTACACAGGCTTTGTCGGCAGTTTCATTATTTGACTTGCAAACACTTAAGTTGGTATTTGCCTCGGTAAGTTTGCCAGTACAGTGAGTGTACTTTCCTTCAAGAATAGAAATAGAATTCATGTATTTATTGCATGAATTTGGAATGGAAAGTTGTGGGTCAGGTTGGTAGTAAATTTGAATAAGGAGTGTAACCCATCCTGAGAGAGCAGCAGTTGCAACGGCGAACATCATAATGGTGAATTTCTCGATAAAGAATTCTTTAAATTTCGCGGACAATCGAATTCCCTCCATATATCTAACCATCGGAAAATCTAGCTCTTTTATGATAGGTAAAAAATACCTTATAGGAGTCGGACTAATAAAAATTTTTTTCACAAAACGGGGTTTGAAAATACCCAATATACAGTGAAGAACAAAAGCCTACCCATTATTTGGATGCCTGATGCTCCTCACTGATTCTTTCCTTTGTGCCTACCCATTATTTGGATGCCACTACCTATTTAAAAAGAATCAACCAAACATAACAAAACACGATTTAATAGGTAATAATAATGGGAACTACTTCCACACCATCTACGTTAGCTTCACGCTTAAAAGAGAAATACAATAACGGCATCTCAAATCTAGTGCCAACATCTACCGTCTTGATGAGACGTATAAAATTCCGAAAAGACTTAACTCCTGGCGAAAAAGCAAGATTCGACGTTCAGCTAGACCACGAGCAAGGCTTTAGTGTAGGTCAAGGTGAAATCACTCTTAACGCTGCAGTAGCTCAAAATTCTGCTAAAGCAGAAGTTGAAGGCTATTCGGTAATACTTCGTTCAAGAGTATCATATGATCTAATTTCTCGTGCTAAATCAAATAAACAAGCATTTGCACAATTTCATGATAAAAGATTTATTCCGATGACGGAGTCATACCAAAAAAGGTGTGAAATACTCTCTATGGGATACGGACGTCAAGGATTGGGTGTAGTCACAGGTAACTCTTCTGGTGTTCTTACAATAAGTCCCGCATCTTGGTGCCCTTCTTTGTGGCTAGGGATGAAAGGAGCTGTGCTAGAAGCATTTACTTCTACTGCTACAGGTGCAACACAACATAACACCAGTTTAACTGTTTCTGCTATCAACGTCGCAAACAGAACTGTCACAGTTACAGGAACAAGTACTTCTGTAGTTGCAAATGACATACTATTTCTAAAAGACCATCACATTGATAGTGGATCTGCTCCATATGGCTTGATGGATATAGCAAAGAATACTGGTACTTTATACAATATATCAGCCTCTACTGAAGCTCTTTGGGCATCAACAAGTTATAATGTCGGTACTTCCCCTTTATCATTAGGAAAAATACTTGAAGCTGCTGGATATGCTGCTGATAAGGGTTGTGATGAGAAATTAACCTGCTTAGTACCTGTTAAATGTTTCCAAGGTCTTGTATCAGACGAATCAGCCTTACGTGATCATGGTGCAAAATATTCTAAATCAAAAGCTGAGAATGGTTTTGAAGCAATTTCCTTCTTTGGAGCTACTGGAGAAATAGAAGTAGTCCCATACATGTTTTGCAAAGAAGGCGAATTTGTGATGTTTCCAGAGAGATTTACTTACAGAATTGGTTCTTCTGACATGACACCTGCACTAGCAAAAGATGGTGATATCATTTTTGATCTAGAATCTACTTCTGCAAAAGAAATGAGACTCTTCTCTGAATTTACTATTTTCTGTGAAAAACCAGGCTGGATTGTATATGGAACTCGCTCTGATAGTGCTGCTCTACATACGTAATCAGTTGATAGCTGATTGGTTATAAACTCCTAACTTAAAACTCAGATCCAAGCATATGGGTTTGAGTTTTTTCTTTAAAGGTTAAAATATGTCAACTTTAACTATACAAATAAAAACAAACAAAGACTACACGGATTATAAACGCGCTAATGATGATTCTGGCAATGCTCGTAGAATACATGCCCTTGTCAAAGGAATTACCAATGGAGCTATTAAAGCAACTGTTGACGTTAGTGGATCTTCAACTGACCCTGTTGCTGCTAGTGGCACGTTAACACTTGCCTCAGTAGCAGCGGACGAGACAGCAGTTATTGGTGGTGTAACATTCACGGCAAAAGCTTCACCCAGTGGAGAGGCACAATTTGACCAATCAGGTGACGATACAGCTGATGCTGCTTCCTTGGCTGCTAAGATAAACGCTCATTCAACTCTTTCTAAAGTAGTTAGTGCTAGTTCAGCACTAGGCGTTGTCACCATAACAGCTTTACAAAAAGGTATTATCGGCAACTTTATCACTATCGTAGGTGATACCGGTATTACTGCTAGTGCTGCAACATTAGCAAATGGCACTGGTGGTGCCCAGGATGCAGCAGAGACTATTGGTAGAGGATAATCATGAAGAAACTCACAGTCTCTAGTTTATCTAGTGCTATCCCAACGGAATCGACCAATTACGATCATGTAGCTGATCATAGCGAGGTCAAATCAATCCAAGTGATTTGGGCTTCAACTACGGCATCCTTCGCTTACCAATTGCAGGGTTCTAATGATGGTACTAACTATACCAATATTGGCTCATCTCAAGCTATCTCAAATGATTCTGGTTCTACTTTTACCCAGATAGATGGTGTCTATGACTATCTCCATTACCGAGTGGCTTTAACCAAGACAAGCGGTGCTCTAACTGGCTGGAGTGTTCTAGTTGCTAATGAGCCTAGGTAGGAGAAGTTCGAATGAGTGAAACCGTCAATTTCAACGGCACCAATTATACGGTTCCTAGCAATCGTCAAGCTAAAGGATGGGGCACTTCGCTCACTTCTTATTTGGTTGCACTTGGTCAGAACTCACTAGCTAAGTCAGGTGGAAACTTCACTTTAACAGCCGATGCCAATTTTGGAGCTACATATGGTTTAGTGGCTAAATATTTTAAAAGTCTGTCTTCCAATATTGCTCTAAGTGAAATCATTAGATTAGCAAATAATGAAGGTATAGCCTTTAGGAATGCAGCCAATGATGGAGATTTAGTCCTTAAAGCGGATGCTTCAGACGATCTTGTCTATGAAGGTAATAGGATATTAGACACTACTGATATTCTAGATGAAGATGACCTTGTATCTGACTCAGCTACAAAAGTTCCTACACAACAGTCAGTAAAAGCATATGCTGATACAGGTTTATCAGCAAAAGCACCAGTGTCAACTACTGTAACATTAGGTACTGATCAAACTATAACTGGAATTAAAACATTAGATAAAGAATTAGGATTTAAACATATAACTACTCCTAGCAATCCAAGTGCTGGTTATATGAAAATATACCCTAAAAGTGATGGAAAGTTCTATTCTTTAGATGAAAGTGGAACAGAAGTAGATATAGGTGCTGGTGTTAGTACTGCTACACCAACTGCAGCAGGTATTGTCACTAGTTTCACACCAACTATTAAATCTAGAGTTAAATCTGTATCCAATGATGATTACACCATATTAGATACAGATGGGTATGACATCTTCGCTTTTTCTACTGGAGCAACTGGTAGAGCACTTGATTTACCAACAGCCGCAGATAACGCGGGTAGGGTAGCGACAGCAATAAAAACAGATTCAGGTGCTGGTAATTTAACAATTGACGGAGAAGGAGCTGAAACAATTAACGGAGCCACTACATTGGTAATTCAAAGCCAATACGGTAGAGCTGTATTATTTTGTAATGGGACGGCTTGGTTTATCATCAGCATCGAAGATACTTTCACAGTGGCTGCAGATGGCTCCTTCACTTCAGGAAATATATACGGATCTAGATCTGGTAATCTTGTCAGTATTCATACAGATAGTTTAGGACATGGCACTTCAGCAGCGGTTTCATCAGCTAGTGGCCTCATACCTACATCTTTTAGACCAAGCGCTAATTCATATAATAGCTATTTCTACGATGAAGATCATGGACTTAATTGTTATGTCCAATCGGATGGAACATTTAGTGTTTTTTATAGAAATGAAACAGGAACAGTAACCAGAACTAGCACACTAAATGCTACTTGTAGTTATGCAATTACTTAAATAAGGTTACTTAATCATGGAAGAATTGAAAAATAGATTAAATAAGTTAGATGGTAGGCTATTACTTCTAGTGGTGTTCCTCCACTCATTACTTATCCAATTGATTAAGACGAGGGAGGTTGGATAAATAAATTATGGAAGATTACTTGAAAGATACATTAAGGGAGTTGAAAGCAAATGTAGAAAAACTCGACACTCACCTTGATTCAATAGATGTAACTCTAGCAAAACAACACGTTGAACTTAAAGAACACATTCGACGAACTGAAATTCTTGAAACAAAGTTGGAACCTGTAGAAACTCACGTTAAATATGTTACTGGTGCTCTTAAATTAATAACATTAGCAGCTCTGATAGTAGGTCTTATTGGATCGCTATTGAAGATAACTCAATGATGTGGTCGTGGCTAATACGCAAAGAAACATTGCTCCTAGGGGCTGCCATAGGATTGTATGGTGCTGGCTTCATTACTGGAAGGAAAACAGCCAAGCCTGTTATTGTCACCGAAACAATCGAAGTAGAGAAAATTGTTGTTGAAGAAAAGGTTGTCGAGAAAGTGATTAAAGTCAAAGTTAAGGACACTATCACAAAGACCAAGATCACAGAATCTAAAGATGGTACGAAAGTTACTGAGATCGTTGAAGAAATTAAGGATAAGACTGAAACGTTCAGTGATTCTAAGAAAGACACGTCTTCCGACATAAAAAAAGTGTCTCAATCGATGCCAAAGGTGGTGTCATTGTCACAGTACAAGATCTCTGGATATTACAGCATCAACGACAAATCATATGTGGCAACTGTTGGATATAGACTGTTCAAGGACCTTTGGATAGATGCCGGATATAACCAAAAAACTAAAAGTGCTTTGGTTGGATTTACATATGAATTTTAAAACTTAAAAAGGTAATTAAAAATGAAGCTTAAAAAAATAGACATGTCCGTCCTAGACGAGCTTATCGGTAAATGTGAAGAATCGATGGTGAGTCCGTTCAAGAAAGCTGCTGTGATCGAAGTTGAGGAGCCTGAAAAATCAAAAGAAGAAGATCCTGAAGCAGATGATGAGACACTTCAAGAACTAATTGAGATGTACAAAAAGATAAAAGGATAGACTGATGTCGTCTTTCACTACTGCTAGATTATTAGATCAGGTGGGTAAAAAAGCATCATTGCCAACGGGTAGGTATGAGAACTCAGAAATACTTGATACAGCATACGACATTTTGCTCTCTGAAATCACACCGATGATGGTGAGCTACAGAGAAGAGTATTATATCAAGGTTAAAGAGTACTCGATTGCAGCCAGCCAGCAAAAGTATCGCTTTCCTTCAAGAGCACTTGGTCAAACATTAAGGGAAGTAAAGCTGATCAAAGGAAGCCAGGTGATCAACCTCGAACGCATACAGATAGAAGACATCACGAGTGAGCAGACAGGAACACCTGATAGATTTTTCGTTCAATCAAATGACATTTGTTTGTATCCTACTCCTAACTCATCTGAAGGTACGTTAAGGCTCTACTACCATATTCGGCCTAGTAAACTCGTGGAAACGACAGAAGCTGCACAGATAACTGCAATCGACACAGGAACAAACACCTTATCATTTAGCTCGGTTCCTACATCTTGGACAACCTCTGACACATTTGATTTGATTGAAGGCCGTGGTGGATATGAGATGCTGTCGATCGATCTCCAAGCTTCCAGTGTTACATCGACTGAGGTGGCACTTTCAAGTCTACCAAGTGAACTACAAGCCGGTGACTGGGTGGCATTAGCTGGTGAAAGTCCATTTCCCTATCTACCAGCTGAAGCACATAACCTTCTTGTGCACTTAACTGCAGCATCACTTCTAGAAGATATGGGAGATCAGCAAGGACTTCAGTCTGTTATGTCAAGAGCTGGTGCAATCAGAGCTAGCTTAGAAGGCATCTTCAGTTTGAGAATTGAGGGTGCTCCAAAAGCACTCACGACTCCACTTTTTTAAGGACCGAAGAAATTGAGCCAAACCATAAATCTGAACATAGCAGGAAAACATACATATAACAGCGATCTATCAGGTGTGCCTCAAGGTAGCCTAAAGATTGCTAAGAACATAAACATATCAAGATTAAACCTGGCTGAACCAAGAAGAGGTTTCAATAACTTAGGCTACACGTTGTCTGGAAGTTCCACGAGAGCAGAAAAGATTGTGTTCTTTAATGAAAATACTCTAGTGTTTGACGGGTCTGCTCTTCAACTATATGACTCAGGTAGTGGTTTCAGTAGTAAGGGAAGCATCACTGAGCCAACCAATGCCAGCACCATAAGAACAGCTGCGATATCAAAGAACCTCTATCTTACCAGCGATGAAGGACTTAAAAAACTCGATGATACGGCATCCTCAATCTATCAGGCCGGTATGCCTAAGGGAACGTTCATAGAGGCATCGGTTTCAGGAGCAGGAACGGCAGTTGAGAACAACAAGTACGTAGCCTATCGATACTTGATAGCCCGAAAAGATGCTCAAGAAAACACTATCTTTGGTGGTGTGAGTAGTAGGGTTGTGCTCCAAAATACTTCAGGGTCAACCCAAGATGTTGATCTTACTTGCTATATTCCTTCAGGACTCAGTACCTCACATTACGCTCAAGTATATAGAAGTGCTGGAAGTAGTGCTGAGCCAAACGATGAACTTCAGCTATGCTATGAATACAACATCACTAGTACTGATATTTCAAATGGTTACTTCACCTTTACTGATATCGTAACCGACGATCTTCTTGGCGCAACCATCTATACTGCAGCCTCTCAGGAAGGGATAGCAAACGACAACGCCGAGCCACCACTAGCAAACGACATTGCGGTCTATAAGAATCATCTATTCTATGTAGACGTGGTTTCAAAGCACCGCTACAAGTTCACGTTGATTGCATGTGGTGGTAATGGACTTGTGGTTGATGACTCGATAACCATCTCAGATGGGACCACTACTGAAGTCTACACAGCTAAGTCATCCTATAGTGCAGCAAGCAAGCATTTCGTCGTTGACACAGCTTCGAGTTCCTTAGCGGTGAGGATCGACAATACCATTAAAAGCTTAATAAAATTGATAAATTCGGAAAGTGCTCTAGTCTATGCCTACCTAACTTCAACCGGATCAGACGATCTTCCTGGTGGATGTCTCCTAGAGTCAAGGGCACTAGGTTCGGATGCTTTTACGCTGATTAGTAGTAGAAAAACACCCTGGTCGCCTCAGTTAGAGTCTTCCTCCAACGACAACCAAACTTCTTCAAATGACGAGTTCAAGAACGGGCTCATGTTCAGTAAGGAAGGACAACCTGAAGCGGTGCCGATTAAGAACATCTTCTTTGTTGGCAGCTCAGAAGATCGAATAAAAAGAATAGTTTCGCTTAGAGACGGTCTGTTCATATTCAAAGAAAACGACGGCATCTATGTCCTGAGAGGAAATAATGAAGCTAGTTTCTCGGTCGATTTACTAGATTCAACAGCAAAGATCGTATCTCCGTCAAGTTTGCAGGTCGTGAATAACCTCATTTATGGATTTTTTAGTTCAGGGATTGGCGAGGTCAGCGACACCGGTGTTTCAATCATATCGCTACCGATCAAGGATGAACTGCTTCCGCTGTATAATTATTCAAGCTCTATTTTGGAAGGAAGTGTGTTTGGAGTTTCATATGAGGTTGACGGTAAGTATATCCTGAGTGTCCCAGTGACTAGCTCAGATACCTACTCATCGAAGCAGTACGTTTTCGATGTCTATGGACGTACTTTTTGTGATTGGGATCTAGTTCTGCAATCAGGTGGAGTTAACCCAGCAGATAACAAGCTGTATCTCGGTTCAGGAGACTCCAACAAGATCAAAGTGGAGCGTAAATCGTATGATTATACTGACTTTGCAGACTATGGAAACCTTTGCACGATCACATCCTACAGCGAAACAACGGTAACGATCGACAACACAGATGATATGTCAATTGGTGATCTCCTGGTTCAAGGCGAAAACAGTGCCTACATAGAATCAGTGGACACTTCTGCAGGAACCGTGACGATCGACACCGAGCAGACTTGGACAACCTCCACCGCCGACGTTGATCATCTAAAAGCTATCTCCTGCCAAATCGAGTGGAACAATGA
The DNA here is from genome assembly GCA_050293845.1 of Pseudobacteriovorax sp. Classification (GTDB taxonomy): domain Bacteria; phylum Bdellovibrionota_B; class Oligoflexia; order Oligoflexales; family Oligoflexaceae; genus DT-89. The sequence continues at coordinate 50,627 of JBNKNM010000015.1, read as the reverse complement.
GTTTGCTGGTAATCCTGTAGGGTTCAAGCAGTTCTTTGAAACTAATCTTTTGTTCAAGGCTGGTTTTCAAAAAGAGATGTCGGTCTATTACTACTCTGACTCAGACGGTTCAGAAGACTCGATAACGGTGACGAACGCAGGTGGTAACGGAGCGTGGGGTGAGTTTGTCTGGGGTGAAGATGTTTGGGGTGGCGAGAGTGGAACAGCACCTATAAGGTTGGGAGTACCAAGATCTAAAGTCAGGTGCAATCAGCTTAGTGTGAGACTTGAAAGTAAAGTAGCTTTTTCTGATTTCCAACTCAATGGAATAAGCCTTACGTTCAATGGAATAAGCACAAGGACGGCGCGCTGATGGCAAAACTATCCACCATAAAACGATTGATAATGGAGGATTTCCCAAGCGATCACAGAAAATGGCTTGGAAAATTGATAACGCCTTTAAATAGTTTCCTTGAGCAAGTTTACAAAGTTTTAACTAAGGGAATCACCATAGATGACAACCTTAAAGCTGAGCAGACACAGTTAGTTTTAAATGCTGGAGAAACCACTAGAAAAATCAAATGGACCTTGAATGAAAAACCCAATGTTGTGTTGATTGGAAAGATAACGTACGACAACGGTGATTTGCCCTCAACTCAAATATCAATGTATTGGTCCTACGCAAACAGTCAAATAACAGTAAATTTTTTAGGTTTAGACGTAACAACAAAATATAGAATATTAATTATAGGAATGGTTTAAATGGCTTATCAAAGTTACTATCCAACTGAGGAAGAAAAGAAAAAACAAGGATCAGGGTCAGGTGTCATCACTGGCAATCCTAATGCCGGTAGTGTTCCAACTGGACAACCAACGGCTCCTACTGGGTCGGGCTTTGTTAACCTTGATAAATACCTTAATGCGAATCAAGGTCAATCCCAAGGGTTGGCAGATACGCTCACCTCAGGGGTTGAAGAAGATGTTGAAAAACAAGAATCATCAGTCCAGAAAATAAACGAGGATGCCCAGAAGGAAATCGAAAAGAAGGCAAGTCAAAATTCTGACTTTGTTAAAAATAACCAGAATCTATCAAATAATCAAATAGCTGATTTTGCAAAGAATGCCACTAATGTAATCAATTCACCATATCAGTCTGGTGTTTCTCAAAGTGTCCAAGATCAACTTAATCAGACTGAGGTTGAACAAAAAGGTCTGAAAGAGAAAGGTGACAACTTAACCGACAACTACTATCAGCGAGGTTTGTTTAAAGATGCTTACAACCAAGGTGGGAATTACACTTCTGGGTTTGGAGCTCTTGATGCTTTCTTAGTCAATGCTGATCCAAGTAGTAGAGGTCAGATCAAGCAGGCACAGGGACAACTACAAGGACTCGATTATTCCAAAGGACTAGTTGACTTTGATGCTTTGGACACTCAAGGAAAATCTAAATATGAACAAACACAACAGGGTGTGCAAGACCTGGCAAATCAATATTACAGCCAATACGATCAGAAGTATCAGGATGCACTAGCTGAAGCCGGACGAATTAATTCAAAGAATAAAGTTAAGGCAACTGCTGAAAATGCTTATTACAAATATTGGGCTGGAATAGATGATCCAGTCGTTAGTGTGAATGACTACGATGCTGCCTCACAGATGGACGCAGGAGACATAGAAGCACTAAGAGCCTTATCAGGTTTTGGAAGCCAGGAATACGACTACGACCCAGACAAGGGTAGCGTCTCAGTGAACCAAGAAGCATTGGATAACCTTGCCGCCAAAAATGCAGGTCACTACTATGATGTGAGCTATGACCCGACAACAGGTAAGTTTTCAGAGCGTTACATCCCATCAGGATCTGAAGAGGGAAGTGCTGGAACCACAAGAGAGATGACAGATGAAGAACTACAACGAAACGAAGGTTTTTGGAAGTGGTACCAAGACTGGAAGAACTCAGGAAGGCGGTATTAGATGAATAAGTTTGGAAAACGACCACAACATAGGAGACGGTAAATGGCTGATCCATACCTACAGAATATACTAGACGATTATATAAACCAAGGACCAGAAGAGTATGAATGGCTTGGGGATCTAAAATTCCAAGACCTAGATCCTGAAACTTTAGCTAGATTGAAGGACAGTGAACTTAAAAGCGTCTCAACTAATCCTGAGTATGACCAGTACATGATGTCAGCTCTGAAGGATTTAGAAGATCAAAGCAAGAATGGGTTTACCACACGTGACGAAGCTGACATGGCACGTGTCGAAGCTCAGAACAAGCGAATGCTCAGAGGTGCTGAGGGTGCGATCAAACAGAACATGGCTGCTCGTGGCATCGGTGGTAGTGGTTTAGAGATGATTTCAAGACAGCAGGCAGCTCAGGATGCAGCTGATCGTCAAGCTTTAGCAGGTCTAGAAAAAATGGCACAAATGAATGAACGTAAGCAAAGTGCAGCAGCTAGACTTGGTCAATTAGGTAGTAATTTTAAAGGACAAGATTTCGATCAAAAAGCACGTGTAGCAGCAGCTCAAGACGCGATCAACCGCTTTAATACTGGTAACCAGGTTAATGCTCAGTTCAGTAATAACGCTGGTCAGAACAACACTAACCAATACAACCACTCAGGACGTCAGGATACCAGTAATCGGAATACTAATGCTAAGCAAAATCACAAAGATAAGGCTTTGGACATGAGGTATGGAGCTAGAGTAGATGACCTAAATCGTAAAGCATTAAAGGATGCAGAAGAGAGAAGACGCAGAGGTGGGATGTTGGGAACTGCTTTAGGTGCTGGTGGAGCTATTATAGGAGGTGTTTATGGAGGACCTGCTGGAGCTGGTGCTGGTTATTCAGTAGGTAGTGGTTTAGGAAATGCCATGGCTGCTCATGGTGGTGAAGTAACTGAAGATAGTGGAGTGGATAGTTATGAAAATGATACTAGAATGATGTTTTTAAGCCCTGGTGAAATAGTAATACCACGCTCAAAGGCTGATGATCCAATAGAAGCAGCTCAGTTTGTAGCAGAAGTTAATGATAACCCTCATGGCTCAGTAGAAGCTAGAAATGATCCTGATGAAGATGATGTTGTAGGTGCTTTATTGGGAGTTATCGACTCACTAAGGAGACGTAAATAATGAATTTTGATAAAATTAATGACCCTATGGTCCGTGAATATATGCGTAAAAAATATGAAAATGAACAGAAAATAAATGATGCTCAAGATATGCAAGATGTTGCTGGTTATGCTGGTGTTGCTACTCAATTATTGAATGATTTTAATAAATCACAACGTAAAGATGTCATTCTCCATAACCGTCTACAGGACCTAGGTAAAGCACCTACTGTAAAAGAAGATGAAGTGAACACCGTAGATCCTAATATTGCCAGTAATTTAGCTAAAATTGGTGTTGATAAAGCTAAAGAAAATGCTAATCGTGATCAAAAGGACTTTAATGAAAACCTTAAACTAGATGAATACACCCGAAAAAAAGATCAAGTACTCAAATCACGTGATCCTAACTCAGAAGAAAGTAAACAAGCTCGTGAGTTTATGAAATATGTTGCACCAAGCTTAGGCGAAGTACCTGGATTTGATACAATGAGTGCAGAAAAACTCGAAAAAGTAAGTCCAGTTTTAATGCAAAAATATCGTGCTGACAAAAGTGCTGAAGCTACTAAAAATAGAATGGATGTTCAACGGCAAAATCAAAAATACAATAGACAAGTTCAGCAAGATAAAGAAACTGAAAAAAATGTTCAAAAACTTAGCAAAGATGTTAAAGGTATTCAAGGAATTAATAACTCTGTTAAAAGTGTAGAAGATGTACTTGGGTTCAATCTTGATGATTATGATCCTAAGACTAATACAGTCAATGGTAAGCCTTTAAAAGACCTACCTGGTGTATCTGTACCTGGAGTAGGTAGAGTATCCTTCTATGATTCAGATGCTAGAACATTGTCAGCATCTATAAGTAAAGTATTTAACACAGAATTAAAAGACAGATCAGGAGCGGCTGTTACTACTCCAGAAATGGAAAGGTTAAAAACTGAGTTTCAATCTGGCAAATTCAACACTGAAGAAGAAATGATAGCAGCCATAAAAACCTATAAAGAACTTGCCATGCAAGAATTGGCAAACCGTGAAGCTGCTTATTCTAGCGAAGTAAAAGACACATATAAGGAAAGAGGTGGTCAAACTAGTGATTCTTTTAAAGATTCTGACCACAATACAATCAATAGACTGCCAAGTATGAAAGCCAGTGACCTACCTTAAAAGGATAAATATATGCCATTAGTTAGCAAAAACGGAACAGATTTCTTTGAGATAAAAGATGATGAAAACGAGATGAAAATAGCCGAAAGTAAAGGCTATAAACCTTATATGGAAGTGACCAAAAATGGTAAAGACGTCTTCAAAATTGAAGCAAATGCTGATGAAATCAAGACAGCTTTAGATAAAGGTTACTATGAAAAATCAGCTTTTAATCGAATGCAAACAGCTAGAAAATCAGATATGGATAAGATATCTCCATTAAAATCAGCAGTTCAAGGTGCAGCTAGTAGTATGAGTTGGGGGTTAGATGATGAAGTAATAGGTGCTATAAATACCGTTTATGATGATGTTAAAGGTGCATTTACAGGTGAAAAAGGGAAATCCTTTGAAGAAAATAGAGATGAAATCAGAGAAAATAAAAAAAGGCTACAAGAAGCCAATCCACTAAGTTATTTTACTGGATCAGTTGGTGGTGGTTTAGCTACTCCAGGTGCATTTGCTGGTAAGGCTGCTACTCTAGGTGGTCAAATAGTTAAAGGTGCTGCTAGTGGTGCTGTAGGTGGAGGAATTCAAGGATTTGGTGATTCTACTGGTGAAAATATTGAAGAAATTGCCAAAGATACTGCTAAGAGTGCTGCTATAGGTGGTGCCTTTGGAGGTGCATTAGGTGCCTTTATAAAACCTAAAAAGCTAGCTGACAAAGCTGATGAAGTAGCAGATAGTTTTAAAACAGCTAAAGGTGGATTTATAGAAGGTGTTAAGAAAGAATCTCTAGTTGATGATCTTTCAGTTCCAGAATGGTCTGGTATTCCAATGGTAAATAGAATCATTAAAGGATCAAAAAACACTATTAACGCTATAAAGGATAAAACAGCTAAAAGTGGTGAATTTAAAGCCATAATTAGTAAGGCTAAAGATGAAATAGTTGGTTCTGGAGGTGATGGTGGTGGACCACATGGTCCTAGTTTTATGGATGATTTGCCTGATGAGCATTTTGCTTTATTGAAGCTTCTTGAAGATGGTGATAACGAAGTTAAACAGTTTTTTGCTAAGAAAGCTGCTACCCTTTATCCAGGTCAAGTTGATGCTGAATTGTATCAGAAGATCCTTAAAAACGGTATCAATGAGAGAGTTATTGCTAGAGCTTTGGATAAAAAAGAAGTGGCTAAAGAATTGAAACCTTTATTCGAAAGCACTGAAAAACTGTTCATCAATGCTAGGGATGTTAGATTTAATCAACTGCAAGATCAAGCTAGGAAAGGCTATCAGGATAACTCTTTTGATTTCAGAAATAAGCTAAGTTCAATCCTTGAAGCTACAGAGGATAGTAATGCTCCTAGTGAACTAAAACGTTTAAAAAATCCAATAAAAGACGTCCAATTGATCATAGAAGAGGGTAGGGGAATGCCCTCTAGTAAGCTTAAGGAAGGCTCCTGGAGTAGTATTAAAAGTCCTGATAGGTTCAACAGGCTACAAGCAGCACGTAAGGAAATAGATTCAAATATCCCTTGGGACCGAATAAAAATGGGTAAAAAACCTACTGCAGGTGAGCGTGAATTAATGAATTTACGTGAGGAAATTGACTCATTATTGAAAGTAAGTCCTGAGAAAATGGAAGCTGATTCATTGTTCAGAGAATCCAAAAACCTTGAAAATAAATTTTTCGATATAGTGGATTATAAGGGTGAAGTTGATGAGCAGGTTATTGCTAGGCTATTCAATGATAACGACAAAGCTAATCGGTTTCAAAACTACATGGGTGAACTTGAGGAGTTTATTAATCGTCCTGATTTACCTAGTGAACTAAAAGAAAATGGCACTGAGTTATTGAATAAACTTAAACAAACATCTGACTTAGCTCAAAAACAACGAGATATAAATGCGTTTCGCTATAAACAAGGACCTAGTAGTCCTGCAATAGAACGCCAAACTAGTGTATTAAATAAGAGTAGACCCTTACAGGAAGCTATGCAGTCACCTAGTGGATTTATTAACGCAGCAGACCAGTTTATGCCTTCAGAATCGCTAAAACGCTTTGGTAAACAGTGGAATGAGCTAAATGACCTGGAGAAGGTAAAATTAATAAAATTATGGACTTGGGCAAAGAGTAACCCTGATGCACTAGAAAGTGATTGGGATAAAGTGTGGAAAAAATTGAGGTAGTGACTCGCCGAAGAGGCTGCCAGACGTGGTGCTAGGGTAGGTGATGACTTGGTGGATGAGGAAAAATAAAATCAAGTAATTTTAAGAGTATAGTCAGATCTAGCCGTAGTATACTAACGATAAAAAGATATATCGAAAAATTTCTTTAAGCGAAAAGTAAAATTAACACTGCCTAATTGGCTGAAAACATTGCTTTTTATCCGTTTTTCGATAGAAAACTTTCGAATTCGCTGATATAAAAACAACCCCATTTTGGGAGTTAAATTTATATGTTACTGATATAATTAAATAAAATCTAAAAACTTACCGATATTAAATATAAAAAGGGGATACATGATATTTCCACAAGTATCAACCGAAGAATGGATTGACCAACATAAAGAGTTATATGTTGCTGAAACCAAGTGCGCTAAGTGCTTTAAGGCAAAATTACGCACTACCAGGCCCTTCATAGAAAAGAATTGGCTTGGTTTAATCTCTCCACCTTGCTCTAATTGTGGCTGGAATTCAGGGTTTAGCGTCCAATCATCTCGCTCAATGGAACAGGACATCTTTTGTAATTCATTGGTGAAAGAATGGCAATTCAAACAAGCTTTAAAGAAGCAAAGAATCCCCTCTTTAAAGCTTGTTAACTGTAAAAATTAAAACTTTTTTCATTTGGTTGAAGAGCTTTTCTTAAATTTACAAGTGACATTATTTTTTCTACAGAAGGTCGTAAATTTAGTATGGTAATAGCAACTGCTGATGGCAGTATTGAAATTCTTTTTTCCGCTTTCACCAACTACTTTTTGCTTTCCGTGTTTATCTTTACCTAGTTTTGAAATAATAAATCCGTTCGGGCTTCTTTTGTGTTTTGGTTTTGGTTGACTCAAAACGTTCGAATAAGCTTCCATTACACCTAAAGCATCATCCCTAGTTGTCCCTGGAAGTGGACTCACTAAGGATGTCCACCTACCACTTTTTTGTAAATTCCAATCAATTTCAAATTTGTGTGAACCAGAACCAAAACATTTTACATGGTTGTTTTTCATAACCTTAATAATTATTGAAGTCCTACTTAAGTAGATGGAACTTCCTTTAAGATCGGATTTTACATTAGCAGTAGCGACTTCATGTAGAATCATAGTTCCAGACAGCTGTTGTCCTAAATTATTAAGATCATTAATACTAAAGGCCATTCTTTTTCCCTCCCTAAATTTATAACAATAGGTCGGAGATATAACACGGAAAGTTTAGTATATATCTAGTATTAAGCAACGAAAGTTGCAGTGGATTATGTTTACTTTGTTAATATCAGTAGATTAATTTCACCTCTTCCTCTCAATATTCAACCTAACATCATACCCACGACTCTGAATCTCTATCAGTAACTCTTCGAGACTAGCCTCGCTTAGAGCACTTTTACTCCTTTTTTTACAAGAATCCTTCAATTCAAGCAATGCTTTCCAACGAGTTAAAGGTATCCTACCGTCCCTCACCCAAGAATCTAAAGCATGAACAGTAACCCCAAGTTTTTCAGCAATATTACTTCTAGAAAGGTTTAACTCTTCAATGAGAATACGAACTTCGTCTTTTGTCGTATCAGCAAGTATTTTCTTTGGCATATAGTACACCTTAACATATTATAAATACAATATAATACAAAATAAACACGTTTTAACTAAAGAATATATCGTAATAAACCGTAATATAGTTTAACAAAAAATTGGAAGGAAGAACATCATGAAGATTAAAATCATATTATTAGTAAGTTTATTAATTGGTTGTGGTACAGAAGAGAAAAATACTTGTGGAAATGAAAGTGAAATTTTACAGGAAATGGAAAGAGTCTATGACTATAACGAGGACATTTCTGAAAGAGAAGACTTGCGTCAATGCTATTTTAATATCCCTAACAACAAGCCTACTTTTAGTAAAATCTTCTTCGGAATGGATGCTTACTACTGCTATAGTAGTGATTTCACTGAATATAAAATCACTTTATGTGGCCTAGAAGGTGACTGGAAAATTCAAACTTTACAGAGAAAATAGGGAGATTAACTTCCCTTCTTCTTCCTGATTATTGTATATTGTAGTGTACATAAAAGACTTTAATGCAATGAAATTCCTACTTCTTGGCATTATTTTAAACCATCCAAATGGCTTCTTACTTACCAAGCATAGTTGTCTAAACTCCGTTAATAAAATTCACTAATAGTCGATATAAACTATCCTAATTTGATACTAGGAAATCGAGGTTTATACTATGGGTAAATTAATAAGTTGCAAGTCATGCAGTAAAGAAGTTTCAAAATCAGCCAAAACTTGTCCACATTGTGGTGAGCAATTAAAAATGGGGTTCATTAAAAAAGCGTTTATTGGTGGTACAGTATTTTTTGGTGGAATTATAGTTTTAGCAGCTATAGGAAGCAAAGGTCCTCATAGCTCTAGCGGTCCTGGTTCTACAAGTATGCAAGCAAAAACCCCTATAATGGAAGTAAATATTAATAGTGTTCTTGATGACTACAAAGCAAACGAAGTTGGTGCTGACAATAAATACAAGGACAAATGGATAAAAACTTCAGGGATCGTTGGTGATGTTAAAAAAGACATAGTTGGAAGTCTATATGTTACATTAGGTACCGGAAAAACTCTTGAAATTCCACAAATTCAAGCTTTTTTTGAAGATGAAAATAACAGTAAATTAGCGCAGTTAAAAAAAGGACAAAAACTTACTGTCGTATGCAAAGTTGATGGTCTAATGATGAATGTTCTTGGCAAGGGTTGTATGATAGGAAAATAAAGATGGTAATTAACCGTCTTTATTTTTTGGTCTCCTACCCCTTCTTGTCCTTTTAACATTCCCAATGCCAGCCAAAACCTCATTGACCTTAGCTTGGCTAGCACTGATAATTTCCTTCTCAGCGGCACCCAAATCAGTCATCTGAGATTGTAAATTAGATAGTTGTGATTGGTACTTCTCAATCTTTTTTTGGACCTGAGAACGGTCTTTTTGGATGCCTGATAGTGTTGAATTTAGGCATTTTTCGATAGCAGATAAGGTACTGGCTGATGAAATTTGGTTCTTAAAATCGGTGATGTTTTGCATTCTATTGGTCCCTTTTCTTAATCTATTAGTTCGATTTTCTGATCGTTAAACTCTGCTTCCAGAGCTATTTGTTCGTAGATATGTAGGTATTTATTAAACACTGATTCGGACTTGTGACCGGTAATCATTCTTACTAGGAACATGGATTGGGTTTCACCAACAAGCCTCGTAACAAAGGAATGTCTGCAGTCATGGAAGGTAGAAAACTTAGTGGCTTTTCTGAGAGAATTGTTAAGCCTATTTCTATCTAGATCATCAAAAAGAAGATAGTCCTTTGGATTTTCAGTCCATATTTTTTGCTTAAGGTAATGTTGTTGTTTTTGGTATCTCTTGGCTAGGATGTTCCAAATTTTCTTATCAAATAAAGGAATGATCCGGCTATTTTTAGGGCTTATTATCTTGGAACTTTTAAGTGGCTTTACTAATAATGACTTATTCTGATCACGAGATCGATTCTTATCTGCTGGTTGTGACTCTAACAGGACATAGCCAACATAATTAATCTTTAAGCGATCAAGTTCATTTTTCATAGGATTGGATGGAATTTTTCCAGACCTTAATGATGCCATTGTAAGACCATAAATCTCATTAAATCGCATTCCAGTAGCCCATGCTACTGCGAAAAATTCATTCTCTGGATGGCTCATTTCACTAAAGATATGGTCACGAGTTTCCTTATCAATGACGTTCGATAAGTCTTTATTGTTGAGCAAATGGGGAGGGAAAACGCTACATTTTACAAATTTTGTAGGGTCTAAATACTCATATTCGACCATACATTTTAAAAAAGTATTTAGAGACATTATGACATTGTTCATGGTTGAGACTGCTAAGGGTGTACTCTGAGGAGTCCTAGCATCCGTTCTAAGCCACGCTTTGAAAGGCGTGTAAAGACGGCTCCATTCATCCATATTTTGTTGCTGTCTCTTTATTAGGAAGAAGTGAAAACAGTATCTTTCAAGGTTTCTTGCGCAATCTTTATAGGAATTGGGAGCACGTTCCTTTTGATATGGTGAATAGACATTTTGAAGTAGATTGATAAATTGAGGGAATTGGATACCTAAAATTTTCCCTATACTCTCAGAACTATCTTTCGCGCTATTCTGCTTTGCCCACCTTTTGGCATCTGTTTCATTACTAAATACTGGATGTTGGCCTCTCGGAAGTTTAACGCGCTTTTTACCAACAAAATAAGAGAAGGTATAGAAGAGGCTGCCATCAGCTCTAGTGTTTTTGTGAGTATATAACTTGTTGTACAAAACCTTGACTTCCTCCGATTGTCCATCGGACTGACGCGAAGAAAAGTTCACAAAGTTGATAAATGTCTGAAATGACACTGAACTTTTTCTTGAACCTTTTTCACTGTTTTCTTAATGAAATCAAAGATTTGGAAGGATATTTGTGAGTACCACCTCCCGGACTTGAACCGGGATGTCCTTGCGGACGGTGGATTTTGAATCCACTGCGTCTACCAATTCCGCCAAGGTGGCAAAAACCTTCATGTGAAGGGATGGTGATTATTAAAGATCACTAGGGAACTTGTAAAGCCCTTTTTGGAAAAAATAGAAGTAAACAAGCGGAGATACGTCATTGATCATAGCACACTAGAGCTAACTGGCTAATAATAAAGATATTCTAACTTCGATTTAAAGTATCACTGGGTGGCGACGATAAAGAGGTAGAACAATTTGTAGAGACTGAGGTGTCTTCCCATGACCCTTGCAATACGGAATCCTCGTTTTGAACGCCGCGAGGTACGGCTGCCCGTTCCTACTAATACGGTGCGCGGTTTTGTCGTCAGTTTGACAGCAGAGTATCGCATACCCTTTATGGCCTGGGATATTTCGGCCCATGGTGTAGGGGTCCTTCTAACCGACACTTTGCCTGTGGGCGATTTGGTAATCATTCACTTTAGCTTTCCCACCCAGACCATTGTTCCCTGCCGCGTGGCTTGGTGCGACTATGGTGATGATCCTAGCGGTATCCGGGCTGGGTTTCAGGCTAGCGACCCCTTAGAAACAGGTTTTCTGGACTTGGTCAGCTATATCGAGTAGCTGCCGTTGTGAAGACATCATTTCATAATTTCTGCCGCAAGTTTCCAAGCTTCGGTAGCTCCTTGTGATTTTGACACTAAGCTCCCACCGGGGTTTGAAAACTGAGTTCGAATTTTTCTTTAAATCCTACTGACCTGTTATCTCCGGGAGGATGAGACCTGAGGTGCAGCGAGTCTGGGTCCCAACTGCTTGTGGAAATTCCGGGGAATCATGCTACCCTTGAGGGGTTTTTTTAGTAAAATTATTAGAATCTGGGGAGGCTGTCCCCAGAAATCTAAAAAGTGAAGTAGTCTGCACAAAATGCCGGGAGAAATACATGAAACCAATGTCCCTAAGAGGCCAGAAATTAGCCGAGCTATTACAACAGCGAGTGGTCTACCTTGATGGCGCTATGGGCACCATGATTCAACGCTACAAATTGGTAGAATCTGATTTTCGTGGAGATGTTTTCAAAGACCATCATATCGAACTTAAAGGCAACAATGACCTTCTGTCTCTGACCAGACCGGACGTTGTGAGGGAAATCCATCAGCAATATCTAGAGGCCGGGTCTGATATTATTGAAACCAATACCTTCAGTGCTACGTCCATTGCTCAGTCGGACTATGGATTGCAGGATTATGTCTACCGCCTGAACTACGAGTCTGCAAAACTTGCTAAGGAAGCTGTCCAGGAGGTGATGGCAGCACATCCCGGGCGTCAGTGCTTTGTGGCAGGGGCAATTGGTCCCACCAATACCACAGCTTCATTGTCACCCGATGTTAATAATCCTGCCTATAGAGCTGTTAGTTTTGATCAGTTAAAAGCTGCCTTTTACGAGCAAGCTAAGGGGCTATACGAGGGCGGCGTAGACCTTTTTCTCCCGGAAACAACCATCGACACTCTTAATCTCAAAGCAGCTATAGCGGCCCTGGAGCAGCTGTTTAGTGAGCTGAAAGAAAAAATTCCTGTGATATTATCGGTTACCATAACCGATGCCTCGGGGCGTACGCTTTCGGGGCAGACTGTAGAGGCTTTCTGGTATTCAGTGCGTCATGCCAACCCTCTGGCAGTGGGTATTAACTGTGCTTTAGGGGCTAAAGAGATGCGACCCTATGTAGAAATCCTGTCCAATATCGCCGACTGCTATGTCAGCTGTTACCCTAATGCAGGACTTCCTAACCCCTTAAGTGAAACGGGGTACGATGAAAAACCTGAAGATACCTCCCAATTAGTTGAGGAATTTGCAGCTTCAGGGCTGGTTAATTTGTTGGGAGGATGTTGCGGCACCACTCCTGAACATATAGCGGCCATAAAAGCAAAGGCTGAAAAATATCCCCCCAGAGCCATTCCTGAAGTCGTGTCAGGTCTCCGCTTGAGTGGTCTGGAACCCTTACTGATCCGTCCCCACGAATCCCCCAAACCTTTTTTGATGGTGGGGGAGCGGACCAATGTCACTGGATCACCGCGGTTTGCGAAGCTCGTTAAAGAAGGTGATTTTGAAAGTGCCCTGGCTGTTGCGCGGCAACAGGTAGAAAATGGCGCTAATATTATCGATATCAACTTCGATGAGGGCTTACTGGACAGCGAAGGCTGCATGGAAAAATTTCTTCATCTTATCGCCAGCGAGCCGGATATTGCCCGTGTTCCTATTATGATCGATAGCTCGAAGTGGTCGGTAATTGAAGCTGGCTTAAGGTGCGTACAGGGAAAGGCTATCGTCAACTCGATCTCATTAAAGGAAGGCGAGGAGGCCTTTAAAAACTCTGCGCGCAAGGTGAAAAACTATGGTGCAGCCGCCATTGTGATGGCCTTTGATGAAAAAGGGCAGGCAGCTACAAAAAACGACAAGGTCAGAATTTGCCAGCGTGCCTATCATATTCTAGTGGATGAGCTGGATTGGGACCCTAACGATATCATCTTCGATCCCAATGTTTTGACTGTAGCGACAGGAATGGATGAGCATAATAACTATGCGATGGATTTCATTGAAGCCGTAAGGGAGATCAAACAGACTTGTCCCGGAGCCCTAACCAGCGGCGGGATTAGCAATATATCCTTTTCGTTTCGCGGGAATAATGTGGTCCGTGAGGCCATGCATGCAGCCTTCCTGTACCATAGCATCCATGCGGGACTCGACATGGGAATTGTCAATGCTGGCATGCTTGAGGTTTATGATGAGATTGATAAAACCTTGTTAGGCTATGTTGAAGATGTGCTCTTAAACCGGCGTTCCGATGCGACCGAGCGTTTGATTGATTATGCGGTGCAGTTTAAGGGTGTGAAGAAAGCCGAGCAAGAAAGTCAGAATCTTGCCTGGCGCCAGGGAAGTTTTCAAGAACGCTTATCCCATGCACTGGTAAAAGGCATCACCGATTTTGTAGAACAGGATACGCAGGAAGCATTGGAGCAATTGAAGCGGCCGTTATTAGTCATTGAAGGGCCGTTAATGGATGGCATGAAAATCGTCGGTGCCCTATTTGGTGATGGCAAGATGTTTCTTCCTCAAGTTGTAAAGAGCGCCCGAGTGATGAAAAAGGCGGTGGCCTATCTGCAACCATTTATGGAAAAAGAAAAACAAGCCGGTAGTAGTAGAAAGTCCCAGGGGCGCTTTTTGATCGCTACGGTAAAAGGCGATGTTCACGATATCGGCAAAAATATTGTTGCCGTGGTGCTAGCTTGCAATAATTATGAAGTATTTGATCTTGGTGTCATGGTGAGTTGCGAGGATATTCTGCGTAAAGCCAAGGAAATTGATGCTGATATCATTGGCCTGAGCGGTTTGATTACCCCTTCGTTAGACGAAATGATTCATAATGCAAAGGAAATGGAGCGGCAAGGATTTAATGTTCCTTTACTGATTGGGGGAGCGACAACTAGCAAAGCTCATACAGCCATTAAAATTGCACCTCACTATGCTGGCATAACCAACCATGTCGGAGATGCCTCCTTGGTTGTGGAGGTCTGCAATAAGATCATGAATAGCAGAACTAGAATCAACTATAAAAAGCAGCTCCAGCAAGACCAAGAAATTATTCGCGAAAGGTTCCAATCCAATGCGGAAGGGGCAGAGTACCTCAGCTACCAGAAGGCTCAGGAGAACAAAGCTCCTATCGATTGGCAGCAGGCCACTATTGATACCCCAAGTCATCTGGGTCAGGAAGTGGAAAGGGATATTTCCTTAGATCAGATAGCTCCTTTTATCGATTGGTCTCCATTTTTTTGGACTTGGGAACTGCGGGGCTTGTATCCTAAAATTTTGCAGCATAAGAAATGGGGCTCTCAAGCTCGGGAGTTATTTCAGGATGCCCAAAATCTCATCGAAGATATTATCAAGCATCAAAGATTTCATGCCAGTGCTATTACGGCATTATGGCCAGCAAATGCTGTCGGCGATGATATAAGGATTTATAGCTCTCCCGAACGTGATGAAATCCTGGAAACCTTTCATTTTTTGCGGCAGCAACGGCAGCGCTCCGATGATGCTCCTATGCTTTCCCTAGCAGACTATGTGGCCCCCCTTTCTTCAGGAAGGCTCGATTATATGGGAGGTTTTGTGGTCACAACTGGAAAGGAAGTGGAAGAGTATGCGGCACATTTCGAAAAAAAACACGATGATTATAATGCGATTTTAGTTAAGGCCATCGGAGATCGCTTTGCTGAAGCCTTGGCGGAAATGATGCATAAAAAGATACGCAAGACCTGGGGATTTGGATTATCTGAAGATACTACTATCGAAGATTTGATAAAAGAAAACTATAGGGGGATTCGTCCGGCTCCGGGGTATCCCGCATGTCCTGATCACACTGAAAAGTTCCTGCTATGGCGACTGATGGATGTGGAAAACACCATAGGCGTTAAGCTAACAGAAAGCGCGGCTATGACTCCAGCAAGCTCGGTGTCTGGATGGTATTTTGGCAGTCCGGAAGCTGCTTATTTTAGGGTAGGGCAGATCCAAAAAGACCAAGTCGAAGACTATGCAAAAAGAAAGGGTTTAACGGTTGCTGAGATGGAAAGGTGGCTGCAAGCAAACCTTGCCTACTAGGATACTGCCGTACCAACCTGCACTTTTGGTAGTGTAATCGTAAAAACGGTGTTGTAAGCATTTGAGGAAAGCTCAAGGGTACCGCGGTGCTCCTCTACAACACCTTTAGAAATGCTAAGGCCTACACCGACACCTGAGCCTACTTCTTTCGTGGTGAAAAAGGGTTCAAATATTTTATTTTTAATTGAATCAGCGATGCCTGGCCCGTTATCTGTTACTGATATCGCCACCTTATTGGCTAACTCCGCAACTTCAACGGTCACCAGGGGCAGCTCTTCATTCTTACTGGCATCGAGGGCGTTGTTAAGAAGGGCATACAAGACCTGTACAATTTGTACGCGGCGGCATTGGATGCTTAAGTTTTCATGGATGGGACCAACTTTAAGCTTTACCCCGCAGCTTTTAAAGCGTTGGGCACAAAGATCCAAGGTTTCATCGATCAGGGTAGAGACCTGCTCGATCTCAAAGGGGTCATCAGAGCCGTTACGAGAAAAGTCTTTTAAGCTATCGATAATGCGACTGCAGCGACGACTGGCTGCAATGATCTTGGAGGTGACAAACTTAACCCTGTCCAGGGGTACTTGTTCAGCATTTTTTACGAATAAACTATGGAGCTGTTCCGCATAGCCACTGATGATAGCTAAGGGATTGTTGATTTCATGGGCAATGCCATTAGTGACAGTTGCCAGGGAATTGAGGCGTTGAGAAGCAAATATCTTGTGTCTTTCCTCATCAAGAAATTGTTCCACCTGTAAGCTTTTAGTTACATCCAGAGTCATACCCATAACTCCAATAACTTCGCTTTCTTCCCCATTTTCATAAATCGGTGAAAACTCAGTTTCATAAGAATGATTATCAAGAGTTGAATTGATGCTGAAGCTATGTCCTTTCATGGCCCGCTTGAAATGCACACGCCGGCAGGGAAAGTTAGATACTTTAAAAGCGGATTTCCCGTTAACATTGTTGTTAATTCTTAGCTGCTCCGATAAAGCACCCGCAGTTTGCATAATTTCTCCTTCCTTGTTTAGAATAAAAACAAGTAAAGTGCAGGAGTTTATTGCTTTTTCGAGTGTCCAATTGTTCATAAGCATCAAGTACGTTAAATATTGATTGTGGTATAATAGAACCGATTGTGACACTTTTTTGCAAGGGTCTGTAGAGAATAAACTTCCTAGTTGGGATTTGGCTATGGAGATAGATCTTCTTGAAGAAGATAGAAAGTCGATAGTATACCTTAAAGGTCCTATTAATGAGAATGCGGGAAAAGTACTAACCGATTTATATAGCCGAGTAGAAAAAACAATCATTTTCAATTTTGCAGCAGTTGACTACGTAAATTCCTTGGGAATCCGTAACTGGATCAATTTTTTAAGACATATCCAGGAGGGAAGGTCGATTTTTTTCGAATATTGTACTCCAGATATCGTGATGCAAATGAATATGATGGCGCACTTTAAGGGCTCCGCCAAGGTATTGAGCTTTTACGGAGAATACACATGTGAGCATTGTGGACATGAGGAACTCATATTATTTAAAACAGGTAAGATTGAGTCCCTTTATGAAAAGATTCAAAATCAGCATTGCCCCAAGTGTGGCAGTCACTTCAATTTAGAAGAAGATGAAGAAAACTATCTGCAGTTTTTGGAATGAGGCTCCCCTTCTAAAGTAAAGATATATTCCTCCGATGCACTAACATTAGCTGCTATTTCGGGGGAGTTCGGTCTTTGAACAAATGTAAGATCACATGGATAACTGAATGTTTGGTAATGATATCCGGCATTATTGATGAGTATAGTGATTTTTCGCAGTTGTTTGCGGGTAAACCATCGGATATTTGGGTTGATTTCAATGATATTGAAAGAATAAACAGCTCAGGTGTGCGTGAATGGATTCAGGCTGTAATGAGCACTAAGAGTAATCTTCACCTGATTAATTGTTCTTCCGTGATTGTGGACCAGTTTGCGATGATTCCGGAGTTTATAGGAAAAAATGGAGTAGTGGAGTCTTTCTTTGTCCACTATGTCTGTGATTCCTGTAACATAGAAGAGAAGCGGTTGCTGGAAGCAGTCAAGGATATTCATGCTGATTCTGACCTCAATCAATTTCTGGAAAAAGGTTGTAATGCTTGTGGCAGCACAATGGAGTTAGATCATAATTTAGAAGTCTACTTCTCTTTTATTAAGTTCTTACCTAAAGCCTCTTAATGGTCGTGTTGCGCTTGGCTATGTTTTACACACCCTGTCTCAGAGGATCTCATTAATCTTTTTGTATCTCAGTCTTTAAATTTGATCTTTTCTAATCTTATTCTGTAAGCACTACGAGTTTGTTCTGTAGGTTTACGCTTATTTCCCTAATTGTTTCGGGACTAAAGAGTTTAAAGAACACATAAGTGAGCGGTTCGCAGGATCTGGCATAAGCTCTGCACAATGGTTTACAAATTTTTAAACTATGCACCTCAACCCATTGTGAAAGGATATCCAATGAATATTATGCAGATTTCTAAGTACCTCATGCCGACTGTTGCTCTCTCCGTTGCAGGGCTAGCATCAGCAATGAGTCCGACTCCCCCCCTAAGTGAAGTTTATATCCAAGATATTACTTATAACGGCAGTGGCTGTCCCATTGGAACTGTGGCAGAAAATATATCACCCGATAAAACGGCTTTTACCGTTACATTTTCGGATTATATTGCTGAGGCTGGCCCTAATGTTGACATAGGGGATAGTCGTCGCAATTGTCAGCTCACGCTAGATCTACATGTACCTCAAGGCTGGCAATTTTCCTTAGGTACTTTTGATTATCGTGGCTATGTTTATCTAGATAAAGGTATGCGAGCAACCCACAGCACATCCTATTATTTTCAAGGAAGAAGGCTTACAGGTCGGTTCTCCTCAGTTATGAACGGGGAAATAGATGAGGATTATACTTTCACTGATCGCATTGGGTTTACGTCGCTCGTTTGGTCAGACTGTAATGCCTCCCGAGCCCTTAACATCAATACTGGGATTCGTGTCCGTAACACCAGCAAATCCAATTATCCAAATGCAGAAGGGTTAATTACCAATGATTCGATCGATGGCCAAATAACTCATAAATATGGCATTCGCTGGAGGCGTTGTTCGTAACACAAGCATGGCCAATTTTTCAAGTGCAGAAAGATTTTACCAATGATTCGATCGACGGCCAAATAGCTCTTATATTTGGCATTCGCTGGAAACGTTGTTCGCTAGGTTCATTCTTATTCTTATTTATGAGGGCCACTTGAAAGAGTGGCCTATTTAATACTGTCATCCCATTCTGCAAATGGGAAAGGACGTTGGTCAGAGTTGAAAGAAAGATATAGAAAGATATTTTTAATATAGTGTGTCAGGTTGATGGAAAATTTTTCTAGGGGCTCGTGCTTTTTACCTGTAAATAATGTCATGCCAAATTGAAAGATTATCATGGCATAGAGTATGATCTCGGTGATACGCAAGGCAATAAACAGTAAGAGCATGTGGAGCCCCCGTATCCAAGTGCCTGATTTTTGCACATTATTTTTTATATTCTCGGTATCCATTAGCGACTCCTGTTTTATTGGACCTTGAAAATAAACGTTATTGTACCCTTCATATGCAGCGCGACAGGGAATTGCATCAACCCCAGATTATAGTATAGGCACTTTATCATTTCTTGATTTTTTATAGATCCCCCTCGTTTTTTAATTTCCTCAATAAGTCCATTACTCTTATTGATTCCAAATAAAAATTTGACATTACCTGATAACTTGGGTGCGCTCTCTAGAGCATCGGTGTAGCAGCTGCGAAAATTAATTTCTTGGTTTTGAATAGTCTTTAATATGGTCGGCGCATACTTATTATGCCGCCCTAAATTTATTTTATAGAACATCGCCACTTGCCGGGAACTCGTAAAGACAGCGCGGACTTCATCCTTGGTGCCAAAATTATTGGTGGCTTCTTTAATGACGCTGTTGCCGCCTAATATTTTTTGGATGTTACCCGAAAGTCCATCAAGGAGAGCGACAAATGCGTGGTGTGAGAACTTGTGCTTATAATAGGGAGGCGCTTTTTTAATAGTTAATATAATTGAAGACTTCGAGCCAGGACGCATGGTCCAAAACCCTAGATTGCTTAAATAGTATTGCTTCATATAGAAAATCTTGTCACCTTTACCACGGTATATAAGGGTACGACCGGCATTATCGATGAGGGAAATTTTTTTTAAATAGTAGGAACCAGCTGGAATTCTCCATATCCATTTTGGCTGTCCTCTCCCTTGGACTCCCTGGGAAAATGTATAATTTTGCTGGGTTTGTGTATTCGCGAGTGTAAACACGATGTCGCCGGCAATAAAATTACCGCGACGCGATCGTTTAAAACCTCTTAGCCTGGTTTTCAAAAAAGCAGCGGATTCCGATGTCTTAAGGTATTCTCCATTCCAGGGTTGCAGGGGGTTTGCTTTGCTATAGCTCCAGGAATGGGACAAGGGACTCAAGGAGAGTAGCAAAAAATACATCAAGAATTTCAAAAGGTCACCATCCTGCGGATTACGCCGTTAAATGGATGAAGTGTGAAAATTTTAGCATAATTTACAGGTTCAAGTATATGCGCATCGAGAAACTTAATTATTATCCTCTCAAGTCAGGGGCTGGTGTTGGTGTCACTCAAGGAGTTGCTTATTCCCATGGGCTGGAAGGTGATCGCGAGTTTATGATTGTGGATAGCAATCATCAGTTTGTGACACAACGTAAAAGCCCTAGAATGATGCATATTAGCCTTGATACTCATGATAATCACATTACGATTCAGACACCCAGTGGTCAAGTATGTGCTACACGAACTTGGAATGATATATGTTTGGTAAAAGTATGGCGGGATGAGCTTAAAGCTTACACTCAAGATGCAGAGATCAACAATTTTTTAAGCAAATACCTTCAGATGCCTGTTCGATTGGTAGCTTTCGGACCGGACTCACGCCGGCTCGCTAACCACAGGTATACCGATCGGCAGGTGTATCACAGGTTTGCCGATGGTTATCCCTATCTGATTACCAGCCGGGAATCCCTAGACGACTTAAATCATCGTATAACTTCTACAGGTGCGGTCCCTGTCCCCATGGAGCGCTTTCGTAGCAATATTGTGATATCTGGGTGGGATATTCCCTATAGGGAAGATGAAATCCAGCACTTGCGTATTGGATCTGTCATATTTGCATTTGCCAAACCTTGCGCACGATGTGCCATCACCACTCTCGATCAAAGCACAGAGCAAAAAGGAGCGGAACCTCTCAAGACCCTTGCAACCTACCGTTATAGTGAAAAGGTCGCAGGTCTAACCTTCGGAGTAAATATGTATATTGTTGAAGGGGCCGGTCAAATCATAAAATTAGAGGATAAGGTCGAAATCATAGCCTAGAAATAAGTATGAACCATGAAGGAAATGGTAGTGATGTTGTTGTCAGGGCTTTGTCCCGCAGAGACTTGATCTTGCCGATCCTTATCGATGCTATACTGGGTACTCAGGTCAAGGCCGGGATAGAGAAAGTGACGGCTACCAACCCTCATTTGACTTGCTGTTCCTGGTAATATGTTACGGGAAACATTGCTCTGGGCATAGGCCGCCGTGATGTAGTTTTCTTTCGAGATCTTGTATTTACCTTCTAGAGTTACAACGCCTCCTTCTCGAAAGTCACTGAGCTCCTCATCGCGGCTAAATGAGACAAACTCTATACCGACGATGTATTCGCGCAAACGTCCTCTGAGTTCAAAGGCATGCATTTCAACTTTGATTTCATTATTGTTATCAGTGTTGTCGGTGGTCGACCAGAAGCTGTAGTTTATTTGCGCCCCCAAGGTGACAAAACGGAGGCCAAAATTTCCGGCAATACCAGACTCTTCAACGGGTTGGGCGTCAATGCGCTTGATGATATAGTGTAGGTTGCCAAAAGGAACATTTGGCGCGGCACCTAAGGATATGGCTTTATATAGAGCTTGGGACATATTAACATTGAGACCTAAGGCTTGCGCTGTCATTTCCTGCGCTAACGCCGTATGGTCAGGGGTATAGTTGCCAAATAGGGGTTTGTAGTATCCCCCCATGGCAAAAATATTCCAGGGTAAATCGTCTTGCATCAAATAAATGCTGCGGGTTTTCTCTTTCCCCGGAATGCCATCAATGGTTTGACCCACGGGGGGGCCAGCATAACGAGCTTCGTAGACCAGATGAGTATGCCTTAAAGGGCGGTAGCGTAATCCAAAAGTTGCTTCCATGAGAAACGGATGGAAGTTCGAGTCGTTGCCCCCATTTTGCTGAAAAGCCAGAAAACGAATATCAGCCCCCCCATCGATACGCTGTTCATCCATCTGCCGATAGGGGTCTGTTTGGGGAATAGAAAACTCAAATTCGCGCCGGGATCTGGCATTCGTCTGGTGATACTTATCGTGATAGCGATCATACAGCAGCTCGTTCTCAAATTCATTCTTACTGCGCACTAAAGGAAAGCCCTGACGGATAATTTTTTTAATGTTTTTGACAATAGCGCTGCTTTTTCGGCTACGTCCATAAAACTGCTTGTGTAAGGGGGCTGCAAGCTTGGGTTGCTGCAATTTCTTAGATCTATAAGAGCGTAACCAAAAATTTTCATTCCATTTTCCATAGAAAGATCGCAGTCCGCCTCCATTGGGATTTACGTGACATCCCTGGCAGGATAGGGTGCAACGGCGTAGGACTGGAGGAAGATTTTTACGTCCGGGTGCATGGCATCCCGCACAGTTCTGTGCGAACCTAGTTCCTAGCCAAGGTTCTCCATAACCAGTAAGGCTGAAGGCGATATATAGAAATAGCCATAAGACAAGCTTGGAAAGTACCTGGATGAACGATGTAACCATATAGATACTCGAGTCCCATAGTTATTTTAAGTTCCATTATAGGGTAGGGCTACTGGTATTTATTGTATCACGTTCGTGGTCATGTGGGTAGAAAGCTCAGTACATCTAACACCCTATTATGGGGACTCATCCTGTTTTTTTTTCTCGGAGGAGGGCTCAGGTACTGCTGTAGGTTCGGGTTTTGGGTTTTGATGGAGAGGGTCTAAATCGGAAGCTTCTAAGTCTTGGGGCTTGGCTACAGATTCACTCCCTTCTGGGGACGTATTACTGGTATCCTGTTTCGCATGGGGTTGCTTTGGTCGTAAAATTTCTTCAGATCGCTTTTGCGCCTCTGCTAATAGGGTGTCCGCATCAATATAACCGTCATCATGGTCCCCTTTTTGAAACTCACCTTCCTTATAGTGGGAGTCGTGGTATTCGTTCTCTACTTTCTCCATGCCGACCGCTTCTTTGATAGCATTTTCCACCACTTTCCCGTCTTTTACATTATCCAACTTGCTCTTCAGTTCTTTAATCTTTTCAAGCTCAAGTTCGCGCTCCGCGTCGCGGATGACATCATTGAATCCGGTACGAATTTCATGGGTTTGGCGTCGCAACTGCACAAATAATTTGCCGAATTTACGCATTAACTCCGGCAATCTCTGGGGCCCGACCACTACGATTGCTACAACAGCAACAACAAGTAACTCAAGAGGGCCAATTCCAAACATAACATCTCCTTGCAGAAGCGTTTATTAGCAGTTTCTTCAGTTTACTCTCAATTCAGGCATAGAGCTACCAGTAAGAGAATCACTTTTTCACAGCCAGATATAGTCCATCAGCTATGGGGAGTATCATGGCGCTTACACGGCTATCAGTTTTAACAAACTCGTTAAACTGCCGAAGGGCTTGGGTTGACTCCTCCTGATTGCTACTGTCTATGATAGAACCACTCCAAAGGACATTATCAGCGAGAATCACTCCCCCGGGGCGCAGCAGCTGTAGGCATTTTTCATAATAAGCCTGGTAGTTTACTTTGTCAGCATCAATAAAAGCAAGGTCGAAGCTTCCAGAAGATTCTTCTGCCAACGCTGTCAAAGATTCCAGGGCTGGAGCGACCTTGATTTCAATTTTTTGATCCAAGCCCGCCTTGGTAAAAAAGCTTTGGGCAATTTGGGCGGTTTCAGAATCGATGTCCAGGCTAATCAATTTGCCGTCAGAGGGGAGGGCAGAGGCCACAGCTACAGCTGAGTAACCGGTAAAGCAGCCTACTTCAACAGCTTTTTTGGCCCCTAATAACTTGGTTAGTAAGTGCATAAATCGTCCTTGATCGGGACTGATCTGCATATTCTGATCGCTGCGACTACGGGTAGCTTCGGCTATCTCGGGTAAAATGGGATGAGGTTCTGGAGCATGTTGCAGCAAATAGTCATAAAGCGCTGGAGTTAATGAAATAGCTTTCAATGGAGTTCCTTTCGTCACAAAAACCGCTGGCGGAGGCGGTTGCAATTTACACTTAAATGGTCTCGACAAGAGCCAGCAGGTCTTTTTGAGGCTCTGCAAATTTTGCTAGCCCCTCAGCCATCAGAGTATCTTCTAGATGCTTCCAGTCAATATGTTTGTCTATTTCTGTGATGATGGCATCTGGCGGTAGGGATTCTATAGCGGATGAAAACTCTTTACCCGAAGTTTCCACGGCATCGTTGGTTGCCGGAGGGTTTGTCTCAATGTCGCTACCTGCAAAGGCTGCTACGTATTTCCATTGAGGATCATCAGGCTTTTTGGTTCCGGTGCTAGCAAAAATCATTTCCTGTTCTAGGGGAGTGTTCTTATCGGACCAGAATGTCTTATTGAGCTTCCAAACTCTTTTGGCATTGAGAATACCAACCGAGCCTTGGGCCTCCTCGCTCATGGTGGAAGCTGTTTTCGCTGCATAGACATCAAGACGTGACACAAAAATGCTAAAAACGCTTTTGAAGGTCTCTAGGGACTGGCGACGCTGCGCTCCCTTCCAAACGGCATCACGGGCAGCTTCGTACTGGGCGATGCTGAAAATAAGGGTTACGTTCACATTAACGCCTGCAGCAACCATCTCCTCTAGGGAGTCAATTCCTGCTGGTGTGGCGGGAACCTTTATGAGGCGATTCGGATGGCCTTGGAACCACTGCAATGCTTGCGCTATATATGCGGAGACTCGCTCCTTATGGGGAGGGGCTTGCTCCGCATCTTCTAAAAGGGGGTCTAGCTCGAAACTGACATAGCCATCATTTCCCTTCGTTTCATGGAATACGGGAAGGAAAACCTGCTCCGCCTGGCTGACCAGTTGATCTGTGATTTGCCAGGTGACTTCGTGGGAACTTTGCCCCTGGGCTTTTAAAGTCTTAATTTCATTGTCGAAGCGTCCGGTTTTGAGAAGGTTAGCTACGATGATGGGGTTTGAAGTGGCACCTGTAGCTCCTTTTTGCCGGTTATCGTGTACCAGTTGAGGATCAATGGAGTCGAGCCAAAGTTTTGTACCTGTTTTTATAAGGGAAGCTAGTGGTGATGACATCAGTTTGTTTCCTATTTTAACGCATTCTTACCAAACGGCTGGATACTATCATAGCTACCATGCCCCCTCAATCTTCATTAAGTTCAGCCATTCATTTGTCCGTTGTTCGGGATTTTGATGCTGGGTGACATCAGAAATCAAAGCGATCCCCTGTGCACCTGTTCGCGCTAAAGGCGAAATATGCTCAGGCTTTAAACCACCGATGGCCACTACGGGGACGGGGGATAACCGAACCCATTCCGCCACGCGTTGTATCCCTTGAGGACCGAAAGCCATAGATTTGCACGTGGTTGGAAAAATGGGGCCGAGGGCTACATAGCTGGGCAGAAATGATAGTCCATAACTGAGTTCTTCCAAGGAATGAGTGCTAACGCCCAAGCGGAGTCCTCGCTGCTTCATAGCGGCGATATCGGCTTCCTTTATGTCTTCTTGGCCTAGATGAACACCGTATGCACCTAACTCCATAGCAAGCTGCCAGTAATCGTTGATAAATAACCTGCAGTTATAGCGCTGACAAATTGCTATGGACTCCTGCAGTTCAGTGATCAAGTCTTGTCCTTGTCGATCTTTGATCCGGATTTGAGCTGTTCTAATCCCAAGAGGGACAAGGCGTTTGAGCCAATGACTGTTAGGAAAAATGGGATAAAATCCTATGGGCTCATGTTCTATGTCAGGAAAGGCCTTACTGGGGCTTGGATTTTCATGTGTTCGGGTCAATAAGGGTACCTGCTGTGGTGGTTTTTGTTCTCTCAAAACTCTTTTGCCATCTAACTCATAGGAGTCCGCAAAAGCCTGGAGTAAGTGGGTTTTTCCGTCAACAATCGCTTCCCTTAGGGAGAGGCCGCGAGCTAAGGAGCAAGTAATGGCTGTAGAAAGATAACAACCCGTGCCGCGAAACTCATAAGGTAGCCGGGAACTAGCTAGCCAGATGCCTAGGGAACCATCATAAAAGTAGTCTGTTGCATTGTCATCAGGACTATGACCTCCTTTTATCAGCACGCTTTTACAGCCCTTTGCCACAATTGCCTTCGCCGCTGCTCTGATATCATCTCGGTTCTCTACCCGAGAACCAAGCAGCCATTCTAATTCAGGAATATTAGGGGTCAGTATGGTAGTCATCGGTAATATATGCTTTATCATCAAGGGTTTGATGGTATCCGGCAAGGTTTGGACTTCGGAACTGGTGCTGCGTACAGGATCAAACACGACGGGGATATTAAGCTGCCGCACCTGCTCTAAAAGTGGTAGCGTGGCTACAACATCGGTCAGCATTCCTATTTTCACAGCTTGAGGTTGCTGGGTTTCTATAATCTTCGCCCACTGCTCTAACATAAGTTTAGACGATATATCCTGCTTTGATTGAAGGTGATTGTGGTTCTGTGCTGTAACCGTGGTAACTACAGAAAAACAATGGACTCCCTGAGCATTCGCTGCTCGCAAGTCTTGGTGCAGGCCGGAACAGCCGAGGGAGTCAGTGCCGGCAATGTTTACGATAGTTATCATAGGCGTTCTTCTTCATGCCAAAAAGGAACACCTACAGTAGGTGTTGAAGCTGCAGCCGTTTCTCGACGCTGCATGGTGCCATTTATAAAAGCTGAGCGACCGGCTTCTATCGCCATGGCGAAATTTTTAGCCATGGCTGCTGGATGTCCTGCTAGGGCTACTGCTGTATTTAACAAGACACCGTCAAAGCCCATTTCCATAGCTTCACAGGCGTGGGAGGGTTTGCCAATACCAGCATCGATGATCAGTGGGATGTGGGGAAGTCGCTTTCTTAGGGTCAGTAGCGCTTCGGGATTTCTTAAACCCTGTCCGCTGCCAATGGGTGCGCCCCAGGGCATGATGATGTTGCAACCTAGGTTTACCAGCTTTTCGGCTACGATAAGATCTTCTGTGGTATAAGGGAACACCTCAAAGCCATCTTCAATAAGAATCTTCGCGGCCTCGACCACTCCAAAAACATCTGGCTGCAAGGTTTCATCATTGCCGATCACTTCCAGTTTAATCCAAGAAGTGTCAAATAATTCCCGAGCCATATAGGCTGTTGTCACAGCCTCTTTTACGCTATGACATCCAGCAGTATTAGGGAGGATATGGCAGCCGCAGGATTTGATAAAGTCCCAAAAGCGATCTCCTTGGTTCTGCTGAGACGATTCACGGCGTAGTGATACAGTGATGATACTAGTGGCAGATGCTGCGATACTATCTTGTAAAATTTGCGGACTGGGATAGCGTGCGGTTCCTAAAAGGAAACGGCTGCTAACGGACTTACCACCAATCGACCATTCCATGTTAGCCTCCACTCATGGGTGCAAGAATTTCGATATCGTCATCAGTACTAACGAATGTATTCAGGTAGGTGCTTTTGGGTACACTTACTTGGTTTCTTGCTACAGCTACAAAGCGATTTTGATAGCCAAGAAAAACAAGCAGTTGATCGATATTAAGAGGTTTTTCTAGACTTACAGGTTTGCCATTGACTCTAATATTCATAAATTTCCCCTGAAAATATCCTTTACAAAAGGTATTGAGGTTTTGCCGCCTATAAATGCTAGGACGGTATCGGCAATCACTGGTGATAATAGAAAGCCATGCCGGTACAGTCCATTGATCCTGATCAGTTTATCTTTAACTTGCACTTGAGGGCAGTTATTGAGATAGGCAGGACGTATTCCAACACAGGCTTCAACCACCTGTCCTTCGCCAAAACCAGAATGGACAGAATAAGCAGCCGAAAGCAGCTCTAAAGCTGATCTTACAGTGATAGGGCTAGTATCGTCCCTTTCGATCTGGGTGGCGCCTAAATAATACAAATCTTTTTGGCGTGGTACGATGTATAGGGAATAGCGGGGGTGCATCACACGAACCGGACGAGTAATGGATACTTCGGGAGCCTTTACTAGTAAAGCCTCGCCGCGCACACCGCGCAAGTATCTTTGATCTTTTCGAGCACCTATGCCTCTTGTATCAAAAACCCAGTCAAACGATTGAAATGTGCGGCGCATTTCACTGCTGTTGAGGAATGGTAGTAGAGTATGATGCCAGATGGCTCCATGCTCTATGGAAAATTTAAAGCTCTCCTTAAAGAATAAGCGAGGATCTACCTGTCCTTCGTGAGGTAGGAACAGGCTGCTGGAAAAGTGATCTTTAAGCTCCACTTCGATATCCGTAGCTGGACCGAGATGGTACTCTTCTGCGTTGACCTTGGAGCAGATTTTTTGACTGATTTCATGCCATAATGCTTGGTCTCTTTGGTGGGAAACGATAAGGCTGCCCTGAAAGCGAAAGCCTATAGCTTTGTTAAGGTCGGCACTGATTTGGGCCCATTGATTTCCCCCTAAAATACCCATAGAAAAAATGAGCGATTCAGAACTCTCTAGTTCACTATAGGGGGCCAGCATACCCCCAGCGTGATAGCCTGCTGAGCCTTCACCATTGACGGAACTAGGGTCAAAAAATTCTACACTGTGGCCCTGTTTTAGCAGCTTTATCCCTAAAACTCTGCCACATACTCCCGCTCCAACGACAGCGCACCTCATGGTGCTCTCACTTCCTGTTCTTGTTTTTGAATATCCTGGGTGATGCGCATGGAGCAGAATGAGGGTCCACACATCGAACAGAAATGGGCTCCTTTATGACGATCCTTAGGTAAGGTTTCATCATGATATTTACGGGCCGTCTGTGGATCTAAGGACAGGTTGAACTGATCCTCCCAGTGGAAATTAAAGCGAGCAAAAGACAGCATGTCATCGCGGTCCCTGGCAGATGGGTGACCTTTGGCAAGGTCGGCCGCGTGAGCGGCAATTTTATAGGCGATTAGCCCTTCTTTCACATCGCTTTTATTAGGCAGTCCCAGGTGCTCTTTAGGTGTTACATAGCAAAGCATCGCCGTGCCGTACCAGCCAATCATACCAGCACCGATGGCGCTAGTGATGTGGTCGTAACCAGGAGCGATGTCAGTGGTAAGGGGCCCCAAGGTGTAAAAAGGAGCGGCGGAGCAGGACTCTAATTGCCGTTCCATATTTTCTTTAATCATGTGCATAGGAACATGACCAGGACCTTCTACCATGACCTGAACATCATGCTTCCAAGCTATCTTGGTGAGTTCCCCTAAGGTATCTAGTTCGGCGAACTGTGCGGCATCATTGGCATCTGCTATGGAACCGGGGCGTAACCCATCCCCTAGGGAGAAACATATGTCGTAGGCTTTCATAATTTCACAAATGTCTTCAAAGTGCTCATACAAAAAGCTTTCTTTTTGGTGATAAGAACACCACTGCGCCATTATTGAACCGCCGCGTGAGACGATACCTGTCATCCGGTTTTTAGCAAGGCTAGCATGGTGTCGTAACACGCCAGCATGTATGGTAAAATAGTCGACACCTTGCTCAGCTTGCTCTAGCAGAGTTTGCTTAAACACATCCCAGCCAAAATCTTCGATCCGACCTCCTACTTTTTCAAAGGCCTGATACAGGGGGACGGTGCCGATAGGAACCGGGGAATTGCGCAATATCCACTCGCGGGTTTCATGGATGTTTTTTCCTGTGGAAAGATCCATAACGGTATCGGCACCCCAGCGGGTAGCCCACACCAGCTTTTCCACTTCTTCATCAATCCCTGAACTGACTGCAGAATTACCAATATTGGCATTAACCTTCACTAAAAAGTTACGGCCAATAATCATGGGTTCTGATTCAGGGTGGTTGATATTGGCAGGAATAATGGCGCGTCCAGCAGCAAGCTCGTCACGTACAAACTCAGGGGTAATTGTAGCGGGAATATGGGAGCCAAATCCTTCACCACGCAAGCGCTCCGCCCTCTCTTTTTCAATAGGGGAAAGCTCTTGTTGGGCTAGCAAAGCCCTGTTTTGATTTTCTCGAATGGCAATAAATTCCATTTCAGGGGTGATGATGCCCTGTCTAGCGTAGTATAGTTGGGTGACATTTCTGTCTTTTTTAGCACGCCTTACCGTTGATGTGGATCGGGGCATTTTTGAAGACAGTTGGTTAAGATGGGTCGTCAGGGTGCTTGTTTGAATTTCACTGTCGCTGCGATCGGCAATCCACTGTTCCCTGAGCCGTGGTAAGCCCACTTGAATATCAATATTAGCCTCGGGATCAGTATAGGGACCTGAGGTATCATAGACGCATAAGGAGCGTGCTTTGCCATCCATAGGGCGGAGCTTAATTTTCTTCATAGGCACCCGGAGGTCTTTGAACCGATTACCGTGGATATATACTTTTTCTTCTGGGTTTTTTGAATCAATGGGGGACATGTCTACTCCTCTTTCGTTGGAAACGCCATCAGGTGCAGACTTTCTCGCACTCCCTACGCTGGAATGATCCAGATCAGGTTCAAAGAGTCGGATTCTTCCTCTCAGCCACAAGTGGCACCTCTGGCGAACCCACATTTATTATCACAAAGTTTGGACAAGAAAAAGGGCATTCCTATGTAGAAAGTTAAGCCTGTGTTAAAAATACGATTTAGAAATCAGGATACGTTAAATTGATTGACGTATTGCACGATTTTTCTCTATCAAGTTATTGTTAGCATTGTATACGACATAGGTTAATGTACCTAGACAGTAGGAACAAGTGAGAAGGACTTTGAATATGTCAGGTCGACTAGTTTATTCCTCAGATACAGGCTCCCATAAAAAAAATGATAAGGGCAAAAAAAAGTATGAGAAAAGCGATGGCCCGACCAAAATGCGCCTTGAAACCAAGGGGCGGGGAGGGAAATCCGTTACGGTGCTGTTTAATCTACCCTTTGAAGCTGCTGCTGCGAAAAAGTTGATGAAGGACTTACAGACACGTCTGGGGTGTGGCGCGACCTTTAAGGAAGGTCGCATTGAGATCCGTGGTGATATGCGCGATAAAATTGAAGAATACTTTGCGACCAAGAAACTCAAATTAGTTCGCGCAGGAGGATAGCTAGTCTTGGTGAGGAGCCGCTGTTAAGACCATAACGCAAAAGAAACCTTTGGCATCAGTGAAATAGGTTTCGATTTGAAGTCCGGCGTCCTTTGCCATCGAGGCAAACGTTTCTGGTTGATATTTATGGGATGACTCGGTGTGTATGGTTTCACCGGCTGTGAAGTCAAAGCGATGATCTGCGATGGTAACAGATTGGGCAACACAAGAGACCAAATGCATTTCTATCCGCGATTTGTTTTCATTGTAGATGGCGCGATGCTTGAACTGCTCGACTTGGAAGTCAGCTCCTAATTCTCTATTGATCCTTGTTAATAAATTTAAGTTGAAAGCTGCGGTCACTCCTTCGCGATCGTTATATGCATTGATGAGTATATTGGGGTCTTTATCCAAGTCAATGCCCAGCACGAGCTTGCCCTGGTTGGCAATAAGGTGCTTAATGTCCTTCAAAAGCTCAAGAGCTTGCTGGTATTCCAAGTTACCGATAGTGGAGCCTGGAAAAAAAACAATTTTAGAATTTTCTTCATGTAACTTGATTTTATCAAGGGAGCTGCGATCTGTGTAATCAGCACAAACAGCGCTAATATCTAAAGCGGGAAATTCATCAGCGAGTTTATTCACCGAATGGAGGAGATGATCTTTGCTAATGTCGATAGGAATATATCGCTGAATTTTCTTGCTTGAGCTCAGTAATTTTTTGATTTTAATACTACTACCACTACCAAACTCAATGATGGTGCAGGGCGATTGAATTAACTCATCAAGCCTATCAGCAGCATCATCCAAAATGGCCATTTCGGTTCTAGTGGGATAGTATTCATCCAGATGACATATTTTATCGAAAAGCTGTGATCCAATAGTGTCGTAAAAGTAAATTGGTTGCAGGGCTTTTCGAGATTTGGAAAGTCCTGCGATGGTATCGCTACGAAAATCAGCTGGTTTTGGCTTAAGATCGATTAATTCTATTTTGCTCATTGAGGGTCCTTTGCTACTCGTATTCCTGAAAACATCCAGCGGCTGGAAGCCGGGAAAAAATTTCTATAGCTGCTCCTTAGGTGGCCGAGAGGGGTTGCGTAACACCCTCCACGCAGGACATATTGGTTGCACATAAACTTACCATTATATTCTCCAATGGCTCCTGGTGCCGGTTTGTATCCAGGGTAGGGAGCATAGCTTGAGGACGTCCATTGCCATAGGTTGTAAAGCCAGTTATCCGCATTCTTTGGTTTGTTTAACTGATGAGAGGCTATGTTTTGGTCAGGTGTGTCAGTAGCATATTGTTCAGCTGCCACCTCCCACTCAAATTCGGTGGGAAGTCGTCCTCCTGACCATCGTGCATAGGCATCTGCCTCATAAAGCGAAACGTGGGACACAGGACGAAAAGGGTCGAGTTCTTGCTGCCCATGGAGAGTATACTCGCACCAACTTGGGCCTTCTTTCATCCAGTAGAGAGGTTGTTTTAATTTTTCGTCTTTAATGAAACTCCAGCCTTCTGACAACCAAAGGTCAACTCGCTCGTAGCCACCATCTTCAATAAATTCAACATACTCACTATTAGTCACTAGTCGGCTAGCAATACGACCTCCAGGAAGATAGACACTATGACGTGGCGTTTCATTATCGAAGCAAAAGTGCTGGTTTTGGTGGCCAACCTTAAAAACACCTTGAGGAATATCAAGCCACTGTATTTGGCTGGGGTCTGCTGAAATGGATAAGTTTTGTTTTTGATATTCTGGCAGCAATGGGTTACAACTAAGACTGTACTTGATATCCATTAGTATTAGTTCTTGATGCTGTTGCTCATGGTGAATTCCCAGCAGGGTGAGCTCAATGATTCTGTCTAATTGTTTGTGGCTGCTTTGTAGCAGGTCCTGCATTAGACCATCGACGTGCTGGCGGTAGTTAAAGACAGTTGCCAGGTTTGGACGGGATAATATGCCCCTTTGCGGACGGTTAAAAGGTCGGCCAACAGTTTCGTAATAGGAATTAAACAGATGAGCAAACCCTTCGTGCCATGGTTTATAGCTGTCAAGGAAGTTCTGTAGGATAAAAGTTTCGAAAAACCAGGTGGTATGGGCTAAATGCCACTTTGGTGGACTGGCGTCCGGCATACCCTGTAGATTGTAGTCTTCTAATTCTAGTGGTTTACAAATATTAATACTGTTTCTGCGTGTGTATTCAAAAAGCTCATTGATCGCAGACCTGTGATCCAGTATTGATGTTTCCATGAAAAATACCTGAAGTGATTATTGGCTGGAATTAGTAATATTTAATTATATTAAGACTCTAGCGAAGATTAGTGTACGAGTCAAAGGGGAAACTCATGCAGTCTATTGACATATATCAAATTGATGCCTTTACCCATGAGCTTTTTAAGGGAAATCCAGCTGCTGTATGCGTGTTAGACGAATGGTTTTCTGATGATGTCATGCAAAATATAGCTCAGGAAAATAATCTCAGCGAAACAGCTTTTATTGTAAAAGTTGGTGATAACTATCAAATCAGATGGATGGCTCCCAAAGGGGAAGTCGATTTATGCGGTCATGCGACCCTGGCAGCGGCATGTGCTATAACTGAATTCATTGATCCTGAGCGCAAAGAAGTGCTTTTCCTTAATGGCAGTCGAGAGCTAATAGTGCAAAAAATGCGCAATGAGTGGAAGCTTAAATTTCCCCGATTTGACTTGGAGCCATATGATCTTAAAAATTTGGACGCGCCCCTGCTGGCCTTATCCCCCCAAGAAGCCTATTGGGGAAACGA
The DNA here is from genome assembly GCA_050293845.1 of Pseudobacteriovorax sp. Classification (GTDB taxonomy): domain Bacteria; phylum Bdellovibrionota_B; class Oligoflexia; order Oligoflexales; family Oligoflexaceae; genus DT-89. The sequence goes on along the minus strand of JBNKNM010000015.1, from coordinate 16,936 downwards.
GACCCTCGTTTTGGTGCTTTCGTCGCAGGACAAACTGATCCGCGCGGCACCTGACCTTCAGTATTTGAAAGAGGCCGGAACTTTTTTATCGCTAACAGCGGTAGCAGATCAGGGAAAAGAGTACGATTTTGTATCCCGGTTTTTTGCGCCTTCTGTGGGCATTGATGAAGATCCTGTCACGGGCTCGGTGCATTGTTTATTAGCTCCTCTCTGGAAACAAAAACTTGGCAAAAATAAGCTTAAAGCTCGCCAGCTTTCAAAGCGGGGAGGGCATTTAACCTTAAGGGTAGAGGATGATCATGTTTACATTTCAGGAGGAGCTACACCTTATATGTCTGGAAAACTAATTTTAAAGAGTTGATGAGTGCGTATCCTTTTTTTTGATATTGATGGAACATTGATTTTAACCCAAGGTGCTGGAAAAGTAGCATTAAAAAGAACTCTAAAGGAATCATTTGCTGTCTCTGTACCAGATGCCGATATTGAATATGGGGGACGAACCGACCTTGGGATTGCCAATGAATTGTTTGTTCGTAATGGGTTAAATCCTCCCACTGCAGCGGAACTCAACACATTTTTTAGTAGTTACGTTAGGCACCTGAAGTTGGAGTTGGCAAAAAATTCAGGAATCATTCTTCCTGGAGTTGAGGGGCTGTTACAGCAACTGCAACACGATAATCGCTATGCATTGGGGATTATTACAGGAAATATTAAGCAAGGCGCTCATTCAAAGCTAGTATCCCATAGTTTGGAATCCTTTTTTTCGTTCGGCGGTTACGGTGACACGAAGATCCATCGCAACGATATTGCCCGAGAAGGTTTGGCAAGCGCTTCATCCGCCCTTTCCCTAGCCCTCGCAGGAAAACAATGTATGATTATCGGAGATACAGCCCATGATATTATCTGCAGTAGAGCTATCGGCGCTTTCTCCCTAGGAGTTTGTACTGGATACGCCGCAGGTGCAAGTATCGCAGCTCAAAATCCCACTAGGTTGGTGCAGGATTTATCAGATACCGAGCAAATTTTAGATATTATCGATTCTATCTTTAAATCAGGCTTTTAACTTTTTCTAAAGACTCTTTTTCCCACTCCAAAGGGTGGAAGCGATGGTCAATATACATCCAAATTGCCTTGGCATAGGGGTAGCTTAAAAAGCCGAAACCAGCACATACGACTCCTACACTTAAAGCCATGATCGTTATAGAGGGTCTGTTATCTTGGGTGTATAAGTATAAGATCGTAGCTAGGCCGATGATGCTGGAAAGAGGGTAGCTAATCATCCAGGGAGCTCCCGAAAAATATCCAACCTCCCTGGCAAACCGGTAATTGCATCGGGAGCATCCCTCAGCGAACAAAAACCACGAGCCCTTTTTTTGCAAGGGCTCTTGACAACAATAGGGGCACTTTAATCGTAGGATCGATGAAAAATGTAGCTTTTTTGTAGAGGAATCCATAACCTTTTCCTTAGATATAAAAAAGAGAAAACCAAACTCTAAGGTAAAGCGATCTTTTGTTCCATAGATCTTCGAAATAAAATAACAGAATGGCCTATCGTCTGGATTACAGAGGCTTTAACATCCACCAAAAGCTCCTGCAAAATGGCAGCTAAATCTTCTTGGTTCTCGCATCTGATCCGAATTTTAATCAGTTCGTGACAATCCAGGGTACTGTCGATTTCTTGGACAACCCCTGGAGAAACTCCATTATTGCCAATCATGACAACTGGATTTAAGCTATGGGCGAGGCCTCTGAGGTATTTCTTTTGTTTGCTACTGAGTTGCACTGTTTTCTCAAATTTATGATTTACTGGGAACAGAGCGATACCTTGTTAAAGGTAAATAATCAAGATCTTTTTGGCTGGTAGGGTGTCTTGTTTTGGCGGCGCCCCTTTGTTTATGTGTTTTTTGACTGATCACTCTACACTAATACCAGTTAAAGTATCCAGTAAAAGTCAAAGTCACCTATGGGCATAAATCCCGCATCGTCCACAAGCTCACCATCGAGGTCAGTCCCCGAAAGGACCTGGTAGAGAATGCCTAAACCCAGACGAAAGTTGAAACGCCCCACTCTCCATTCTTGTCCCACTGTGACACGTAAGCCCTGTGAGGAAAGTTGTTCTAATTTGGTGCGGTCAACCCGACTGGTTAGAAGAATTTTTTTGGTATCATCGCGGATGAATTCCCCCGTTACTTGGAAAAGGTCACGGCTGAGGCCCAATAAGGCTTGTGCCTGTAAGGTGCGATGGGAAGATCCAAAGTTAGCCTCTTGGTTCGCTGAAGGACTGTTGACATTTTTTTCCCCAGTGTCATAGTTGCCTTTAGGATATTTGCGTTCCCAGTAGCGGCGTTTGCCCAGTGGGCTTAGCTTTGCCGTTATATTGCCTATTCCTATGCTCCAGTGAGAGTGGATGAATAGCCGGCTAGAAATACGGTGACTCCAGGATATCTGGGGGCGGATCAGCTTAGCATCTAGCTCATCAAAAACCTCTATGATGTCACCCCATAATGCAGTTTTTCGGTCCAAGTAAGTGGTGTGCAAACCAACTGCGATTTGTTGTTGCTTACTTTCCCAAACTAAAAATTTAAGCTTCACGTTTGGGGCGCCAACAATGGTCGACATTAAATCTGTGCCAACCTGTAGGTGCTCTGTCATTCCATAATCAAAAGACAGTCCTAGTTTCATATCTTGGGGCTTTAAGGTAAATGCTGTAAAGTCTTGAATATAGTCTTGAGAGGGCGCTTCCCTTGTGGCTGACGTTACAGAAACAGAGTAAATCGTTGTGCCACAGAAAGCGGCTCCATAGATAAGTAGGCGTTTAATTAATGACATAGAAACCCCATATTAATACGACATGCGTAACAGCAGGTTAGTGTTCTAAATAATAAAGGAGCAGTTATTTTGGCAAGTAAAGATCGGGTTCCTCCTAAAACTCTAAAGGGATTTCGCGATATTAACCCCGCAATGGCACATGTACGGAAGAACGTGATCGATACAATCTGGAGCCATGCTATAATTTCAGGGTTTGAGCCCATTGATACCCCTATACTTGAATATGCGGAAACTTTGCTTGGAACAGGCAACCAGGAAACTGACAAAGAGGTCTACCTGTTTGAAGATCACGGCAATCGTAAGGTAGGCCTCAGATTTGATTTGACCATTCCATTTTCGCGATATGTGGCTGCTAACCTAGGGACTATGGTTCTTCCCTTTAAAAAAGTTCAAATTGGTAATTCTTACCGCGGCGAAAAACCCCAAAAAGGTCGTTATCGTGAGTTTTGCCAGGCTGATATTGATATAGTTGGTGTCGATTCGCAAGCGGCGGATTTGGAAATCCTCTACAATTTAGCTGTCATGTTAGGAGAGATCGTACCAGCCCCTTTCACCATACTCATTGGGAATAGGGTTATTCTGTCAGCACTGATCAAGGCCTATCTACCGGGGTTAGCACCGGGGGATGAGACTAAAGCTTTGATTGCCATTGATAAACTAGATAAGGTGGGCGTTAGTAAAGTCATCGACCTTATAGCACAATTACCAGGTGTAGTCCCAGCTGATGCCCAGGAGCTTATCAATGTTATCCTAACTAAGAACGAGAGTGGTGATACCGATTTAGAACCTGTAAGAGCACGATTTTCGCACGATAACGCCGTCGCCAGTGATCCCTTGATAAAGGAGTTAGACCGCTTGGAAGCGACCATGGGCAGCTTGCGGTCTCTTATTAAAAATCCTAAGGTTAAGGTGCAGTTAGATCTTAAGATTGCCCGCGGCTTAGGTTATTACACAGGAATTGTGTTCGAAACGTTCATCGACAGCCTTCCGGGCTTTGGCTCCATCTCGTCAGGAGGACGCTATAATGGTCTTATTTCCCGATATAGTCGACAAGAAGTTCCTGGGGCCGGCGGCTCTATTGGAGTGGACCGCTTACTGGCAGCTTGTGAAGAGTTGCAGACATACCGGGAGCAAGCACGACGGGGTGTGTTTGTGGCAGTAGCAAATGGGGAAGCCCATGATTATGCCTTTACCATAGCCCGTGACTTAAGGGAGAATGGAGTTATGGTAGATATTGCGTTACAGGAGAGAAAATTGGCTCAGCAGTTTAAATATGCTGATAGGAAAAATTACGCCAAAGTAATCGTTGTGGGGGGGGATGAGTTGGCACAGCAGTGCTTTAGTCTTAAGGACCTAGATTCGGGCCAGGAGTGGAAAGGGGTTCCCATTGGAGAACTCCATTCCAGAGTACCGAGAACTTAGGGCTTGGTGTTGGCCACCCGTTTTGCGGTTTGTTGGTTTTCGTCTGTGAGTGGCAGCTCGAATGCCTTAGAAAAACGGAATTTGTAACCCTCTGTAAATAATGGGGACTCAAAGTCTTTCTCCCCCGCCAGAGAGTAATCCAAATTGTCCTTCTTTTTCTTAGCGGATTTTGACTTCTTAGGAGTATGCTGGCACGAATAAATTAATGCTGCGGATATCAATATGGCTAATAGTTTCATCGCTTTCCTCCATCGTTGGGGCGAGCACAAGGGCATTCGGTATCTTTTTTAATAAACTGGAGCTTAGGGTGACTGTGTCTATTTTTAAAATGATTATAGGAGGGTACGGTAAGGGTGCCGGTAAGTTATTGGCATAACCTGGGAAAAGTCCTGCAAGAGGATTGGTTATTAGTTTAGATTTGTGAGTATTTCTATTAGCTTATCTATAGTAGAAGAGCTAGTTGCGTGATATTTTGATTTGTCATCTATGTTATAGGGGTTAGGGAACGGCACATGAATTTCAAAGATATACAGTATCCTTTTTTGTCTACGAAACTTGGTAAAGTGATGTTTTTTTTGCTATCGCTGATTTTTGTGGGGAGTGTAGGGCTAGATCAAGTTTCTAAAAGGCACGCCCAATCGAGCCTCCTTAAATGGGAAAGTGCCGATAACATTAAAGCTTATAAATCTACCTATGTGCCTGTATTTACTATTGGTAATGAGTCATCAGAAGGGCAGTTCTTTACTTTAAGGTTCAATTATAAACGCAATACTGGTGCTGCATTTAGCATGCTGGCAGAGCTTGAAGATCACTATAGGGTCCCTTTTTTCTATATTATCACTTTAATAGCAGTGATCTTTATCGCCTTCTATTTGAAAACTTTACCAATTAACTATCACCTGACACGACTTGGTTTGGTTTTAATGCTTTCTGGTGCCATAGGTAATTTTTTGGATCGTTTGAATTTTGGCTATGTTATTGATTTTTTTGATACAGAATGGCGCATGTTAGGATGGCATGTTGATTTTGCTGTATTTAATGTTGCTGATGTCGCCATTAATCTTGGTGTTATATGTTTTTTGATCGAGGCGGTTCTTCCTAAAAAACCGTTAGAATTAGATTTTTACGGCAAACCTTTAATCAAATCGAAGTAGTTCTAGACTTTTCAGCAGGGGGAAAGCAGAGCCCACTTCCCCCCCTAATTACCTAAAATATATATTTTTTTTACCCTACCTTTACAAAATGATTTGGCTTGATAGCCAGCTTAATGTTATGTCCTTGTAAATTAGAATCAGCTTCCTTTGGGAAGCCTATTCTTCAGTTTAAGTTCTTGGATGTGTGCACGGTGAATTACAAAATTGTGTCTTCGCGCTGGCCAATCGGTTAGGGATGATTTATACAGTACTATCAATCTGTAGTTGGCCAGTCAATTGGTGTGCAGCGCCAACATGATGGTATGTTAGGAATGTCTTTATAGGGTAGTGATTATGGCTTATAGGCTCTCAGAAAAAGTGTTAACGCACTGGTTGCCCGCAGTTCTAGGGTTAACCTTCGCTCACGGTGCAATTGCCCAAAATCAGGTAAAAAAATCTGTTGATGTGCAAACTACTACCGTGGCGCAAAACAAAAAATCTCAACAAACAATTGACTCTCTTTCTGAAAAGACTAGTCGTCTTTTGGATGAGTATCGCTTGGTTTTGAGCGAAACAGAAAGTCTGAAGACTTATAACGACCAGTTGGCAAAACTTGTCAAGTCTCAGGAGGAAGAAGCGGCTTCTATAGAGGAGCAGATTTTAAGTATTGAGGTTACCAATAAAGAAGTTGTTCCTCTAATGCTCAAAATGATTGATGGACTGGATAAGTTTATTGCCTTAGATGTTCCCTTCTTGCAAACCGAAAGACAGAATCGCATTGCTGGATTAAGAGAAATGATGGATCGGGCGGATGTCTCTACTTCGGAAAAATTCCGTAGGGTATTGGAGGCCTATCAAGTAGAAAATGAATACGGACGATCCATTGAAGCGTATTCTGACACTGTAGAAATCGAAGGCAAGAAGAAAACAGTAGACTTTCTTCGCGTCGGTCGGGTTGTACTTATTAGTCAAACACTAGATGGTAAATTATCCCAAGTCTGGGACCAGCATAATCGTCAATGGAAAGATCTAGATAACAGCTATCGTACCGCCATTAAGGATGGACTCAAAATTGCTCGCAAGCAATCAGCTCCTTATCTACTTACTTTACCAGTTTCAGCTCCGGAGGTTGTTAAATGAAAACCCTATGGATCGCACTTAGCCTTGCTAGCCTTAGCTTGACATCTGTTGCAGTCAGTCAACAAAAAGCCACAAGCTTAGATCAACTTCTCCAATTGGTGATAAGAGATAAGAAACGCGATAACGCTGAGAATAGAGCTCGCGAGAAAACGTTTCTTTCATCAAAAAATAAGCAGGCTGCCATCTTAGCCCGGGCCAAAGCGAATCTTCGCAAAGAGAAGGCTAGGGGTGAGGCGCTAAAGAAAAGTTATGACGCTAACGACATAAAGCTTTCTCAATTGGAGACCAAACTAAAGCTTACTTTGGGTACCCTCGGTGAGCTTTTTGGTGTTGTTCGTCAGGTTGCGGGGGATACCAAGGGGGTATTTGAAACTTCACTTGTAACAGCTCAATACCCGGGGCGGGAAAAGTTTGTGGACGAGCTTTCCACCAGAAAACAGCTTCCCAACTCTGAAGATCTGCATCAGCTTTGGATAGAGCTTTTAACGGAAATGACCGAGTCTGGAAAAGTACAAAAATTTTCGGCGCAAGTTACTACAGGTGATGGCAGCAAAGAGCAAAAGGAAGTTACAAGAGTTGGTGTTTTTAACCTTGTTTCAGATGGCAGCTATCTAACATATAAGGATGAGGTCAAGGAAATTGTGGAATTGGGTAGGCAACCCCAAGGTCGCTTTTTATCCTTAGTGTCCGACTTTGAAAGCGGTACACCTGGAAAGCTTTATAAGCTTGGTATTGACCCCTCACGAGGCAACATCCTCAGTGCACTTGTACAAGAACCCTCACTTATCGAGCGCTTTCACCAAGGTGGTGAAGTGGGTTACGTTATCGCTGGGGTTTTAATTGTAGGATTGCTTATCGTTATGGAGCGTTTCGTGTTCCTTGGCGTTGTGGGGCGTAAAGTTCGGGCGCAGCTAAAGTCTAGTAAAATTGATAAATCAAACCCACTGGGTATGGTGTTTGCTACCTACGAAGAGAATAAAAGTCGGGATATTGAAAGCCTTGAACTAAAATTGGATGAGGCAGTCCTTAAGGGCACTTCCAAAATTGAGCGTGGTTTGAGTACCATTAAATTGTTGTCGTCGGTTGCGCCGTTACTGGGGCTTTTAGGTACTGTTGTGGGAATGATCGGTACTTTTCAATCCATGATGCTTTTTGGTACTGGAGATCCTAAAATTATGGCAGGTGGTATCTCACAAGCCCTCGTTACAACAGTTCTCGGACTCGTGGCAGCGATACCATTGGTGCTTTTACATTCTTTTGTGTCCAATAAATGTAAAGGTCTCTTGTCCGTAATCGAAGAGCAAAGTATTGGATTGATGGCTAAGAGATCAGAAGAAGGAGGCCAAGCGTGATCTTTTTCCTCGAAAAATGGGAAGTGATCCGCGACTTTTTGGAAACCGGTGGGCAAGTACTCCTTGTTATCGGAGTAGCTACTTTGGTTATGTGGACTATGATTCTAGACAAGTGCTATTTCTTCTGGCGGATTTATCCCAAACTCTCAGCAAAGATCATTGCTGGCTGGGAAGCACGGAAGGATAGGACTTCATGGGCGGCGCACCGCATTCGCGAAGCCCTCATTGCTGAGGCAGGAGTTCAGCTTAATCAATCAATCAGTGTCATTAAAACACTTGTAGCTCTATGTCCACTGCTTGGACTACTGGGAACAGTGACCGGTATGATAAGCGTTTTCGAAGTGATGGGATACACCGGAACTGGTAATGCTCGCCTTATGGCATCAGGCATTTCCATGGCGACGATTCCCACCATGGCTGGAATGGTAGCCTCCTTATCGGGGCTATATTTCGGATCACTACTAGAACGAAAAGCTAAAAAAGAAAAGGAAGGTTTGGCTGACAGCCTGCCTTATTGTTAAAGGGTAGATTATGAGAGCGCGTCGTAGAAAAAGTGCCGAAGAGGAAATTGGGGTTGATTTAACTCCCATGCTCGATATTACATTTATCATGCTGATATTCTTTATTGTAACAACATCGTTCGTTAAGGAATCTGGCATCGATGTAAATCGACCTTCTGCTGCTACTGCAGTTAAAAAAGAACGAGCAAATATACTTATCGGTATTTCAGAAACCGGAGATATTTGGATTCAAAAAAGACGGATCGATGTGCGGTCTGTTAGAGCAAACATAGAGAAGCTCCATGCCGAAAACCCAGAAGGTTCGGTGGTTATCCAAGCCGATAAAGGAGCAAAAACAGGGACTCTGATTGAAGTCATGGACCAGGTTCGTTTAGCTGGAGTTCTCAATGTGTCGATTGCGGCTAAGCCACAGGAGTAGCATATTATGCGTTACTTAATAGCATTAGGTGCAGGTGGTGCTGTTACCCTGGTACTGTTCTTCTTTATGTCAGTATTGATAGATCAGGGAAAAAAGAAATCTGTAGTTAATGATTTGGGTCCGGTTGTCGAATTTATTCGAGTTAATCGCGAGTCAGAAACAAAAACGAGAAACCGGGAGCTTCCGAAGAAGCCCCCACCTCCTAAGCCGATGCCCTCTAAACCAAAGCTGCAGGTAGCTCAGAATGATCAACCTCAGGAAGACGACTTGCAGATGCAAGCACCTCGGATTGCTAACGGGCTAAAAGGTGGTTTGGGGCCCTATCTTGGTCGCGGTGGCGGCGGCGGTGGAGACGGTAATGCTGATATCATGCCGATAGTTCGCATTACCCCACAAATGCCTAGAAAAGCTGCTATGCGTGGAATCGAAGGGTATGTCACCCTTGAGTTTACTGTCACCAAGTCAGGAAGCACAAAAGATGTTAAAATATTGGAGGCGCGACCGCCAAGGATTTTTAACAGGAACGCTAAAAGAGCTATTCTTAAGTGGCGTTATAAACCACAGTTCGTTGATGGCAAAGCTGTCGAGCTACTGCAGAGGGTGCGACTGGAATTTAAGCTGGAGGATAATTGATGGGTTTAAGGTATCTTTTAGGAGTACTTTTGTTATCTCTCCTAACCTCGCAAGCTGCCAATTCTTTGACAGTCAAAGAACTTATAAGGCGTAAGCCCCAGAAAATTGAGGGGGGGCGGGCAGGAAATCTTTCCGAAAGGGATTTTAACCGATTGGGAAAAGCCCAAAAATTCATGGCTAGTGAAAAATATGATGCTGCCATAGAGGTTCTCGATGGATTGGAGCGCAGCCTTGCTAAGCGGAAATTTGGCCTTGCTCAAGTCTATCAAACTAAAGGGTACGTCTATGCGCAGTCTGACCGTTTTGCTGATGCTGCAAAATACTTCAAATTATGTGTAGAATTGGATGCGCTGCCACTAGGACCTACTCTGAGTACCATGTATTCTCTGGCTCAGGTTTATGTCGCTCAGGAAAAGTACAAGGAATCTGTGCCTTACATCCAAGACTACATCTACAATAAAGGTGATGAGGTTAATACCAGCGCTTATTTTTTCTTTGGCCAAGTGTGGGCACAATTGAAACAAATCAATAAGTCCATATTCTGGGTGGAAAAGGCTGTAAAAGCTGAACCTGACACTAAGGAGTCATGGCTGCGATTATTAGTTGCTCTTTATTATGAGAAGAAAGCTTTCCCTAAGGCAGCTTTGATTCTTGAAAAATTGGTGAAAATAAAACCAGATAAGATCAAGTACTGGAAGCAGTTATCAAGTGTCTATGTTGCTATGAACAAGGAAAATAAGGCCCTAGCAACCATGGAGGTTGCTTATAAAAACAAGGTTGTTATAGAAGAAAAAGATATAATACACCTTGTTAAACTATCGCTGTTTCGGGGTGTGCCCTATAAAGCTGCCTTTTATTTAAGCGAGGGTCTTAAAGCAGGTCGGGTTGAAAAAACCCATAAAAATTATGAGATACTTTCAGATTCTTATATTCAAGCACAGGAAATGGATCAAGCATTAGCAGCTTTGAGTAAGGCAGCCCCTTTAGCACCCAATGGCCAGACTTATGTGCGACAGGGACAGATTTTCCTTGAGAAGGAAAACTATAAGGAATCCATCAATTCCTTGCAAAAAGGGATTGCTAAAGGTGGCTTAAAGAAGCCAGGCTTAGCGTATTTAGCTCTAGGTATTGCCCAATATCAATCGGGAGCTACGCAGGCTTCCTTAGAAACATTTAGATCTGCTACTAAATACCCTAAGTATAAAAAGCAGGCTAGGGAGTGGATTAACCACTTAAATACGCAAAAAACCCATTAACTTAGCATCATAAAAGAGGCTGCGTACTGCAGCCTCTTTTTTACCAATAGGAAAGAAGTTCCGTTTCCATATCAGGTCTTATTTTTTATTTTGGTTGAGTTTAGCTGCTAGAATAGCCCCAAAACTTCCTGTCGTTTCCTTACTCGGTGCTTGTTTTTTTCTGCGATTTAAGTATTCGCGAAATGCCTCATCTTCAGCAGAGTTATCTTCGATATTAGGCAAAGAGAGTAAGATTTTCTTTTCTTGTTCTTCAACATTACGCACGACAACATTAATTTCTTTAGGGGGAGATGCTTCTTTACGAAAGGACTCTCCAAAAGCCTGCTTTAGAGCTCCTATGGGGAGAAAACCAGTAATACCTGGAGCCAAGGTAACAAAAGCTCCGTTACCTTTTAGGCTAACAACTTGGCCTTTAACGGTAGCTCCTGGAACCAAAATATCTTTGGCTTTAACCCATGGGTTGTCATCTATATTTTTCAAGCTTAAGGAAATTCTTTTATTATTGACATCGATGCTGAGGATTCTAACATTGACCATATCCCCTAAGCTTAGCACTTCTGAAGGGTGAAGGATTCTCTTTTCCCAGGACATCTCGGAGATATGAATTAATCCTTCTATACCTGTTGAAAGCTCGACAAAAGCACCGAAAGACTCAAGTTTCCTGACCTTACCTTGATAGCTCTGGCTTTCTTTAAAGGTATCATTAACTGTATTCCATGGGTCATCTAGTGCAGCTTTCATTGAAAGAGAGATACGCTTTTTATCATTCTGAGTCTCAATACTTAGAACTTTGACTTTGACTTTATCACCTTTACTAAGGAAATCGCTAGCACGACTCACCCGCGAGTAGCTCATTTCGGAGACATGGAGAAAACCTTCTATACCCCCAAGATCAACAAAGGCGCCGTAGTCCCTAAGTTCTGTCACAGTTCCGTCGAGTAAAATGTCTTCTTGTCCAAGTTTGGCTTCCAGGACGGCAGCTCTTGCTTCAGCTTCCTTTTTCAGAAGTTTGGCACGTGAGACGACAATATTGCGGCCACCTTCCTCAACTTTTTCAATGAGAAATTCATATTCCTGACCCATGTAATCTGCTTTGTTCTGTACAAATCTGGTATCCATTTGCGAAACAGGGCAGAAGCAGCTCTTACCAAGAATTGTCACCTCGAAACCACCTTTATTTTCCCCTGTTACTTTACCCTTAACGGGCAGTTCGTTAGATCGGGCCAGCTGGAGGTCTTCCAGGCTTTGGTTTGATCGGCTCATGGTCATGCTTAGGGATATGTCTCCCCCTTGTCGCGAAATGACATAAGCAGAAATCAGATCTCCTGCTTGATATTTGATTTCACCTTGCTCATCTAAGAGCTGATGCTTATCAATAACTCCTGTATGAAGGGCGTCAATTTCGACAAGGACATGCTCTGAGGAAGGGTTTAGGGAGACAATATGCCCTTCAACTTTGCCTCCGACTCTAATATTTTGGCGTGGACTATCCATATCACTTTGATTTAGCATATCTTCAAAGCTAGTCTCGTCTTCTTTCTTGGGAGATTTTTTTTCCGTGGCTTCGGTTTCTTCATCTTCCCATTGAATATCGCTATATTTCACGGTCTTAAATCCTTCTGTTCTATAAATCAGGCTTGGGGCCAGCACGGCGGGGAATTCTACTCTTTTTTGCAGCAATTTTCAGCAATAAAGCAAAGTTTAAGTTAAAATAAGGTGCAACAAGAACATGGTGTCATAACAAGTCCATATCCCTGGTATGGGAGAGGGTTTTATGGAGTAAAGTCATGCAAATGTTTTTATGACATGCTTGATATAGTCGGAGAAGACTAACGCGATTAAGTCTGGAATGTGCCGTCAAAGGTAGGGTAAAATTTTCTAGCTTACAAATTATAAATAAGGTTTGTCCTTACTGTATAGAGAAAGAACCTAAACCTCTCTGCGGAGAACAGCGTATGGTGGTCAAATGAATGCACTCATTACGGAAGAAACCCTGGAAGCTTCCGATGGTAGCGAACTTTTTTGCCGGTTATTCTCATGCCCTGAGCCCAAGGGGGTAGTCACAATTCTACATGGCTATAGAGAGCATACGGGTCTCTATGAAAGCTTCGCTAAAGAACTACAAAGTCAAAACATTGCTGTATTTTCTTATGATCTGAGGGGGCATGGTAAATCTCCGGGAGAGCGTGGTGATATCTACAGTATTGATGAGAATGTTGATGATCTGGAATTGATTGTGGCACGTATCCAAGATCGTTGGCGGCATGTTCCGATTTGTCTAGCAGGACATAATATTGGGGCTACCATTGCAGCTCACTACTGTATTCAGAATAAAAAAGCTTTGGCAGGACTGGTCCTCTCTAATATACCTTGGCAAGTTGAGTCGACTAGCACCCAAAGGACCATCAAACCATTTTTGAAACTATTTGCTCCCATAGCTTCAGATGTAAAATTAGCAAACCTACCAGAGTCCTACGGGGAAGACTCTTTGATCCATAGTGAGGCTTTGTCGGTTCTTGATGCCATCGATATTGAAAAATCCAATTTTTTCATTGCTGCAAAATCTGATCACATTATAGTCCCGTTGCTTTTTATCAGTTCCCAGTCGAATCAACGCCGGAATCAAGATTTTTATGAAAACGTATTGAGCCCTGATAAGCTAAGAATTGGCAATAGTCTCCATCTTACGGAACCCTCCATTCGTGTCACTTTGATATCTTGGCTGGAAACACAAATGTTGCAAGCGACTCGCTCTTATGCAGATGAATCTGGAAAGGAGAATGAGTTTTAGCATTTTGGAAGAACCATCCTAATTAGTACCAGCTTATTCGATCTGGGAGTAAGCATTTTTTCCGTGATTCAGGACTCTGGTAAGATTCTGGCAGGATCGGTAGTGGTGTCGCAAACAGGCTAAGGAGTAGTAGTCTTTAGCGGATTCAATATTTCCAGACTTTTCCATTCCAAATCCCAAGTTATTACAACTTTTTAAAATACCGGCATTACAACCTATTTTGTAAAATCTAATGGCATTGGCGAAATTACCTTCTTTTTGTTGGTAATAGCCAAATTTGTGGCAGGATTCTTTGTGTCCATACTGGCATGCCTGGAGGTAAATTGTCTGGGCCTCATGATACTGCTTTTGTAGAGCTAGGCGATAAGCTCGTTTGAATAATCTAGTACCAAGGTTTACCGCTGAGCCTTTTGACATCAACTTACTATCGGCAAGCATGACTGTCGGTAGATTGGCTTCCTGAGCTGATTCTGCTTTAATTTTTTCCACAAGGCTCTGCTGCCCTGGCGTGAATGGCAGGGAGGGGTTATCCGAGGGTAATGAAACCCGGGAGGTTGGCTCTATGGATTCTTGCTGCTTAGGGGCGCGAGATGATGCCATAGCCTGGGGAGCTGTTGCTTTCTGACTCTCAGAAGTAGTATCCTTCGATGGTGCTTTTTTCCACTCCTGTTGATGTTTTTGGAAATTAATGGGAGCAGGTTCTTTGTTTTTATTTTTACAGTAGTTTGTATGTAGGCAGACCAAAAAAAGCCCTAGGAAATGCAGAGCACCATGCTTCATAATAACCTCCTAAATGACCTAGTACACCTTCGGAACTTTATGAGCTAGCTACTAAGAATATTTTGCCCCGTCTCCACCTGATTGCTTGCAGGAATAAGATTTGCTAGCTTAGGAGCGAAGACACACAATGGGGGCACGATATGTCACGGGATCAAGAATATTTGTCTGGATTTGGGAACCACCTTTCTACAGAAGCCCTTCCTGGAGCTTTACCATTGGGAAGAAACTCACCACAGCGACCACCTTATGGATTGATTGCAGAACTGTTTTCAGGCTCTGCATTTACGGCAAAGCGCCATGAGAACTTAAGATCTTGGATGTATCGCATTAGACCTTCGGTACTACAAGGTAAATACCAGCCACATGCTGGCTGTTCCCAGTTTCTGTCTGCTCCTTTGGAGAGACATAACTTAACACCACAACAGCTACGCTGGAGTCCGCAACCGGAGCCGCGCAATCCCGTAAATTTTGTGGAAAGCATAACAACTATTGCTGCCAACGGAGATGCTGCGATGCGTCAAGGTAGTTCCATTCATCTATATTATTTTAATAAGTCTATGGAGGATGAATTTTTCTACAATGCTGATGGGGAAATGCTGATCGTCCCGCAAAGTGCTTCCTTATCGGCAATTACCGAGTTTGGTGAGTTATCGGTAGCTCCATTGGAGGTATTAGTGATCCCGCGTGGTGTTAAATTCCAGATCAACATGGAGTCAGAACCGTGCCGGGGTTATGTTTTGGAAAACTATGGTAATCCTTTTGTACTGCCGCAGCTCGGACCCATTGGCTCAAATGGATTGGCAAATCCTAGGGACTTCCTCTATCCGCGCGCAAAGTTTGTGGATGTAAAGGGTAGCTATAAACTTCTTGCGAAGTTTTCTGGGGCTTTTTTCAGCTCCAGCTTAGATCATCACCCTTGTGATGTGGTTGCATGGCATGGAAATTTAGCTCCCTACAAGTATAGTTTAAGCCGATTTAATACAATCAACACAGTAAGCTTTGACCATCCAGATCCCTCCATATTTACAGTGCTTACTTCACCTACAGAACATGAAGGTTGCGCCAATGTCGATTTTGTTATTTTTCCTCCACGGTGGATGGTGGCAGAAGATACGTTTCGTCCCCCCTATTATCACCGCAATGTTATGAGTGAATATATGGGGCTTATTGAAGGTCTCTATGACGCGAAGCCGAGTGGTGGATTTGAGCCAGGAGGAGGGAGTTTACATTCTTGCATGTCACCCCATGGGCCAGAAGCAGAAGTTTTTCGCCAAGCGAGCCAGGGTAGCCTTAAGCCACAGTATCAAGGAGACACCATGGCATTTATGTTCGAGTCTTCGTACATTTATCAGCCCAGTACTTATGCTCTTTATGGGGGGATACTTCAGGAAAACTATAGCGATTGTTGGCAAGGCATCCAACCAACTTTTGATAGAGATCGTATTTAGAACGATCAAGGCTTAAAAGTGGCTGGCACTTTGCATATGAATCGTTCGCATAGGAAATGGTCGATGCTATGATACAAGTAGACAAAATCATACAGTGTCTTAAAGAGGCGCAATGCTTTTTGCAGGAATCGGTTGCGGATAAATCGATGGGTGTAGAGCGGTTTCAAGTTGATAATCGCCACTTACAAACAGGCAGTGCTTTTATAGCTATTAAAGGTACGCAGTTTGATTCTCATCGGGTGGTCTCTCAAATACAAAACCAAGTCCCCCTTGTGATTGTCGATCAACCCGAAATTTTTGCGGCTGTAACATCATCATGTCTGCTTGTGCGTGATAGTCGTGAGGCTTGGGCATACCTAGAGGCTCTTGCGGCTGAAAACCCGCAAAAAGGATTGAGGTTTTGGGCTGTAACGGGAACCAATGGTAAAACATCATCGGTTTGGTTGGGGCATGCTTTATTGCGCCAATTGGGGATCAAGGTGCTCGCCATAGGTACAATTGGAATTTTCCTTGGTGATGAGTTTTTTCCTACTCAGCACACGACTCCTGACCCCCACGAATTGTTTCAAACTTTGAAAAAAGCTAAGGAGGCTGGTTGTACCGAGGTTCTCATGGAGGTATCTTCCCATGCTCTTGTACAAAAGAAATTGGCTCCCATACGCTTCGAAGGTTCATTATTTACTAGCTTCTCGCGGGATCATCTAGACTTTCATCCCAGCATGGAAGACTATTTTTTGCAAAAACTGTCTTTGCTAACAGATTATACAAAGGCGGCTGGCAGGCGCGTGATCGAAAATAAAGTGTGTTTCGATTGCAAAAGGTTTAATCAGGAACTACCACCGCAAACTGTGATCTACGGCCCTAAGGGTACCACAAGCCATAAGGTTTATAGTATTACGGCTGAAAATATAAAATCTTCTGAGTTTATCCTGCAAGGTTGTTCTCAGGTCTCATTTTGGGTCCCGTTATTTGGTGGGTTTATCATACAAAACCTCGTGGGGTGTTTGACCCTGCTGGAGCCTCTTTTACCCCAGAAGCCAGAAGAGTTGCAGGAGCTGCTCCGAAATCTCAAGCCGATTCCCGGACGCCTTGAAGGCGTTTGTAAAGAAGGTTCTCCGTACCAAGTTATCGTTGACTATGCCCATACTCCAGATGCTCTAGAGTCATGCCTAACTTGTCTGAAGCCACTGGTTAAGAATCGTTTAATATGTAT
>JBNKNM010000014.1:0-62170 GCA_050293845.1 Pseudobacteriovorax sp. | reverse complement strand
TTCGATGCTCGCCGCAGGGCTTCTCCATTCCTCCCGGCCCTAAAGAGACCGGGTTTCCTGGAGAAGTTTGATGAAGACGATTTTTGTTAAAATGCAGCCTAACAAGGGAATTCCTTTATTTTTCACATCCGGGCTACAAGGTAAAATTCATGTCAGCAACCAAAGCACCTGGTAAGCAAGCGCTACTGGTAGATCGTTGGTCATAGGTCATGCTGCTCAAAATAAGCTCTCGTGTAGAAGTAAGGGCTTCCAGCTGCGATCCTAATAAACGGAATATACTTTCATCAAACCGCATAACATTAAGAGGAGCTACAATTTTACCATTTTCCACCCAGAAAGAGGCGAAACGGGTCATGCCTGTGACTCTACCAGCTGCGCGATCAGAATAATTCATGTACCAAAGGTTGTTGATATAAAGGCCTGTTCCCAATTTCTCCAGCACCTTCTCCTGTGGCAGGTCACCAGCTTCTAGCCAAATGGATTCTGGCATTTCTTCGGCACTGGCCCCAGTAGTTGTTTTGTCGTATTCTTTGGCTGATCGCGCTGATATCAAATGATCTCGTGCCTTTCCGCCTTCAATCAAAGCGATACTATCAGGTTTAATAAAGCCAGCCTCATCGAAGTTGGGGGCGATGCTATCTGCAACATTCTCGGTTATCTGAAGCGCTGGGCTTAGGGTTGCTGTTCCATCATGCAATTTAATGAGAGGGGAACTTTTTGTTAAGCGAGCCTTCAGTCCAAATCCTCCCCAGGATATAATGGACATGATCTCTTCCAAGGCTGCGGGACTCAAGTATACACGATAGCCGCCAGGGTCAATGGTTTTTGCAGGATGCTTCAGGATTTCAAGCTGCTCGCGACCTTGCTGCAGTTTCATCTCAAAGTCCGGCCGATACCATGAATATCCTGCATAACTTTGTTTAACAGCCTTATCCTGCATCGCATATAGGGACCAATCAAAATTAAAAGTCGCAGACTCATACCAATTGACCTGCCCTAAGGAATTGGCAAAACCCCTGTAAATATCTCCACCCGCATAAATACCAACAAAGTCCATATCAACTATCGCTACCAGCGCATCGTTCATAATGATATCGCTATCTGGTAGTTGTGATGGTTTTACATGGGTTGATGATTGTATCTTCTCATTAATCAGCAGATAGGGATCTTCTGGAACCTCAGGTAATTGCTTGCGCATAAAGGCGAGGGACTCGCCAATTAACCGCTTATCCTGTTCCGGATTGCCACTGAGGGATACAGCCTCCTTTAAATGCCGCTGTCCCTGAATCAAGTTGATCTGCAGCACACTTTGCACCACTGTTCCAGACTGCCTTATACGCCCCTGATTAAAGCGGCTAAAATCGCTTTTTTCTCCATGGAATGAGCAGGTAAACTGTTCCTTATCGCATAGTTGGTTTTCGATATTCATCACAAGAGCTTTAAAATATTCCTGCATCATTCCCCCCCAAATACTTGCACATTTTTAAACACGCAGGCTGGAGAAGCATGACCAACCATAATTGCTTGATTAGGTTCTCCTTTTCCACAATAGGGTGTCCCTAAAACTCTCATGGTCGCAGCATCACCTACCATAGCAAGGTTACGCCAGAAGTCCGCTGATATACCCCTATAGTTAGGCTTTTTAACCAGCCCTTTCAATTCGCCATTTTCAATAAGCTGACCGAGCTCGCAACCGAACTGAAATTTATTACGAGAATCGTCAATGGACCAAGAGCAGTTGGTTTTCATAAGGATTCCACGTTCTATACTTCTTATCATCTCTTGCAACGAACTACTTCCAGGCTCTAAATTAAGGTTTGCCATGCGATCAATGGGAGGGCGGTTCCAACCGACAGATCGTGCATTAGCGACTCCCGGCAAACCTGATCTGTGCTGGGATATCTTTCCCCCTAACCCGGCAAGCAATTTCCCATCTTTAATAAGGTAAACCTTCTCGGCAGCGGTACCCTCATCATCGAAGGCATAGGAGGCTAGCTCCCCTGCCACTGTGGGATCAAAGGTAATATTTAAAAGCTCCGACCCATACTGGTATTGACCAAACATATCCGGGGTTACAAAACTGGTCCCGGCATAGTTTCTCTCGTCACCTAAAATACGGTCGAGTTCCAGAGGATGGCCAATGGACTCGTGAATCTGCAATATCATCTGGTCAGGTTCAAGCAGGACATCCATCTCCCCAGAAGGGCAATTAGGGGCTGTCAGCAGCTGTATCGCCTCTTCAACGATGCTGGCAGCGCCTGCTTCAAATCCCACCTGCTCCAGCACTTCAAAGCCCCCTTGTCGGCAAATACCAAGCCCCCCAAAGGTTCTAACAATAGTTTCTCCGCGATCAAAAGCAGTGACACTCAGATTAGGCATAATACTTTCATAGACTTGATAGTTTTCTGCTCCCATAGACGATAAAAAATAGTTTTGCCAGTGAAAGGCCCAAAAGCTAGCCTCACAGTCGACAATACGACTATCAGACTTCATGCAAGTACTGGCACCCTGAAGCTTTTCGAACTTTTCCCCCAGAGAAACATCAAACCACGGATTCTTCACAGGAGATTCATAACGCCCTTGGGCAACAGTAAGCATTGCGGGATCAAATGAGGTCACAGATTGTCGTGCACTGACCTGGGCCCATTTCTTGGCAGTTGCAAATACTTCCTGCAAACCCGCCTTAGAAAGATCTGAACTAGCTCCGTAACCCTGTCCTCCTTTGTCAAAAACCGTCACCATTACCCCTAAATCACGCCCATACTGGGGAGGAACGGCTACACCTTGCCTAACAGAAAGCACTTCATCCTTTCGTTCTACGAAACGAATATTCCAATATTCCACGTCAGATCTCAGGTCTGATACTATCTTTTTCAATTTATCTGGAGTCATGTTTTACCTCTTTCACCTCAAATCATAGTGGAGTAGGGGGTGCTACCGGTGAACATATTGGTTCAAATCGACATTATTTTTAGCAAAGAATACGCAGCTTCTCAAATAATATACAGCAAATCCGCCTATAGTGTTCTGTGAACTTTTGAACCGAACGTTCTCAGAGCTTGGTCAAAACAGCAAGACTGCTGATGGTTCTCGCTCCAGGCACGACAGTGCCATCTAACAGTCACTTTTGATGCGGGGTATGAGACTTGTAGAACTCATCAATGGAAGGCTGTAAATGTTGAATCACTTGTTCCGAAGACCCGGCAAATACAAGACGATCAAAGTCCGATTGATCCATCAGTTTTGCCTTGACAGGAAATTGTTCCAGCCATTCCATGAGCCCTTTCCACATATCCCCCATGAGTATCATGGGGCGGGGGGAAATATGCTCTACCTGCATCAGCTGCCAGGTGTAAAATAATTCTAACAGAGTCCCAATCCCCCCAGGGGTGACGACAACAGCATGACTCATCCTCATAAATTCATCCAAACGGGATGAAAAGCGGCGGTGTTGGTACTTCACATCCAAATGGGAGTTGGTGTCTGTTTCAAAGGGAAGTTCGATATGCAATCCAAAAGACCGTGCCTGTGTGCTGCCATCTTTAGCACCAGCATTGGCCGCTTCCATAAGCCCCGGACCCCCTCCTGTAACAATATCAACCCCACGCTTGGCTAATTCTTTTGCAAGGGTGTAAACTCTTTTATATTCATGACTTTCAGGTTTTATACGCGCCGAGCCAAAAATACTGACTCGATAATAATCGGTCCCAATTTCAGTGACCAATCCATCGAGGTCAGCAACAATATCGTTTAACTGCTGTATTTTCTTTGAGAGGAATTTCCGGACTCTTTTTGATTCAACTTGCAACGTATCCTCCTTAACTTTTCTCAAAAAACAGGCCCAATCTCCCACTCTAAAACACCTTCGGCTCTAAGTAAAGGCTTACACCCGATTAGCTGTCAGATAGGGCCAGCGTCGCACAAGAATTTCCAGGGGAATGGCCAAGAGCAACAAGTAAACCCACCATCGCTCAAAAATCCAGTAATAATCGGTAAGTTGCCTTCTTTCTGACGGTGCTACCAAACCCTGATTACCAGTTACAGCAATCAACCAATTACTCAAATCCTGACTCAATCCACGCCCTTCAACAGATAAGACCGCTCCGGTGAGTAGAGCTAAGTCCTGCAGCTTCTGATGAGAGAATAATGCATCTTCGTCTCGGAATACTTCCGGCACTTGCCCACCAAGACTACTTTGCACGCTACCAAAGGAAGGATGAACCCCACTAAGAGTCGCTAGACATACTTGCCCTGCCAGTAAGTTTGTATCCAAACTTCCCGTAATGCGCCAAGATTGGCTTGAGATGCGCTGCAGTACCAGCTTGTTCCAGGCAAGAGTTTGCCCACAAACATCCAGGGCCCAGATGGATCGCTCGTTAAGGTAAGCGGCCGCTGGACCATTAACCACAAAAGAAAAAGCAGCGCCTTCGCGATGGGTCGATAATTGTAGGTTTTGCAGAACTAGGGGTTTGCGAAATTCTTGCTTCAACAGCCAAGTCATGCCCCCATTTAAAAACTCGTAATAAGTTTCTCGAGAAACTTTCATATCCATAGCGACCTTCCATAGGGCATCGCTGAACACCCATAACGCACGTCCTTTTCCTGGATAAGA
The DNA here is from genome assembly GCA_050293845.1 of Pseudobacteriovorax sp. GTDB lineage: Bacteria > Bdellovibrionota_B > Oligoflexia > Oligoflexales > Oligoflexaceae > DT-89. The sequence goes on along the minus strand of JBNKNM010000014.1, from coordinate 57,558 downwards.
AGCGACCACTAAGGGTAACTCGGCACCCGAATCTAATTTAGCATTGAGCAAGGGAGTGTATTCTCCTGTTTTAAACTTGACCTTATCGGTACGATGAAGACCCTGCAAGGGTTCTACCTGTGACAGCTGATCGACGATTTCCAACCAATCATCGTAAACCCGTGCCAGCTCCCTAGCCTCCTGACTAGGATTTGCGGCCACCACCTTGAAAGTCGCTTTAGCGTCGTAATAGGGCCCCGACTTATCCGGCTCCAAATCTTTAAGGCTGTTAAATAATGACAAGGGGTTAACAGGCTTATCCGCTCCGGGTATAGAAAATGGCAAAATGGCAGCCAGAGGAGACGAACGAAAGTCAGTACTCCTGAGCGCCCTTGGTCCACCTATGAAGAGTAATCCACCACCATTTTTAACAAATTCCAGAAGGTTTTTCTGATATGCTGGTTCAAGAAATTGATAGAGCGAAAAGTTCTGTAATATGAGGGATCGGAAATTTGGCAATTCCTGATTGAAAAGCCGATCAACAGGAAAAGGGATAAGACTCAGCTCCCTTTCATTGGTGAGCTGTAAATCAACCGGATCGCGTAAAATAAAAAAACTGATCAGATCGTACTTCGGCTCGGATTTCAGGTATCGGCGTACAAACCTTCCATCCCAACTAGGAGAGCCTAGTAAATGCAAAACGCCAATAGTATTTGGTAGCACCTCTATATTGCGATTGATCTTGTTGTCCCACAAAATCCTCTCAGATCCTATTGGTAATGCTTCAATAGTCAAAAAGTGGGTGCCACGAGCTAGGGGGGCTAGGGGTAGCTCCAGATCTATTTGTGTATCTCCCGGCAGAAAAGTGACATTGGTACTAGTCAGATACTGATCACCCAGCGATACTTGAATTTGGACGGGCAAAGTGGTGCTATTTCCCACCCTATGAGCCGAAACCATCAAGTAGGTATTCTTGCCTTCAAAGGAAAACATCGTCGAGGAAGAAGTCGTCAACCAAATATTTTCAACGTCCTGGTTATAAAAAGAGCCTATAAAGCCTCTTTGGAGATCATTTGACTTCCCGATGCCGCGTAAATTGATATCCCAGGATTCAGCTGGCCTTGACACGCCGCCATCAGAGAACAGAATCCATGGGTCAGAGCCTAGCTCATAGTTCCAAAAAGGAAGTATGCTCCCCAAAGGAGTATAACCTTTGTCCACTTCGGGAGACAATGCGGAGAGTTTAGTGACCTCAAGGCTACACCCTAACCGCTGGCATTCATGGCGAAGATATGTCACATACTCTTCAGACTTTCGATCCCATCCAAATGATTTCATACTATCGGAATCATCCAATAATACATGGATGGGTTGTACCGATAGCATGCTGGGCATTTCCACACTTTTAATTTCTGGAAAAAAGACGAAGATAACTGGGGTTAACCAGGTCGCACGCAATAGAACAGCCAAAGATGCCCGACGTAGTCCATACTGTAATATCCAGGAAATCCAGATCAGAATCAGGCAAATGCTAAATATTCCCAGGAGATCTTGTACATCAAACACTATCGTAACCTTTTCAATATTTCAGGCAAATGGATTTGATCTTTTTTGTAATCGGTTGCTAGAGCAACCATCAAGAGATTCACAAATATACGTGTAGCTCTCTCACGATTAATATCATGATCACAGTCATTACGATGAGAGCCTTTAATCAAGGTATCCAAAAGGGAAAAAGGGGTACCCACTATAGCGAGTCTGCCATCAAAGTGATACCCCAGCCATATATTGTCTTTGCACTTCGGTAACGAGTCTAGGAGGTGAAAGCTCCGCATCAATTCATGATCTGGCGGAATAGCCTGCCACTTTCCCGATACTCCTGGTAACTGAATGCGCTTTAGATCCTCTACGGGGTCCAGGTTTTCAATGATCAAAAATCCACCCCGCTTAATCCAGTTGGAAACGTCCGTCCTTAGTTTCGTATTATCGTAGAGGTAACTTGCCGACTTCAACCACATCCAGGCAGCAGCGAAATTCTCGCTTCCGATCTCCGAACTTATCTGTAAATTTTCATCCATCTCAATACTAGTACGTCCCGCCACATCACGGGCCAAAGTAGAACCCCAGCTTTGCCGATAGTCAAACCCCACAAGATTTAAGCTAACAGCAGCATCACTGCGAGAAGGCGCTCCCCAACCCAACAGCAACAATAGCAACAGCCATTCACGCCTTCCCCTACCAACATGAATAAGACGTTTGCCAAAAATCCAACAAGCTTCCAAAACTAAAAAAGCAACTACCAGCCAAAAGCACAGTTGAATCCACGTACGAGGATCGCTTTCTTCCTTAGTTCCAGATTTGTACTGATTTTCAAGAAAACTACTTTTATGCCATGAAACTGGCAAAGAGCTTTCCGAGATTTCTAGCATAAGACTTTCACCACGAGGAACATTACTATCGGTTGGCGCACTTTCAGGCGTACCATCATTGACCCGTGGCCAACCGCCGACTTTTGCTTCTCCCTTTGCCGCCACCAGTTGCGAGAGCTGTAGGAAAGTTTTCATCAGGCTTGGAATCATATCATGACTAATTCCTACCCTTTTCGACGGTCTAAAGGGGATGGTGAACGCTAAGACTTCAGAATTGCGATCGGGACGCTTGCGATGCCAAGCCCATGATTCCGTGATATTATCAATACTGCCGCCGACCTGCTGCGCACCGACAGAACGCAGTACGGAAATATATTGGTCACGAGTCTCTAAATCGCGGCAATATTCAGGCCTTTTCTCCGCCACACTACTATCTTCAATAAGGCGGCTATAGCAATGGCAGAGGTTTTCATAGGAAGCTGTAAAACTAGAAGGGATCAACCAAACTACAGGTAACTTAGATTTACCCAGCATATTTTCATTCCCAGGCGTATTTTGCAGTCTTTTTTTACCATAAATAGTAGGACAATACTCTGATATTTGCTCCTGCCCTCCCCACAAAATCCATAGAGGCATATTTAAATAGGAATTTTCGTCCTGGATACGGTCACGACGATGCACACGAAATCCAAGCACCTCTAAGGCTGTTTTGAGGTGATGGGCTGGATCATCTAAAAACATTTCCCCCTGAGGATTAGCAACCAGTAAAACATCTTGCCGATTAGCACGCACATAGGTTCTAAAAAGATTATCCTCCTGAAGCACATCAGCACCCAAAGCGACCAACCTCCAAACGAGGGGATCTTCATCGAAAACCATTCCTTTTTGCTCTAAAATTTTTCGCGGAAGCGTTACCTCTATGTTGATAAGCATTTCACCTTCTGGCATTTCCCAAGACAATGTGCGTATGGTTTCAGAACCTACCTGCAATAATACAGATCCCGAAGATTTGCGGTTATCAAAATTTCTGCTCAGAGCCAGCCGCCAGCTGAGATTGGTATCCCCTGGACTGCCGGTTTTCTCAATCTTATCTATGAAAACATTATCCTTTTCAACAGGACTGCCGGGATAGGCATGCAGCACCTCTACTTTATTAGCAAGCAACTGCCAATTAAAATCTGACCAGGTGTTCTTATCATTATCGGTTACCACCACGAGCCGATCGATGGCACCTTCCTTTTCAAGCTGGCGATGCAACACTTTCCCCAGCTTGGTACCGTAGCGATGAATGGTTAGTTGTTCTACATAATTTAAAACATCTTGTAGAGAGGATAGCGTTGTAACTTCAAGAGATCTACTGGAACTGAAGGACACCGCACCATAACTGCTGTAGTGGTTATAAATTTCCGTAATGAGATCCTTCCACTGTGACTTTTTATACACTTGAGTCGAGGGACTTAAGTCTATAAAAATATGGGTCCGTTGATCTTTTTTGGAAGTTTCTTGATACTTGGTTTCACTTGGTTTTACCGACAAAAACAACATAGCTAGCGCGCAACAAAGAAAACAAAGAAAATAAACCAATGGAGGGCGGACAATACGCAGTTTAGGAAGTGGACTGGATTCAAAACGAATGAGCCTTAACGTTGGCAACCAAACACGTTGGCGACGCTTCCTAATCAAGATCCATATGAGAGCACTCAATAAAATTGCGCCAAATATGGCAAGGGAAACGATAGTCAGGTCAATGGAAAGTCTTGTAAATGACAAGTTAGCCCCTTTCACTTATCGGTCGTAAAAGAGATTGCAAATAGTGGTTAAGGGCTGTATTTTCAGTCACTTGCATATAATCAAAGTCAATTTGTTTAGCCCTTTTCTGGATTTTCTGACTCCACTTGTCAAGGGTATCATAATAGATATTTGAGCCTTTAAGCTTTGCACCTAGAAACTCTTTTTTGTCTTCAGTCTCGTCAAAATAACAATACCCGGATTCCAGCCATTTCAAATCCGTTTCTCGGGAGCTTAGGACATGAAAGATTCGGCCTCCTCGCGCATACTCGCGTAACCATTTTTCATGGCGATGATTTAGAAAATCACTTATTAGGTAGCCTAAGTGATACTTTCTTTTAAGCCCCAAGTAGGGTTGGCTACGGGATCGCAGAGTATCCAAGTCAAATCGTGATGACTCTAAACTCGAAAACATGGTTGCGATTTCCTGAGAACTTTCCCACCTGATATGAGTCTGAGGTTCTTTGCCATTCTGATCTATAAAAAAGAAATGAACGACATCTCCCTGCTTAAGATGTAGGTACGCCAGATGCAGCCCGATCCGACAAATCACTTCCCATTTTTGTACGATAGCCTCTTGAAAGTCTTCTTTTTTAGGCCAGAACACAGTATCACTGGTATCTAAACATATCATGACTCGGCTGGACGCTTCGTCTCTATCTTCTCGTACAATCAGTTGATCGTTACGCGCAAAAGCCTTCCAGTCGATAAGCTGTATGGGATCTCCCTTGGTATAGGGACGACTAAAACTAGGGAGCCGGGAAATTTTACGTAAGATGAGCTGGAAGCTACCCTGAAAGCTTTGACTCATGATACTACGGGACACACCAATATTAGCCATAAGCCTCGGTGTAAGCTCAGATAAAGGGGTCTGGTCATCCATTACACATAACCTTCCGCAGCCAAATTATGCTTTTGCATAAGCCTCTGTGTGAGAGAGTCCACCAGATCGTCCTCGCTTACTTGATCGCGATGAGCTTGTGCAGTTAGCCTGATACGATGTCTGAGCACAGGTTTGATCATCCTGTCCACATGAGCCCAGCGAACGGATTCATCCCCTGATAGCAGGGCAAAGGCCCGCGATACTGAAATGAGGCTGATTCCTGCCCGGGGTCCCGCTCCATACCAGATCATTTGCTGATACTCCTTCGGACACTCCTCATCGCTCGGCCTCGTAGAACGGACCAGTTGATTGATCATATCCACAATCTCAGAAGGTATCGTCACCCGACGACAGCAATCTATCAAGGAACGAATTTGATCTAAAGACAGATCTTTTTCTTCCTCGGTATCTTTATAAAAGACTTCGCCTATTAAAGTACTTTTTGTATGGGCATCAAGAATTTTCCTTTCCGCCTCTTTGTTGGGATATTCAACTAAAGTGTGAATTAAAAAACGATCCAATTGTGCTTCCGGTAATGGAAAGGCACCTTCAGATTCAAAAGGATTCTGGGTCGCGAACACCATGAACGGCCGAGGTAGTGGGTAATTTTTACCACCAACCGTGCAGGCTCGTTCCTGCATAGCTTCCAGTAATGCTGACTGGGTGCGGGGTGAAGCACGGTTGATTTCATCCGCTAGCAATAAATTGGCAAATACCGGACCTGGTGAGAACTCAAAGCTGCGACGACTTGATTCAGGATCGATATTTAAAATATCAGAGCCAAGTATGTCAGTCGGTAATAAATCTGGTGTAAATTGAATGCGGCCATATTGCAGGTTTAGAAATTGGGCAAATACCCGAACCAAGGTGGTCTTAGCAAGCCCTGGCGCACCTGTCATCAATATATGACCCCCGGAAAGCAGGCAACATATCGCTTCCGATATGAGTTTTTCTTGGCCAAAAATAGACTCCCCCACCCTGCGCAGCAAGGCCTGACTCAATGTATGACCTTGGGAAAAGCTGAGCTGATTTTTTAATTCTGACATATTTGCCCCCGAGATTTAGTCGTAAATTTCATTTTACCTTAAAACCAGTTGACTTTCACTCCTTACACCAAGTCACTCGTTTCTATTGCTAGCTTGTGTCAAGAAAGAGCTGGAGGTAAATATGACAAATAAATATATAAATTTTCATAAGAAAGCATTTAATCCAAATCGCGAAAAGGGGGGAGCAGCATTTGAGTATATTTTAGTTTCCATATTTGGTCTTTTACTTGCGGTAGCAGCCATTACTTTTCTCTCCGAAGCCATGCAGTCAAAGTTATCCCAGCTTGAAGATAAATTAGGTATTGAGTTTGATTTTAGTCAAATCAACCCTTTCGGGGAGGATAGCAATTAAAGACATCATACTTACGACTATACTGCTGGCACTATGGGTAGAAACCTTATTTAACATTCTACAGTTCCAGCAGGCTATTTCTGAACTTCATAGGGTCAAAAGCGCCCTCGTCATAGCGCCCCAACAATTTCTAGGAAAACACTGTAATTTTGACACCCGAAAGATCCTGGTTGAAATCCGTTCCCGAGGCCGCTGGCAATCTGCCTGCTCTGTCCCCATTCATTCCTATACAAACCGCTATTGGAAAGTTTCAGTAAAATCATCTTCCCCCTTTTTTAAAAAAATGCTTAAAATGCAAGCTTTAGTAATCGTATTATATCTTTAAAAAAGGTCTGATCCACTTTGAGCTTCCCATGTATATACTTATTTCTAAATTAGAACTTTCAAGTGAAGTGTTAGCCAGCGATCGCCGTGAAATGAAAGCGCTCGTAGATCGCTTACGCAAGAAATTTAAAGTATCCGTATTATCCTACAATCCTAAGGGTTATGGGAATACCATTATTGTTTCCCTATTAGGTCACTCTGAACATAAGCTTAGTCAGACCCTCGATGAAGTTGCGGAATACTGCGAGTTTTCAGGCTTTGGTCGGATAGACAGTGAAACGACATTTTTAGATGATATTGAAAACCTGTTTTCCCTGGACCCAGTCAACTAGTCTATGCGAAGCAGATTGCTTATTCTTTTGAAGTACCGCTGAGTCCTAGGAAAATTTCGGTTCTGGGATCTATCGATCTGCCTACGATTCATGTAAGGTAAGCTCACCTAAATGCGGAGGAACAATATGAGCTTATTAAAAGGTAAAAAAGGTATCATCATGGGTATCGCAAATGACCGATCCATTGCTGCTTCTATCGCAAAAGAATTGCACCGCGCAGGCGCTCTAATGGGCTACAGCTACCTCCCCGATGAAGGGGAACGCACCCGTAATCGGGAACGCTTAGAGCAGGTAACTCGGGAACTTGAACCCCAATTTCTCCATCCTTGCAATGTTAACTGTGACGATGACATTAAGGCATTTTTCAAAGCCGTTGGCGAGCAATTAGGAACCATCGACTTTGTCGTCCATTCCATCGCCTTTGCCCCCACCCAGGACATTAAATGCCCTACTGTAGAATCTTCTCGCGATGGCTTCCGCGTAGCTATGGATACCAGCGTCTATAGTTTTATTGCCGTGGCTAAGGAAGCTCAAAAGCTGATGCCCCATGGCGGATCTCTTTGTACTATGACATATTTTGGTGGTGAGAAAGTGATGCCCGGTTATAATCTCATGGGCGTCTGCAAGGCTGCCTTGGATGCGGCAGTAAAGTATACTGCTTACGATCTTGGCCCGCAGAATATACGGGTGAACTCCATTAGTGCCGGTCCTATCAAAACACTGGCCGCCTCGGCCGTTGGGGATTTCAAAAAAATGCTAGGGAACTATGAAAACGTTTCACCCATGAAACGAAATATCGATGGGAAAGATGTCGCTATGGCAACTTCCTTCCTTGTGAGCGACCTTTCTAAAATGATTAGTGGAGAAACTATTCATGTGGACGCCGGTTTCCACATCATGGGAGGTATGGTTCCCCTAAAGGACTAAGGTTCATAGGGGATCTATCCTTGCTCATCCCTCTTCGACAGAACTTATGGAAGACATCAAGACATTCTAAAGGCTCGCACATGATTTCTAAGATGTATTCAAGCTACATGAAAGGCTTGAAACAGCATTGGTTACAGTATTTTCTAGGAATTTTCTTTTTATTACTGACTAGCTTCACCGAAGTCTTGATCCCCAAATTCATACAATGGGCCACGGATTTACTGACAGGAAGCAAGATCCCTGACTATTTTGTCAAGCCCCAACAAAGCGACACCCTGAATCACTTGATGCTGCTTTTTGTTGCTACCCTAGTACTGGCATGGATCGGTCGTATCGGTTGGCGACAGACTTTAGCACGCCGCACCCATGGTGCCGGCCATGAGCTAAAGGTTGGATTTTGGGATGCTTTACGCTTTCAACCTCTAGCTTTTCTCCAGCACTACTCCTTTGGCGACCTCATGAATCGTGCCACAGGAGACTGGAATAAAAGCCGCTTCATTCACGGCTTCACAATGGTATTAACCTTTGATGTCATTTTTTTCATGGCTCTATCTCTGATATCTATGGCCATGATAGACATGGAACTAACTGTAGCATGCCTTATTATTGTACCCTTCCTACCTAAAACTGTAGTGAAGTTATCTCAGCAAGAATACGTTCTACACCAGAAAGCCCAAGAAAAACTCTCAACCTTAAGCGACCAGATATCACAATCTGTTAATACCATAAGGTTGCAACGTGCGACGGCAACATCGGCTATTTGGGAGCATAATTTAATTCGTCAAGCATCCGTATATGCCAAGGCTCAGTTCAAGGTACTTGAAATGGGTTGGAAGATTTTTCTCATTGGCGCCTTTCCTACTATCATCGCCTACTTTATATTATTCACATATGGTCTTTACAAATACGATAGAGGAGCCATCTCTCTCGGTGAGCTACTGGCTCTGCAATCTTATATACTGTTGCTTCAATCACCGCTTTTTGAGCTAGGCTCCGTTATCTCAGAATGGCAAACTGGTTTTGCCAGTTATAAGAGGTTATTTCATATTCTTAAGCAGAAAATTTCTCCTTATCGCGCTCCCGACATTCTTCCTGACTCCACCGCTACAACAGCTATAAGAACCAAGCTACTTACATATTCCTATCATGAGCGGCCTAGTTTAAAAAACATAGACTTAGAGATTAGATCCGGAGAAAAAATCGGTATCATGGGTTCTATTGGCAGCGGCAAAACAACCCTTATCAATACAATAGCCGGACTTCTACCAGACTATAAGGGCTGCATCGAGCTACTGGAAAAGGATATCAGCTCACTTGACCGAGAAACATTATCGCAAATGATTGCCATCGTACCCCAAAAGCCTTTTCTATTTGCTGGCAGTATTAGGTTTAACCTTTGTTTGAATAAAGCTTTTTCCGACGAGGAATTGATCGCTGTTTTAAAATCAGTAAGACTTTGGGAAGAGATAGAAGATATGGGCCAAGGGCTTGACACCCTAATTGGTGAGTGGGGTATCAATCTTAGCGGTGGTCAAAAGCAAAGGCTTACCATTGCCCGCGCCATACTAAGATCCCCACAAATCTTGCTCCTTGATGATTGCCTTAGTGCTGTGGACTCTGTCACTGAGCAGCACATCCATGATCATATTGCTAGTTACATTGAATTTTGTACGGTTATTTGGACAGCTCACCGACTATCTTCGTTAGCATTATGCCATCGTATTTTCTCCCTCAATGACGGGAAGCTAACTCCGCTTGCTCATGAAGGAGCATGATATGGATCATACTATTGATTATAAATCAGAAACTGATATTAATGCTATTGTCTCCCTTTTTAAGTATGGAAAAGGCAATTATAAATCCTTAGCCTTTGCCATTTTTTTGATTCTCTTAGCATCAGCGTGCCTTATGGTTTCTGCCAATCTCATGGGTCGGCTTGCTGAAGCTATCAGTAGCGGTGCAAACAATCGCACACCGCTAGTAGTAGCCATTCTTATTATGGAACTTTTTCATTTAGGTTTTTTTTACTTTGGCAGAGTGAAACTGGCAAAGGTTACTAACCAAGTTGCTTTGGGAATTCGTACCGCTTTATTTGTAAAAATCGGTAAGCTACCCATTCAGTACTTTGATGAAAATCCACTGGGCCGCACCGTTACTAGATTGACTAGCGATGTTGAAGGTATTGAAAGCTTTTTTAGTAATACCTTACCCCGTCTCATAACAGCAACCATTACAATTATTGCTGTCCTTACTGCCATCCTTTTTACCGATCTTAATTTTGGATTTATTATATGCCTATCTAGTTTGCCTGCTATTATATTTACAGTTTTGTTGAGAAAACCTGTTCGCCACTGGCTAAGAATCTATAAACAAAGATCTGCAGATTTAAACACCAAGCTTGCAGAGTTGATCAATGGTTTAGCAATTATTAAAATATTTGGTCTTGAAACATGGTCCTACAGACAATTTGAAACAAAATCTCTCCAGCTCTTAAGTGCAGCCATCCGATTAATGAACTGGAATAGCTTAATCCGGCCCATAGCCGCGATGCTTTGCGTTGTGCCTATTTTAATCATACTATGGTGGGGGGGACATCAGGTATTAGAGGGAGCTATGAATATTGGCCTTCTCATTGCATTTGTCCGCTATGCTGAGCGATATTTCCGGCCCATAATGATGATATCCTTTGAGCTTCACTTGATTCAAGACGCTATGACATCCAGCGAACGTATCAAACATATGTTAGAGCACAGTGAAGAAGATCAATACCTGACAGCTTCGGGCCGTAAAAGGGCAAGAATGAGAGGTCATATTGAGTTTCATCAAGTGAAAATGAGCTATTATAAGGATCAGGATGTACTACATGGCGTTTCATTTAAAGTTTTCGCAGGCCAAAAAGTGGCTCTAGTGGGTAAAACCGGTTCTGGTAAGAGTACTACCATTCACCTATTACCCCAACTTTACCCATTCCACTCTGGTTCAATACTTATCGATGGCATAGCATTGGAAGATTGGTCGCGCCACAGCATTCGCGAACAGCTGGGAATTGTAAGCCAAGAAGTCATGATATTTCATGGTACTATCAGAGATAACCTTAGAGCTGCCCTACCGCAAAATACCCCACTTTCAGATGCCAAGCTGCTTGAAGCATGTGCGCTGACGGGCTTAGATAAAATCATTGATAATATGCCCCAAAAACTTGATACGGAGCTCCTCGATAACGGTAGCAATTTAAGTATGGGAGAACGGCAAATGATTGCTTTCACAAGAATGCTTATTCGCAAGCCTTCTATATTGATTTTAGATGAGGCGACAGCTAATATTGATCAAAGCTATGAAAAGCTCATTCAAAGCACACTAGATACCCATATGCGCAGCAGAACATGCTTTATTATCGCCCATAGACTGAATACCATCAAGAAATGCGATAAGATATTGGTATTTGAAAAAGGGAAAATTATCGAAAGCGGCACGCACGATGAACTCATCCTTGAAAAAGGATGCTATGCCCATCTTGTCGAAAGGCAATTATCATGAAACCAACAATTTTAGAGCAAATCATCACCAAAATAAATAGCAGTGTCAGTGCTGGACTTCGCCCCATCGTTATCCTCGATGTTGACGATACCCTTGTTGACTGTAGACATAGAAAATTAGCCGTTATTCGAGATTTTTCCAAAACACCTCCTTTAAACCCACTTAAGGAGCAATTGGCCCATATATCTCTCTCACAAATCTCTTATCGCGTCGTCCATTGTTTGCAAAATTTAGGAATCAACGATCCAAGACTCGCTGATGAATTGTTCCAGTTCTGGTTGTCCCGATATTTTACAACCCCTTACCTCATCAACGACATCGCTTTTCCTGGAGCTGCTGAATTCGTAACCAAACTGGTGCACCATGGAGCCCATATTGTGTATCTGACAGCTCGCGATCAGCCAGGTATGGGAGAAGGCACCGATAAATTCCTCCACCAGAGTTCCTTTCCCTACCCCCATCCCCAAGCGGTACTCATGATGAAGCCTGACATATCACAGCCAGATGCAGCCTTTAAACAAAGTATTCTGCCGGAAATCGCAAGAAAAGGTGAGGTTATTGCGTCCTTCGAAAACGAAATAGCTCACCTCAATCATATGGCGGATTTTTTTCCCCAAGCTCTTATGATTTGGCGAGATACTCAATATGCTCCCCAACCTCCCCAGCCCCATGCGAGAATTCAAGTGCTCTCTCATTTCCATTTCTAATTCTGTCGACACTTTCAGCTTACTGATACTGCTTCTATTTTACTAGCATGTCTCACCCATAGAACTTGGCACATAGATGACATTTTGAATGCGAATTTTTACCCTATTTACAAAGTAAACTTTTTATCAAACTAGTGAAACGTGAAGAAAAATGTATAAAAAGCTCCCCACTAAAGGTGGAAAATGCAACGGTTATGCTTTTCATATGAGATCAATATTTTTCGCTCTAGGAATACTTTTAGGTTGAAGAGCTGGGATAAACAAGTTAGAAGGAAAGCAATTAAATATAGAATTTTAGTTTAGTAGGTTTTGGTAGTGGTTAATTTTATTTTACTCCACAACAACAGCTCTACATGGCCCTAGCGAACCTATTTGATAAAAAGTAACTTGTACCAATAGATCGATCGTTGGAAGCCGTTTCCTTGTTTTGCTGCGCTGATATTGAGTTATTTTAGTGAAGCCAAAGGAAGATTGCCTGTCAATGACCTCCACCTAAAGGAAGGGGCTTGTGAGGTGACTTACAAGGGAAATGAGTTGATCAGACCACTAACAAGAAAGGATGTTAAATACAATATGCTAGTAGATGTTAAGACAGAATATCACACCTGCGGATGCCGCCTCAGTCCGTTGTTCTGTGGTCTATGGTTAAACAGAGTGCAAAGACTCAGTGCCCTAGACGTAAAAAACTGTTTTAACTGGCCGAGAGGATGTCGTGGTCATTTAGCTGACCTTTCAGGCTTTATTGCTAGGCGTTACCGCTTACGATTTAGCAGGGAGGTTTTATGTTAGCCTTAGCTTTAAATCGATATGGCAAACCGCTTATGCCTTACAAACCGCAAAAGACCAAAATGCTGTTCAAGGCCAGTAAGGCCAAAGTGGTACGAAGATCACCCTACGTGATTAAACTTAATAATGGCACATCCGGCCACAAGCAAAGGCTGGCCGGGGGACAGGATTCTGGCAGCAAAGTTATAGGATCTGGTGATGCCGCTGTTATAGCTTCAGGAGGAAAACCCGTTAAGCTATTAGGCCAGGCCCTTATGAGGCAAATTAAAGGGATGAGATTAGAAAAACCTATGCCAACAGGCAAGCTCTTTGGACTGAAAAAATTCGATCGCATTCAAACTTCGCAAGGCATAGGCTTTGTCAAAGGTAGGAGAGCATCGGGATATTTTCCGATTGGCGATATGCTCGGCAAGCCCACCCACAATGCAGTCAAAGTCAAAACGGACATTACAAGGCTATCCACTAGAAATATCACGTTAACCGCAATGGAGAATTTTGCATCTACTATGCGATGCCCGCCGCAAGGCGTCTCCATTCCTTCCGGTCCTAAAGAGACCGGGATTCATGGAGAGATTTGATGAAATTTAGGTTCATTCAGATAATAGTGGGAATGATTGTTGTATCGAACGCCCTTCAGGGAAGACCTGAAGATGTCATGCAGTGGCGATACGGTGTAGATGTTTGCAAAGGCAAGTGGGCTTATGCAAGATATGCTTTATGTCAAGATACTAGTTTAAAACCTATCAAGTTTACGACTGAAACGACAAAACTAGAGCCAGATATTTTTAAACAGGATTACGACGAAGAAATACAAGATGATATTAGCTGTGAAGCTTCTCATTGGGAGTCACAACGCTATTGCAAAGCCTATGAAACAATAGTTAAAGTTGTCAATTCATGGAACGAGGGAAGCTGGATCTACCCCAATACTAGCCCTCATCCTTATACTTGCCCAGCCGGTTCCGCTTTGCTCTATGATCATTTCATCAACTGTCAACCATATTACGATCCTTTTAATCCGGGAAGAACCTACCACATCTGTGACGTTATATTGGAATGTGAATCCCAGAAAACCGTTTCGTTTCCTGAAACTACAAATATGAATGGATGTCCCGCTGAGCACCAAGCGACACGTCCTAATCCCGATAAACCCGTAGAATGGTCTTGTGAGGTACCAATTGCCTGGGAAAGTAGTCGACGCCAGGAGTGCGGAAGCGAAGAGGAATTATTATTTGTAGATGATGAAGATCTAAATTGGAATGATTTTGCTTCAAATCGACAAGTAGAACAAAAAAATATTGTAACCGAGTTTTATAATTTTACTTCTGCTTGTGCAACATGTGATGACCTTCCTGTAAATACTATTGCAGAACGTCGGGCTAAGCTAGCCTGTTTGAAAAGCGCTTACTTTTCTGGAAAAAATGGTTCTTTAGAATACTCGACACGGGCCTTCCATGAGGTGATAGCATCCATCTATAAACTCCTCGAACAAGCACAAATTCTTGATCCTATGGAATCTTCCTCTGAGCATACGTTTTCGTCAAGTGATATGGATTTTGTAAACTATGATGTCAGCTATGATTATCCACAGGTGTTTTTTAAGCATCCCACACTTTTTCCAGAGTTTGTTAATGCCAATTTTAATTTTCAAATGGGCAGCCGCCCCCTCCTTGATGGCAATTATCTTATCATTCGTGATTCCCTTTATAATAGACCAAGACTATTCAATACCCGATGGCTTCTTAGTGGTGATATCAGCGATATTGTGGCGGCAAATCATCATGACATCGACTCTTTCACAGCGGTAGATGATATTATCCAAGGTAGTCATATTGAATTCACTACTAATGGTGGCTGGGAAGTAAGATTGGTACCAGGAGTATACGACATTACTATAGCTGTTTCTGAATTCTACGGCTTTCTGGGTAGTCCTTCACATGTTGTTTATGTAGAGGAATCGCCGTTTCTAGAGTTTACAGCTAATCCATTTGTGACTGATCCGATTCAGTATCATATGGTTACTAAAACAATAGATCTAAGCGACTATTTTTTAACCATTTCCGCAACAGCCAACACCAAAATATCTTTTGTAAATATTAAAAGGAAGCGTAATGATTAGAGCCATTACTTTGTATGCTCTCGCATCTTTTATACTCTCCTGCTCACAGCAGGAGGCAAGTATATTGCAATATATAAATTGTACCTCTGAACCGATTTTTTGGGATATGACTAACGCTGTTGAAAAATGTGAAGGCTATAATGGCAGCTCTACATCCCATGTCACAAAATGTATTAATAATTTTGCTTTTTTTCTTGATGAAGACCATGAGTGCAACATATTTTTCAAGGAAGATTTTATCAATATTAGTCACAACTTAATTCTCAGCAATACTCCTTACCTGATCGATACCGATCCTATTACTTCGCGACATAGGTTTATAACAGAGAAAGTTAACTCCTACTTTCACAATATAGACTCATGGTTCAGCCAGATACTAAAAAAATCTCAGCTGTATACCAACCCCATAAAAGACAACTATCTTCGCGAAATTATTATAAAGCTTGATGATGTGTTTTCTTCCGTGGTAACCAGCAAGGTTGATAATAGCAATAGCATCGATGAAGCTATTTACTTACTTGATCGCATTACAAGTCAAACAGATGAATCCCGCGTTACCTTAAGCTTATCTGGTCACCTTCTATATAAGATTAATCAGCAGATCACTTTTTTAACAAATATCCAGCAACTCAGTTGTCATCTCATAGGATGTAATCGTACAAAGTTCAGCAGTCAGGTGTTGACCCAATATATTTATACTTTGGCTTTGAGTGCTAACCTTGAGAACTCTTCAAATAGTAACATAGCGGTTCTTTCCAGAGCTATGGCTTTACTAAAGCAGCATATAGATAACGACTCCTTTCTTGCAGAGCTATCAGAAGAGTCAGGTGTCGATTTAAAGCACATTGATGATTTAAGCAATTTAGACTTGGATAAGGCTCCCCATTATATAAGAGATTTTGTCATAGCCTTTACCAGTAATCTTAGCAAAGTTTCTTATATGCAGGCTGCAGGCAGTTACGATTCTGGCAAAAGGACAGATATATCCTTTGGCTTTGCTAAAGATTCCCTTAGACAAATTCAAAGTTCTTTAGCCACATACATCAATGATAATAGATTTGTCTTAGATCAGGCAAAAGCCGAACGTAAAGATTTTTTGCAACGGGTTCAAGATAATATGGATAGTCATGAGGCCCGTACAATACTGCTAAATCGTCAGCGCCAAATGCTTTATGAAATCAGTGTGAAGCTTTCAGAAATGGAAGCGATTCAATCGCAGGTTATTGAACATGATCTTCTTATGAACAAATACATTAATGATTTGAAAAATCTTCGTGTAAAGATCGATGGTCAGGAATTTTCTACCCTTAAGCACGTAGGTGATATCAACTTCACTATGAGCGCCCAAGACTTGAAATATGATGGAGATAGCAATCTGAATTTAATTTCATTAAAATCGATAACGAACAATACACCAAGATCAAAAATTTACAAGATGACAGTTACGGGTCAATGGTCTCCTATCTGTGCTCTCAAGAAAAACAACTTTGATATTAACGACACTCTCACAGGCCCCGAGGGTTACATGCTCCATCATAGTAGGTCTGAATCAAAAATAGAAAGTGTTTCTCATGCTAATAGAACTACAAAATATCAGGACAACTCACAAACATCTAACCTTTGCATTAGCGCTGTCTACGGCACCCCTTTATCGGGTATTAGTGGTTCTGCAGTGGGTGTCTCCGCGACAGCTTGTATTAACTATAGCAAAGGCAAAAGAACAGAAGAAACTCAAGATAATTCATCGGTCAATGCAAACTCTTTAGTTTCTACAGCTAGTTTCTCGAGAGGTCTGCGACTGAACCACACGCCTTACAAATTGGCTCCAGCAGGCAGTCTTTTAGTTGCCATAACAACGGCAGGGCAAGTTTATCCTGATATAGCTCAAAATGTTCAAGTGGTCAATAGGCAGCATACGATTATCCTCGGTCCCGGGCAAACAGCTTATTTTTTTGGTAATGACTGCGCTGCTGCTGAAGCTTCAAGCGAACCACTCAACATTTCGCTAGCCGAATACATCTCGGAACAGGAAGAGGTAACTAGCTATCTCAATGCAATGTTTGCTGTGATTAGCAGTTCCAGCTTAAAGCGCAAAGTAGAACAATCTATAGCTAAGGGTGTGATTCTTCCAGGCGAATTAACAAACCTTCGGGCAACGATGTTTGGTATTCTTGCTGAAATGCAACTAGACATCACTCCCATCCAGACTCTGAACAGAATTTTTGAAATGTGGATCTCTGAACTACTATTGCAAGTAGAGAGAAAAGCCGAAATAATTCAGTACGAAAAAGATCTGAAAAACCTTACCTTCGAACTAGATAGAATCGAAGCTTCCCAAAGCTACAACGAGAAAAAGTTAAGCATTCGCAAACTTTTAGTGAATGATCTGTTGCAGCATTCCTCACTCAAGTATATAGAGAATCGTTTTTATAAACTTTCAGAATTTGTCAATCGCATCGTCATTCCTACAATTTCTATACATTATCCAGATATCAAACTTTCTCACCCCCTCATGGATCAGCTTGAAAAACTATCTTCACTTTCTATCTCTAGCAGCTTCGTGGATATTGCCTATGATTATCTGCATGCCCTGGAGCTGTTAAAACAAGAACTCGATTATGAAAAATCCATGATGATATTGGAGAGTGAAAATATTCAATCGGCAACGATTGCGGTAGCAATACCGCGACCAGAGCGATACAGCAACGAAAATTTGCGCTATGACTACACCATGCCATTGGCGTCTTTTGCTCTTTCCAACTCACTGTGGTCTGTTATAGGAAATGAAATTGAAAAGAATAGTATTTCTTTTCACCTTAATCTCAGAGATTTGTACCAGTCGGATGTGGCTGACTTTCGGTTAACTTGCAGTCGCAGCCGCGTTGTAGTTGATAACTCAGTTTTAGTTTTTGCATTTGACACCTCGGATGCTGATATAAATAAAATTATTCGTGAAAACAGCTATAATCCTTCCATTGATATCGTGATGGGTCCCGAGATGAATTTTGTCAACAAGGACAGACTGGAGACCTATTACATTGTCAACCGAGCAGATGCTGAAATCGGCATTTCATACGGCATGGGTGCCAGGTTAGCTTTAGATCAAGAACTTGATATTATATCTCTGTTAAATTCAAACGAGCATTCCCATGCTGGAAGAGGTCTGTCTCCTTTTACCAATTTTACCTTAAAAGAACTCAAAGGCCTTAACTCATACTTTTCTGTGATCTGTGGCCATGCTAAATGCCTAGACCCTAGTGACATTCGTACAATCTATTTGGCATTTTCTATTAAGTATCAAGCCAATATAAATGAGTGGATTGGCTGTCGGGAGTAAACTCATAGTGTGGCTAGCATATAAGCACTTCATTGCAATAGCTATATTTTTAGTGACCGCAACGTCCCATGCAAACTTTGTCACCAATTTTAACGAACTTGAACTGCAGCGGCCTCAAAAAGGTTCTATTCTAGGTTCGTTGCAACAGTTTAACCCCGAACTAGACAGCATGACCGATGGATCAGTAAGTATCCCCCTGGAGCTTGATTTACCAAAAGCTCAGGGCGGTCTACTTCACAATCCATTTCCCTCCTACTCGATTTCAGGAGGAATGGAAGAATGGGGTATGGGCTTTTCAAGCAAGCTGGCTGTCACGAGGTGGCGCGAATTTGGGGAACTAAATTATATAGACGATTATTTTGTCAGTCCTTGGGGAGTTTTGCGACCTGGAATTGATGGATTTTGGTATGGCAAGAAATCGAGTGGACTTGTCAGAGCTAACATTAATAATGATAGTGCTACCATCATTACACCTGATGGTTTGTATTATGAGTTTTCGGCTATAGAGATGGGACTTTATGGGATTTACTCCTATAAATTGACTAAGGTTTCTGATCCGTATGGAAACTCCACCGTTTTAGCTTGGTTAGCAAACGATTCGGGAAAACTCTTTTTAAATACCATAAACTACGGTGGCCTCGGAGATCAGCATGCATATTTAGTAGAGCTGGAGTATCAGAGCTATGAAAGCATTCATGTTGTTAGCTATAAATCAGGACAGGCTCGTCTACTCGATCGCCTTATAAAATCAATTTCAATCTACAATATCGACGACGATGAGCTTCATCTTCGTTGGCGATATGACTTAGGCTATCGTTTTAGCGAATTAGGCCCATTTGCTCATCTAGTTTCCATCCAAAAAACCTATTTTTCTGGACTTACGGACAGGTCATTACAATTCGACTATTACTTTCATGATGACTATATCACCACTGCTGATTTTGAATTCAATCAAGCTTTGACTGACCTGTATTTAGGAGTAGAAAGAGAAATTCCCCTTCATGGTGTCGATGCTGTTTTCTACGATTTTAATCTTGATGGTCTCACCGACTTTGAAAATGCAGGTACACGCACCCGCTATGTGCAACAGGCCGACGGCAATTTCGTTAAAATACCACTAAAGAAGTTACATTCTAGAGCAGTACCCAAGCTTTGCAGAAGATCAGAGGGGCCGGGTTCCAGACCAGCGGAATATCTGAGGTTACGTGGTCCCTACACTGAAAAACATCGGGTTTCCATCAAAGATGTTAATGGCGTTGCTGTTATTACGGAATGTGATCCCGACGGTCAGATTTTATCTGAGTATCATATTCCTGATGCTACTTATCTTGGCATTAACGATGCATTCATCGATATGAATCAGGATGGCAAGCCTGACATTGTATACGGTGGAACCCACTCCATTAAAATCTATGAAAATACTTCTACAAAATCCGAAGTCTCTTTTATAAGGCATGATATTGATAACGAGGGACGGTTTCATCTGTCCGACAAGCTACAGTATGTAGATGTCAATGGTGATGGCTTTATTGATATTGTTACCATGGATACTATTTCTTTTACTATCTACTATGGGATAAGTCAATTTCAATTTTCAGAGGGAGTCACAGCTCGGTTTATCGGGACCCATGGAGGAGATAGCGACCCTTCATATTATAGTCTGAAGTTTGCCGACTTAAATAAGGATGGATTGAAAGATCTTGTTGCTCGAAGAAGCCCTTATATTCTTTTATTCTTCAATAATGGCAAAGATTTCATTCAAAAGAAAATTCCTGCTATCTATAATAAGCTCTTTTCAAGATTTGATAGTCATGTAGCTAATCTAACCGGTGGCGCTAATCAAGAGCTAATTGTATCAAGCAAAACAGCAACAAAGGTTTTAGAACTCAACCAAACCTCTACGAGTTACCTTAAATCTATAGATGATGGCAAGGGTAATACGCTTTCCTTCCGCTATAAATATATTCCTGGTGTGAAAAATCTGGGTAGCGGCAAGCTCGTCATAGACTCCATGACTCACAAAAGTGCTGGTATGGATGCCATGGTCAATACCATAAGCTATGAAAATCCCATAGCTTCAAACACTAAATACCAGCATCTTGGTTTCTCGCGCCTGATGCAAGTAAGCTCCCTTCATCGTTCCGTCCGAGAGTTTAATATTTCTGAGTTACAGGGAATAATTCTTAAATCCCAAACGCAAACAGATCGAAAATCCTCCATACTTGAGAAAAGTGTAAATTTTTCTAATGAAGAGTTTTTCTTTAAAGGTGTCAATTTCAAAAGGACAATAACAAAGTCCAGTTATTGGAAAGGTGGTACTAAAAGGTATGAAGAGATACGAGACTTTGTGAATGGTTTATGCCCGCAAGTAATCATACTGGCGACAAGCTCCTTTACTAAAACCACGACGATAGACTACCAAATGCCATCTCAGATAGCACAGAGCCTGGGCTGCTATAGCAAGATGATCAAGCAGACAGCTAAGCACAGCGATCCCCGTCTTGATTTTGAGCATATCACCGCACTTAAACGCACCCCCTATGGAGAGCTTAATGAAATACGCAAAATCTCAGGAGTATCGTCCATTGTTCATGCTACACTAAGCTTTGATGATTACGGTAGAAACACCAGCATTACCAGGCCGGGCTTGGGTACAACGAGCGCTCGTTACGATACTGAAAAAAACTTACTTCATAATCTAACCAACCCTAACGGAGTTATTACTTCTGTTACAAGCCGCGACCCCCTAACAGAATTACCAAACGCCATTACCCAAGAAAGGGGTGACAGCAGATATTTTCAATATTTTTCTTATGATGGTAAAGAACGCTTAGCAAGGCAGTGGGATAGTCTTACGGCAACCAGTGCAGCACTTCCTCTTATAGGATATCATTATCAAGAATATGAACCGGGAATCTTAGGTCGCATTACAAGCTCTAGACTTACCCCTAATTTACTCACCAAAGGTACCACAAAATTATTGAGTTCCAATGGTAAACTTCTCGCCACTGCTATAACAGCCAACCCTCATTATATTCTCGAAGGAATCACAAAAATATCCCGTTCTGAAGGCATTACTAAGACCTACCGGCCGTTGGCTATCAGCAGTCTTCCCGATCTTATGACGGACTATTTTCCAGATGATGAAATGATCGCTGAGGAAGAAAAAAACTCTTTGGGAGTTTTAAGTTTTGACATTTACATCGATGCTGATTCAAAGCGGAGTATTGAAAAAATATTTCAAATTTCTGGTCAAAACCTTATCACTACCAGCATCGAGAATAGGCTTTACCGTACCTCGCTCACCACGGGGCCGCAAGATGAAGTCACAAGCTTTACGGACGAAGACGGATATAGCTATCACTTTGCTTATGATGCTGATCAAAAGCTCAACTTGGTAGCGTTGCCTCATGGCAGTCAGCATATTGTCGAATATGATGAATTTGGCCGCAAAAGTCGCGTATTTCGCGATGATATCGGAGGTATCCAGTATGCATATAGAGCCGGAACCGATCTTCTAGAAAACGTGGACCTTCTTGATAAAAATGGTCACACTTATGCTTCCAAAAGTATAAGTTATGATAGCATTGGCAGGATTATTCAAGAGTCGCTAACAAGTGATGGGAATCAAGCTTATGTCCGCTATGACTACGATGGTCATACCACTCATCCTCCCCTTAAGATTCCAGGACAAAAGGGTTTATTAAGCCAAGTAACTGGTAATGACTTTACAAAAACCTTCCAGTATTCCCTTAATAAAAAGCTGCAAGTAAAACGTACGGAAATTTCTGATTTTGCTATACTGACTGAAACATTTCATTACTATGATAGCGGCGAAGTAAAAACTAACATTGCCAATCTAGAACTTACTAATGGAAAAGATATTTCTGTTAGCAAAGAGTGGATCTACGATAATTATGGCCGCATTGCAAAGCTAAAGCTCGGTGCTACTGAGCTTCTACAAGTGCACTATAACAGCCTTAACCAAGTCTCATCAATTGATATTTTTCATGACTTGGGTCATAAGATAGAATTTTTCTATGACCCCTTAAATTATGAATACACAGGCCACTGTGTCGATTCTTCTTGTTATTTGCTTACTAAAAACAGTCGTGGCCTTATTGAAAGAGAGTCGGTAAATGATCTAGAAAGAAACTATCACTATAATTCCAGAGGTTTTCTAACAGAAGTCAATGAAGGCTCTCAAAGAGCATCCTATGCTTACGATGCTAATGGACTCAACACCGAGCATAGCCAGAACTACCAAACCTATCCCATAGAAACCCTACAGCATGGATTTAAAATCGGTTCCCATAGCTACACCTTTGATGCGCAGGGGCGCCTTTCATCCCTGAATGATATGATATTTCAATATGGACCCCAAAACCAAATAAGCACGGTTATAAAGGGATCAAATAGCATCAGTTATCTCTATGATGAAACGGGACAGCGCATCCTTAAAACAGATGCCCATGGTGATAAGCTAGCCTGGATTGATGACTACACCGTAAAAGACGGCGCGCTCTTCGAAATAGTTAGGATCAATAACATTGCTATTGGCTACCTCAAGAACGGGCAATTTCGTTTACTTTTAAGCGACAGTCGTGGCTCCCGTTTAGATGGTAGTAATTGGTCTGATCCTTATGGAAATCGCTTAGATGACCTTACTGAATCTGAATTTTGGGATTATACGGAAAAGTCGAGGGATACTTTCACTGGTTTTGTGAGACTGGGATTAAGGGATCTTGATTCCTCATCAGGTCGTTTTACAAGTCCTGACCCTTTGTTTTTAAGCTCGCCTGCACTATGTATACAAAGTCCCCCTGAATGTAACCTTTACTCCTATGCTGCCAATAGTAGTCTCAACCATACAGATCCAACAGGTACAGTCGCTGATGACAGTATTGGACCTTTAAGCAGACCTTTCAATACACTTGAGGAAGCTGCTGATTTCCGTCATAATGCCGGAGCATTTATGACTATTGCTGCTGATACCTTGGAAGATCTGAGACCACTTCCTGACCTATGGGGTCTGCGCTCCTTATTGAAGTATTCGGGATCGGCTTTAGTAACATCCGCTCGTAAAACGGTAAGAACACAAACTGATCAAGCATCATCTGAGCTGATACGATTCGCAAAGTCCCTACAAGGAGAGGGATTATATCCTGGAGTTGATAAATATAGGCAAATTGTTTTAAAAGAGGGGAAGGTTATTTTCGGGGGCGTACCAGGTCAGTCAAATTTCTATACAACTGCTAAAGCCATCGCGAGTTCCCAGCACAATGCAAATAGTCTATTCCGGGGTCTACAAGTTGCACGCCACAAAGAGTTTGGCTATCGACCGGGAATGACAGCATATCGCGTGAAAAAAGAAATTCCAGTAGCATTTGGCAGGGCTATAGAAAACAAGGTACATGGCCATGGAGGGCTTCCTCAAATTGTACTGAAGGAGTATGAAAGCTACCTGGAGCCCATATACTCGGTTAAATTGGACTAGTAGGACGATCATGGTAGCCATCCCTTTACACAATAGCTTATCTATCTCTTGGAACCTTTGTGAAAAAGACTTTCTCACTTCGGACTTAGGCAGACAATCCAAGGGTAGTATGGACGATCAGCATAGCATACGTCTATACGAAACACCCCGCCTAAACCTTTGGGGAGTCAAACTTTCTTGCTACCTTCTTTTTAAGGATGAAAAAATATTTTGTTGCCAATTTATCCCCTACATTAAGGGGGCCTCATGGATTAACGAATGTACTGATCAGGTGATGGTAAATTTGCAGACTTTGAAGAAAAAAATGGAGGCGCAGCTCTCTATAGCTATCCCCTATCAGTCCGAATGGGAAAAGATCTTTATTCATCACGAGCGTAGGGACGGAATACTCTCATTGACCGTACAATACTAAACTTGGCAGACATCTCCTCCCCCTGTGCTGCTATCACAGATGGCACTCCCATTAAAAATCTGGTAGTTTGGCAAAAAATAAAACTAGCAAAGGGAGGGGGGAACATTGAGTGAGTATATTCTAGCATTTGATCAAGGTACCACTAGCTCAAGAGCCTTAATTGTTGATCAGTACGGCTCTATCAAGGCTATTTCCCAACGCGAGTTTCGGCAAATTTACCCGCAGCCAGGCTGGGTCGAACACGACCCTATGGAAATCTGGGAATCCCAGCTTCGCTGTGCCCAAGAGGTTGTAAAACATGTCGGCGGTGCCGACCATATCAAGGCCATCGGCATAACGAATCAAAGGGAAACCACAATACTATGGGATAGAAGGACCGGAAAACCAATATCCCATGCCATCGTTTGGCAAGATCGCCGCACAGCAGGAATCTGTGATCAATTAAAAGCAAAAGGGGTCGAAGAACAAATTCGCAATAAGACCGGTTTGGTAATTGATGCCTATTTTTCTGCCTCCAAAATCCTCTGGCTCTTGGACCATGTTCCTCAAGCCCGTGAAGCAGCCGAGGCGGGGCACCTGGCATTTGGTACCGTCGATTCTTGGCTGATCTGGAACCTTACCGGTGGCAAGATCCATGCTACCGATGCTACCAACGCTTCGCGCAGCATGATTTATAATATTTTTGAGCAGAAATGGGATGAAGAACTGCTCGACACCCTCACCATTCCATCAAGCCTTTTGCCCCATGTGAAAGGATCCAGTGAAGTTATTGGGGAAACAGACCCTGAGCTGTTTGACAAACCCATCCCCATTTCCGGTATTGCTGGAGATCAGCACGCAGCATTGTTTGGGCAAATGTGCACCGAAAAAGGCATGGCTAAAAATACCTATGGCACAGGCTGCTTTCTCATGATGAATACAGGCACTAAACCTATCAAGTCGGAAAACAAGTTGATTACCACAATCGCTTGGAAAATCAAGGATCAGGTCCACTATGCTCTGGAAGGCAGTATTTTTGTGGGAGGAGCTATCGTCCAGTGGCTACGTGATGAGTTGAAAATTATCGAATCATCCCCCATGGTAGAAAAATTAGCTTTAAGTGTATCAGATAATGGCGGTGTATATTTAGTCCCTGCTTTTGTGGGATTAGGGGCCCCCTACTGGGATCAGTACGCCAGGGGTACTATTTTGGGCCTGACCCGTGGATCAAATCGGGGCCATATAGCTAGAGCGGCTTTAGAAGCTATCGCCTACCAAACCCATGACGTCCTGCGTGCCATGGAGTCCGATGCTGGATTTTGTATAAAAGAGCTTCGCGTGGATGGAGGGGCTTCCAGCAATAAAACTCTCATGCAGTTCCAGTCCGATATACTCGATACCGATGTTTTGCGTCCCAAGATTTTGGAGACCACAGCCCTCGGCGTGGCATACCTTGCTGGCTTAGCTACTGGATTCTGGCAAAGTGAGCAAGACATCGCTGCCATGTGGCAAAAAGATGCTAATTTCCATCCCTCGCTAACAGAGGAAGTGCGCACTCACTATTTAGCTCATTGGCAAAAGGCCGTAACTGCCAGTCGAGACTGGGCCCGGGAATAAGGAATTCATCGCTTGCTAGGAGGAACGGCTCCAAACTTGCCGACCCTGCACCCAGGTCGCTAGGTGATTTCGATCGTCCGCTAAGAAGATCAGGGCACTAGCCATCTGCCGGGGCGACTCACAATACCGCAAACGGTGGGCGAGTAGGTCCTTGCGATGGGGATCAATAATTTGCAAATCGGCAAGCTTGCCTATCTCCAGAGAACCGATTCGGTCCCCTAAACCCAATGATTTTGCAGCACCAAGGGTCGCTCCATAGATCATCTCATCAGGAAGAATTTGCTGGTCGCGCAACTTACTAATCTTGATACCCTCTGCCATAGTTTGCCACATGGAAAAGCTGGTGCCTGCTCCAACATCGGTGCCTAAAGTGACATTTATACCCGCTCCCCGGTGCTCGGACCAACTAAACAGACCACTACCTAGGAACAGATTCGAACTGGGACAATGGGCAATAGTCACCTGATTTGCTGCCAACCGTTCTTTTTCAAACGAGCTGGTATGAATAGAATGGGCTAGAATCGCCCGCGAGTCGATAAGGCCAAAGGATTCATAAACAGCGAGATAGTCTTGGGCTTTTGGAAAAAGGCTTTTGACCCAGTTCAATTCCTCAAGATTTTCTGCATAATGGGTTTGCATGTAGGTACCGGGGTGCCGCAAACGCAGTTTAGCAATTTCGGCTAGCATGTCTGGAGTGCAACTGGGAACAAATCGCGGACTAAAAGCATAGCTGATACGACCCTCCCATCCATGCCACTTCAGAGCAAGGCGGTGAGAAGACTCGAGATCACTATCCAGCTGATCCAGCAAGGCTTTCGGCCCATTTTGGTTCATGCTGATCTTCCCTGAAATCAGCCGCCCCCCTGTCCTGGCAAACGCTTCAAATAACGCGTTGCTGGCCTCTTCCTTAGAACAGGCAAATACACCAGCTAAGGTTGTACCATTGGCATAAAGTTCCTCGCAAAATCTCTGTGCTGCCTTTGTCGCCAGGGTCAGATCTTCGTTAAATTGCATTTCGTGGGGAAAAGTATGCTCATCGAGCCATTCAATAAGCGCGCCCGAGTAAGCCCCAATGAGATCAATCTGGGGAAAATGGACATGGGTATCAATAAAGCCTGGCATGATGAGGGCAGCTCCGTAATCGAAAACTTGCTGCGCTTTGCTGATGAGCTCTTCCTTCATACCGATTTCAGCGATGATGCCGGCACTATTGATTAATAGAGCGGCATTTTCCTTAAGCTCTAGCTTTGGTTCCCCATGGTGCTCCAAAGCTTGTAGCAATGTTCCACATACAAGAATATGATCCATAGTCTAAGCCTCTATATTTTCTCAGAGGTAGATTGATACTCAATTTTGGGGAACCGCTCCTTGAGAAAATTAAGACGCCATAGATCGTCTAGCAGAATAGCTTTGTCCCCATGTTGATCGAGGCAAATAAGGTGACTTTGTGCGCGTACAAACTCATCCAAGGAATCCTGATCAGCACTGAATATCCAGCGGGCTGCACTGTGTGCTAAGCGCGAAAATGTTACCTGCACACCATATTCATGAAGTATCCGATACTGCACCACATCAAATTGGAGAACCCCGACCACACCCAAGATCTGATCATTATTGTTGATAGGTCGGAAGACTTGAACAGCACCTTCTTCAGAAAGTTGGTCCAAAGCCTTATTAAGCTGCTTGGATTTTAGAGGGTCTTTCAGCATCACCCGGACGAAATGTTCCGGAGCAAAAATCGGTACCCCGGTGAAGTGTAGTTTTTCCCCTTCAGATAGGGTATCGCCAATTTTGAAAACTCCAGGATCATGAATGCCCACAATATCCCCCGCGAAAGCCTCATCCACTAAACTGCGATCTTGCGACATAAACTGTGTCGGACGACCCAAGCGTTGCTCTTTTCCTAGGCGTACTATATGTGCTTTCATACCACGCTCAAACTTGCCCGAGCAGATCCTCATAAAGGCCACTCGATCCCGGTGTGCAGGGTCCATATTTGCCTGGATCTTAAAAATGAACGCTGAAAACTTTGATTCGAAGGGATCGACCACACGCTCGGTAGCTTCCCTTGGTAAGGGGGCAGGAGCAAATGCGACCAAGCCATTGAGCAAGGGCTCAACACCAAAGTTATTGAGCGCGGAACCGAAAAAGACAGGAGCTAGCTCTCCTTTGCGATAACGATCCAGATCGAGCTGGTCACCAGCCCCATCCAGTAACTCCAGTTCTGCCAGCAAAGTTTCTGCTAGCTCCTCTCCCAGTTCTTCCATGAGTTCAGGGCTATTAACACTGAGATCTTTTATGGGAACCGGACGCGACCGCTCGGCATTTTTTTCATAGATCAACAATTTTTTCTCAATACGGTGGTACACCCCCCGAAACCGCTCCCCCATACCAATGGGCCAGGTCACAGGACTAACAGCGATCCCCAGGGTATTTTCAATTTCCTCGAGGAGGTCGAAAGGATCTTTTCCCTCTCGATCCATCTTATTGATAAAAGCTACGATAGGCATATGCCTGAGGCTACAAACCTCAAATAGCTTTTTCGTCTGTGTTTCCACTCCATTAGCACAGTCTAAGATCATCAAGGCACTATCTACAGCTGTCAGTGTGCGGTAAGTATCCTCAGAAAAGTCCTCATGGCCTGGGGTATCGATCAGATTCATTTCATGTTTACTATAGGGAAAATTCATGACAGAGGAGGTCACAGAAATCCCTCTCTGCTTTTCCAATTCCATCCAGTCGGAGGTTGCAAACTTTTTCGATCGTTTCGCTTTGACACTCCCTGCCATTTTAATAGCTCCACCATAAAGCAATAGCTTTTCTGTCATAGTGGTTTTCCCGGCATCTGGATGTGAGATGATGGCGAATGTCCGTCTTTTCTTGATCTCATCGGCAACAATTTTTGATGACATACTTTATATGACCTCGTGCGTCTATAGTAATAATATTGCTGAGTAATATTTTTTAGTAAGCTATTCCTGCTTAGTCAGTACTTGGCCATCATGCAAAGGAAGTAGCCAGCCTTAAAGGCTTTGCAGAACTTACCAACAAATGCCCCTAGATCATACGCAAATTGTGATCCAATGGTGGTCGTGTTTTCTAGTTTTCTGCGGTCAAAAACATTAAACAAGTTTTCAGGTGATTCTATTCAAATAACTACAAAACTAGCTTGGCAGGCTCCTCCAATAGTGGTACTATCCCCCCTTAAATTGATCTACCCTTTTGACGCAGTAGAAAATGGAAACATACTCCGATAACAGCACATCTTTTCATATGAGGAGGTTATCATGACCTATAACCCCAAGGAAGCGCTACCGCTCGGACTTACTTACGACGATGTCCTTCTGCTCCCTCAACAATCATCCGTTCTTCCCCATCAAGCTAATCTCGAATCGCAGCTCACTAGAAACCTCCGACTGAAAACTCCCATCATATCCGCTGCCATGGATACCGTTACCGAAGCTGACACCGCCATTGTTATGGCACAGTCGGGAGGTATCGGAATTATTCATAAAAATCAGTCAATTGAAGAGCAGGCGCACGATGTCAAGCGCGTTAAAAAAAGCGAGTCTGGCATGGTTACCGATCCGGTAACGGTAAGCCCTAGCGATACCCTTTCCAAAGTGATGCAGATCATGGACGAAGTCAACTTCTCAGGGTTTCCTGTCGTTGATAACGGTCGCTTGGTCGGTATCATTACTGGTCGTGATCTCCGTTTTGAAAGGGATCTGACCAAAAAAGTCGATGAGGTTATGACCGAGGCTGTCATTACTGCTGATGAAAAGACAACTCCAGATCAAGCCGTCGAAATTCTCCACAAGCACCGCATCGAAAAGCTACCAGTCATGGGTGGCGATGGTGCTCTACTCGGCATGTATACGGTAAAAGATATCCGCAAAGCGAAGCAATTTCCCATGGCCTCAAAAGATAAGGCCGGACGCCTTTTGGTAGGGGCTGCGATTGGTGCTGGTGGTGATTTTCTTGAACGAGCTGCAGCTCTGGTTCATGCCGGAGCTGATGTTTTGGTCATCGATACAGCCCATGGCCATAGCCAAGGAGTCATTGATGCCGTTAAACAAGTACGTGCAAAAGTAAGTGGTAACTTTGACCTCATCGCAGGAAACGTGGCCACCCCTGCAGGGACTTTAGCCCTTATAGAAGCGGGGATCGATGCCGTTAAGGTAGGCATAGGTCCTGGTAGTATCTGCACCACAAGGATCGTTGCTGGCATTGGTGTGCCCCAATTTACGGCTGTAAGTAGCTGCGCTGCAGCAGCTAAAGAGCACGGTATTCCCGTCATCGCCGATGGTGGTATTAAATTTAGCGGTGATATTGTTAAGGCACTAGCAGCGGGAGCGGGAACTGTCATGGTTGGCTCCTTGTTTGCTGGTACCGCCGAAGCTCCCGGTGAACTCATCATTTACCAGGGCAAAAGCTATAAGCAATATCGGGGTATGGGAAGCTTAGGTGCCATGAAGAAAGGCAGTAAGGATCGTTATTTCCAGGGCGATGTTGAAGATACGGGCAAGTTGGTACCTGAAGGCATCGAAGGCCGCATACCCTATCGGGGCTCCCTTGGCGATACCATGTATCAATTGGTAGGAGGTATCCGCGCCGCCATGGGTTATATTGGTGCCCAAACGATTGAAAAACTCTGCAAGAATGCCGAATTCATACAAATTAGCTCCGCCGGGCTTCGGGAAAGCCATGTCCACGACGTTTACATCACCCGTGAAGCGCCCAACTACAAACTGGACTAACAGTATCAAAAAGAGGACTTAATATGCATCACCATTCTGTCAATCGCCCCATGCACCATGGGATCTTAGTTTTAGATTACGGCTCTCAGTATACCCTTCTGATCGCCCGTAGACTACGGGAAGTGGGCATTTATGCTGAGATTATTGACGGCATTGCTGAGCAACCCCCAGAGGATTTTGAGTTTCATGGTATCATTCTTTCCGGAGGACCTGACTCGGTAATTGAGGATGGATCACGTCATCTTCCCCCATGGATACTTGCCAGTAAGAAGCCGATTCTTGGCATTTGCTACGGCATGCAAATGCTAAGTAAAGAGTTTGGTGGTACTGTCAGAAGCGGCAACCAAAGGGAATATGGTAAAGCCGAGCTCATTCTCGATTATTCTGCTGGCTGCTGGGCTTCCCATGCCCTCAACAAGCTACCCACCTCGCAGACAGTATGGATGAGCCATGGGGATGATGTTGAAAATTTAACCGACTCCTTCACCATTATCGGTAAAACAGCCGATGGTGTGGTTGCTGCGATTGCCCATAAAGAGCTACCTTATATTGGTTTGCAGTTCCATCCAGAGGTACAGCATTCCGATCACGGCAAAGAAGTCCTAGAAATATTCGCCGAGTCTATCTGTAATGCACCCCTGAATTGGCAACCCAAAGATGTCGTTGCGGCAACTCGTCAATACGTAAAGGATACAGTAGGTGATGGTAAGGTTCTTATGGCTGTCTCGGGAGGGGTTGACTCCACCGTAGCCGTCGCGCTCATGACGGAAGCCCTGGGACATGACAATGTCACAGCGGTATTCGTAGATCACGGGCTGTTACGAAAGAACGAAGCATCCTGGGTAACTGAAAAGATTAATGCTATGGGTATAAACCTAGTCGTGTTAGAACGAGCCCAAGAATTTTATAAGGCCCTCAAAGGGGTTTCCGATCCTGAGCAAAAAAGAAAAATCATTGGTCGTAAGTTTATCGAAGAGTTCGAAACCTACGCCAAAACTCACATGGTATTTACCCACCTGGGCCAAGGCACCCTCTATCCTGACGTTATCGAGTCAGCGGGACATGGAGCAGGATCTAAGGTTATAAAGAGCCACCATAACGTGGGCGGTCTTCCCGAAAGATTGCACCTCGACTTAGTGGAACCCTTTCGCTACCTTTTTAAAGATGAAGTTAGGCTGATTGGTCGTAGCTTAGGTATACCAGAAGAGCTAGTCGGTAGACATCCGTTTCCCGGCCCTGGACTTGCTGTTAGGATTATTGGCGAAATTGAAGAGCAAAAGGTAAAGATTCTACAGGAAGCAGACCATATTTTTATTGCTAAACTTCGTGAAAAAGGTCTGTATAACAGTATTTGGCAAGCATTTGCTGTGCTCTTACCAGTCAAAACTGTCGGGGTAATGGGAGATAACCGTACCTATCAGTGGACCTGTGCTCTACGCGCTGTAGCAGCTACAGATGGAATGACAGCCGGCGTCAGTGACTTGCCAGTAGAATTTTTAGTTACAGTATCAGATGAAATTGTAAGAAAGGTCGATGGCATTAACCGGGTAGTTTATGACATAACGACAAAGCCGCCAGCAACCATCGAATGGGAATAAATGACACATGAAAATGAAAATAATCTAAATCCAAGACGCCTAGCCCATCTCCATGTTCATTCAGAATACTCGCTTTTAGACGGTGCCAACCGCATTTCAGACCTGATCAAAAAAGTTAAGGAGCAGGGCCACGAGGCCCTAGCCCTAACGGATCATGGGAACATGTTTGGCGCCATTGAATTTTATTTGAAGTGCAAAGATGCCGGTATAAAACCGATTCTGGGAGCCGAAATCTACTGGGAAGGGGTTCCTACAAGCCAGAAAGTGCTAGGCCAGGACGGGCAAAAATCCAGTGCCTATCATCTGGTGATTCTTGGTAAAAACCTTGAAGGTTACCGCAATCTCTGCCGCTTAGTTTCGTCCGGTTACCTCCAGGGCCAGCAAGCCAGTGAGGTGCCCATAGCTCCAGCATCGGCCTTACAGAAAAACGGTGACCAAATCATCGCCCTTTCAAGCTGCCTGCAGGGCGAGTTTGCCAGTTTGGTCGCCACACTGGTACAGCATAGCAAAGATCCTATAGCCTGTTTGAAAACGCCAAGCCCCGAAACCCAAGATATTATAGCAGCTCTACAGGAACATGTTACATTTATGGAATCTGCTGTGGGTCAGGGCAATTACTATATTGAACTTATCGATAATGAACTCCCAGCACAGAAGAAACTGCTACCGTTTCTGGTCGCCTGTGCCTATCACTTTGACCTCCCTTTAGTGGCCACCTGCGACAGCCATTATCTTACCCCGGATGACGCCGAAGCCCATGCAGTTTTAACCGCAGTTAAGAACGACCTTAAAATATCCAACCTTGCCAATCGCAATAGGACCGCTCACTTTCATCTTTTTTCAAATGAGGAAATGCTTGCCAAGTATGAACAATGGCCGGCATCCTTGGACAACATAGCTACCATTGCCGATCAGTGCCATCTGGAATTTGATTTTGGTCAATACTTTCTCCCAAAATTTGAATTGGAAGATGACGAAAGCATAGATGATGCCTTGATCAGGTTTGCAAAAGAAGGCCTCGCTGAGCGCTTGGATCACTTACGTCCCATGTATGGTAAGGAATTTGGTCCAGAGCAAGAAAAGGTATACTGGGAGCGCTTGGACTACGAAACCGGCATCATCACAAAAATGGGTTTTCCCGGGTATTTTCTCATTGTCCAGGACTTCATCAACTGGGCTAAGAATAACGATATTCCTGTTGGCCCCGGTAGGGGATCAGGCGCCGGTTCCCTGGTCGCTTATGCCCTCAAAATTACCGATCTCGACCCGCTCAAATTCAACCTCATCTTTGAACGCTTCTTAAATCCCGAAAGGGTCTCGATGCCTGATTTCGATGTCGATTTTTGCCAAGAGCGACGCGATGAGGTGATCGACTATGTAACAAGTAAATATGGTGCCGATAACGTGGCCCAGATTACCACTTTTGGAAAAATGAAGGCGAAGGCAGCCCTGCGCGATGTGGGGCGGGTTCTGGAACTGGGCTATGGTCGCGTCGACCGTATCGCCAAGCTTATACCCAATGAACTTGATATCAAGCTACAGGATGCGCTGGAACGTGAACCCCGCATTTTAGAAGA
The DNA here is from genome assembly GCA_050293845.1 of Pseudobacteriovorax sp. Classification (GTDB taxonomy): domain Bacteria; phylum Bdellovibrionota_B; class Oligoflexia; order Oligoflexales; family Oligoflexaceae; genus DT-89. The sequence continues at coordinate 23,632 of JBNKNM010000014.1, read as the reverse complement.
AGCCAAAAGAGATGAGCTCATCGAGCAAATGGTCCACCTTGCCCTTAAAGTGGAAGGAATGAGTCGTCACACCTCAGTTCACGCTGCTGGTGTTGTCATTTCCGAGGGAGGAATGGAAAATTATGTTCCCGTCTACAAATTAGAAGATGGTTCTTTGATCACTCAGTATGAAATGAAAAATGCTGAAAAGGTCGGCCTCGTTAAGTTTGATTTTCTAGGTTTGAAAACTCTGACCGTGATCCAAAAAGCCGTTAAGCTGATCAGAGCTTCAAAAGACCCTGAATTCAATATCGAATCCATTGACATTGAATCAAAGCCTGTTTACGATTTAATTTCTTCAGCAGCATCCATTGGGATATTCCAGTTAGAAAGTTCTGGAATGCAAGCCCTTCTCAGCAAGTTGAAGCCATCTCGGTTCGAGGATGTCATCGCTGTCGTCGCCCTGTTCCGTCCCGGCCCTTTAGGTTCGGGCATGGTCGACGACTTTATTGAGCGCAAGCATGGACGTCAAGAAATTGAATACCTTCACCCCAGCCTGGAAACAATCCTCAATGACACTTACGGTATCATTCTTTATCAGGAGCAGGTACAAAAAATTGCTGCCAGCCTTGCCTCTTACTCCCTTGGCGAAGCCGATTTACTACGTCGCGCCATGGGTAAAAAGAAACCGGAAGAGATGGCCAAGCAAAAGGTGCGTTTTATCTCGGGATGTCGTAACAATAATGTCGATGAGGACATCGCTGAGGAGCTATTCGAGCTGATGGCGAAATTCGCCGCTTATGGATTTAATAAATCCCATTCCGCCGCTTATGGATTAGTAAGTTATCAGACAGCCTTCCTTAAAACCTACTTCCCTGAAGAGTTTATGGCTGCAATCATGACCTGCGATTTGGATAATACCGATAAAATTATTCGTTATATCGCCGAATGCAAAAGGATGGGATTTCAGATTTACCCTCCTGATATTAATCGCAGCAAGCTTGAGTTTGATGTTCCTGGTCCCCGCAGTGTCGGATATGGCTTAGCCGCTATTAAAGGAATTGGAGGCAGCTCCATAGAAGCCATTATCAAGGAGCGGGAAAATAGCGGTCACTTCTCGTCACTAACCGATTTGGCCAAAAGGGTAAACCTCCAGAGGGTTGGTAAAAAAACCCTCGAACTGCTGGTGCAAGCGGGGGCCTTCGACTCCTTTGGCGCTTCCCGCGATGCTATCACCGAGGCCATCCCTGAGATGGTCAAGTTTTCTGAAAGTCACCACAGCAATCAATCAACGGGTCAGGTTCTGCTTTTTGCCGATGATGACGTCGAAGACAACATGCTGGACGTGGCCCAGTTTGAAGCCACGATACGACGTAACAACAAACAGATTAGTCATTTAGAGTGGTTGCTCCGGGAAAAGAAAAATCTGGGTGTCTTTTTAAGTGACCATCCCATTAATCTGTTTCAACAAGATGCCAAGCGCTTTGGACAGGTAAAAGTAAAAGATATTCCCAAGTTTGTCGGCAAAAAAGAACTCAGTATGGTGGCTTTCCTGACAGGGATTTCTGAGCGTTTTACCAAGAATAACAAGAAAATGGCCTACATTCAGCTTGAGGACGATACCGGATCTTGGGAAGGTGTCATGTTCGAAAAGGACATTCCCGATGAGTTCCCTGCCGCCAGCACTCTGGTTGTGGCTAAAGCCAGTATTTCCAAAAGCTATGATGGAACCTCCATTAGCCTTAAAATCGAACACCTTGCCCCCTTGGAAGATGTTCGTCGGGAACTTATAAAAAAAGCGGAAATCGATATTCGCATTTGCGATACAAAAAATACCAACGACCAAGCTGAAATTGCCGCAAAGATCGATATACTTAAAAAAGTCTCGCAGCTTCTCAGGGAAAACCCTGGCGCAACACCAATTAAGCTAAACCTGCTGTATGGAAAGTCTCGGGTGAAGATTAGTGCACCCCATAGAAAAGTTGACCTAAACGATGGCTTTTACCAGTCATTGCAAAAATTACAAAACGAGCAGGTACGAATGACCTTCTAACTATGGGTGGTCCTGACTATTGAGTTGGAATAGGATTAGACTGAGTAAAAGACAATCTATCCTTATTAGCATCGTTGCTAGTACGGCTTTGCTGTTTTTCCTGATGCTGCCTCCTGTTTGGCAGTTGATGAATGGGCCGATAGTCGTCACCCGTTGGCCTAAAGAAGGAGAGACTTTATTCACATTGGGCCCCAAAGAAAAGAATCATTGGGTTGAGATCGAAAAAGTATCCTACCATTTCATCAATGCTGTTATCGTCTCTGAAGACGCCCGTTTTTATCAGCATTGGGGTATCGATACCATCGAAATTATTAACAGTATAAAGCTAAACCTTAAACATGGGCGCTATGTACGCGGAGCTTCCACCATTTCCCAACAAGTGGTAAAGATGGCTTTTCTCAATCCAGAGAAAACCATCATTCGTAAATTTCGCGAACTCATCGGCGCTTTACTGCTGGAGGCCTTGCTGGAGAAGGATAAAATTCTAGAATGGTATTTAAACCTTGTGGAGTTTGGTGACGGTGTATTTGGTGTTAAAGAGGCTGCGGAGCACTACTATGATACATCTCCCGAGCTGCTGACCATTCAGCAAAGCGCCAACCTAGCATTAGTCATTCCTAGTCCTAACAATTGGTCAAGTGGTTTGCGCAAAAAATCGCTAACGGATTTTGGACACCAGCGCTACCGACACATCATTGAAATGATGTATCAGCAAGGTTATATTACCGAAACGCTCCGCAAAGCAGCTTTAGCTACCGGCGATTTCGGTCGCCCTATCATAGAAAAGTCTGCAAACCCAGAATCTGGAGACAAAGTTGAAACTATCCCATATAAAAATCAGAACGGTAAAGAGCTGGCAAGGTAAAGAGCCTATTTATATTTTCCAAGCCAGTTTTTCTGGTTTGCCGTATAAAACTACTGGTGTCAAAAAATTCTATCTTGTCTTAGATATCCGTCAGACATCTTTTGGAGTGCGGCTGGAACTGGAAAAGCCCAGCAATCTAGCGCCCACAGGCGGTATGGTCAACGCCATCCGCAAGCACTGCCGTGGCGCGACCATTTCAGCTATACAAAAAAATGATAGCAATGGAGACCTGTGGCTGACCCTATATTCCCAGGGGCAAACTTTCTGGCTGCGGCTAGCTAAAAGCCGCCCCCCTGAGCTAGCGCTGATAGATCCGACCAATACCATCATTATGCGCTGGGGTACAAAAGGCACTTTTACGAAAAAGCAGTCTGCCGATCCTAGTTACCAACAGGTGCAAGATAGCTTCCTATCCATTAAGGAAAGCCTGATTGAAGGCTTCCTTAACACCTTGCCAGGAAACGAGCTCAGCGCATCTTCCGATCTTGATTCCCAAGACCAAGCTTCCGATTCCTTACTTCCGAAGGAGCAGCGCTTATTGCAACAAAAATTACGGCGCAAGCTAAAGTTATTTCAGAAATCTCTGGAAAAACAGCAGGTAAAGCTCCCTTCTGCAGAGGGTATTCAACAACTTGAGACCCAAGCTCATCTGCTGCAGTCGTTCGCCTATATGGTTAATCCTGGTGATTTTGAGCTGACGTTAAGTCCGGAATATAGCGGTCAGGAGCTTCCCATAAGCATCGCTCTAGATCCTGAGAAAAACCTCGGATCGAACATAGAATCTTACTTTATTAAAGCTAAAAAGCTTAAAAAATCCCGCGCCATGGGTCTAAAAATTATTGCCGACAATCAGCGCGACATTGACCAACTGAAACAAGACATGGCTTCCCTTGAGACCCTGTGCCCCGAGCAAGACATTCGCTTTCTTGAAAACAAGTACAAAATAGTATCCCAGCAAAGTTCATCAAATAGCGCCCCAGCTATAGTTGCCAAGCCGTTCAAGGAGTTTCTGAGCACCTCCGGACACCGTATTTTAGTGGGTAAAGGCCCCCGTGAAAATGACGAGCTTACTAAAAGTGCCAAAGCCAATGACTACTGGCTGCATACCGCAGGTACCGCCGGTAGTCACGTGATTATCCCCGCTAGCAAGGATATTAAAGCGAGCATACCGGAAGATCTCTTACGCGCTGGCGCGATCCTGGCGATTCATTATTCGAAGTATAAGAGCGACCTCGCTGGAGAGATCTATGTGGCCCGCAGATCGGAAATCAAAAAGCAAAAAGGAATGCCACCGGGTCTTTGGAATGTAGAACGATGTAAGACTATATTTATTCGCTACCAAGAGGACGAGCTTAAATCTTTGCTCAACAATATGATCAAGTAAAAACTTCTGGCATAGTTTCGGTAACATCATTCCTCTTTAGTTAGTAAGCTTTATTGACATATATTTACTCTGTGGATCAAATTGTCAAACCATGCTAGGGAACGAAATAGCAAACTGACTGAACTTGATTTGGAGTAAAGGAAACTTCGTATGAAACTCAATGTAGCGGTAGTTGGAGCCACCGGGATCGCTGGCCAACAATTTCTCACAGCCCTCGACAATCATCCTTGGTTTACGGTTAAAGCTCTCGCCGGCTCGCCTCGATCAGCGGGTAAGAAGTATGAAGATGCTATCAAGACCCCATCGGGACAAATCAATTGGTGGCAGAACGAAGAGATACCCCAACAGTTCAAACAAATGGACGTCACTTTAGCTGCAGATTTAAACCCCAAAGATTTTGATATTATCTTTACAGCCGTTGAATCCGATGCCGCGCGTGAGCTGGAACCGCTATTTGCCCAACACACCCCCACCATATCTACAGCCAGCGCCTTCCGCATGGAAACGGATGTGCCGCTACTGATTCCCGGCGTCAATTCAAATCACCACACGCTTATCGCCGAGCAGCAGAAAAATCGCGGCTGGAAGGGCTTTGTGGTTCCCATTCCTAATTGCACCACCTATGGCCTAGCCTGCTCCCTCGCTCCCCTTCACCAAGAGTTTGGTGTTAAAGGGGTTATCATGACATCATTACAGGCCACCTCAGGGGCTGGTCGCAACGGAGGCGTATTATCTCTCGATATGATCGATAATCTTGTCCCCTATATTCCTGGTGAAGAGGCCAAGGTCGAGCAGGAAAGCCAAAAAATTCTGGGTTCCTTACAAGGAAGTTCTGTGAACGCCGCAAACTTCGGCGTCAGCTGCACCTGCACCCGGGTACCTGTTACCGACGGCCATACGGAAACAGTTTTTGTCGCCACTGAAAAGGAAGTCACCACTGCAGCAGCGACAAAAGCCTACGAAAATTTTAACAGCGCTTTAGAAGGTTTGCCTTCAGCACCTGAAAACTTTTTTACGGTTCATAAAGACCCCTTCCATCCTCAGCCGCGCATCGACCGCGATAAGGATGCGGGTATGAGCACTCATATTGGACGTATTCGCGATGAAAAGGTATTGAACGGTATTAAGTACGTGCTACTGTCCCATAATACGAAGGCGGGAGCTGCCAAAGGCGCTATTCTAGTGGCCGAGTATTTATGCCAGCAGGGTGTGATTCAAGGCTTGAAGAAGTGAGTTTAAAGGATCGGACTCTCCGTCCGATCTACCTGTACGGCCACCACTTTGCAGATACTTGATCATTGTCGGTTCTACCATTTTTCCTTCTGATATTTAGCTTCCTCCTCCTAAGCGCTCCAGAAGGTTATTTTGACGATTAACTGCAAGCTGCTTGTTTTTGATTAGATTGTACTTATCAGGCGCATCCAGGAATGGCACAAGCATCGCCGACTCATTGAGTGTTAGCATATGGTATTCTCTGTTAAAATATTTTTTCGAAGCTTCTACTAGCCCCCAAGCTCCGCTGCCAAAGTAAGCCCTGTTCAGATACATTTCGATAAGCTGCTGCTTTGAAAAATTAACTTCGAGAACATGAGCAATTTTTAGCTCTTTAAGTTTTCGATTTAAGGTCTTCTCTTTGTTAGAAAGGAATGATTTTGCCAGTTGTTGAGTCATGGTCGATCCACCAAGAATTAAGAACTTTCCTCCAGTGGTAAGCGAACCAAAGTTATGAAACAAAGCTCTTGCGATGCCCCTACTGCTAACTCCTTGGTGATCGTAAAAACCTTGATCTTGATGGATCAAGAGACATTTAATTAAGTGAGATGGTACAGCTTTCATATCAACAAGGGGTCGTTGGTTTGCTAGTTGTTGAGTTTCAGCATTTATTCTTGATAGCAGTTCAGTTTCCAACAGTTCATCATTAACGTTTCCTATAGCCACAACTGTGCTCACTGCAACGACTACACCAAAAGCAAGTGCTACCTTTGTTATCATTGACGTTTTCGGATTAAGTTTGCCGAGAATATAATCGATCCTCTTTTTCAGGATTTTTTTATCGACCCAGCTATGTGCCATCATGTGCTGATTGTAGTTTGCTATTTTCTCTGCAGAGCTAAGCAGTGCTTTGCTATAAGCAAATTTATCAACTTGCTTAATAGTCGCCTTGTCGCACTCCAATTCTCGCAAAAGAATTCCCCTTTTGCTAAGCAAAAAGACAATAGGGTTGAACCAAAACAGATGGCGGAGAAAACTTTCAGCAAACGACCAGTACTGATGGTTGTGTTTAATGTGATTCTGTTCGTGGGCTATAACGATTTCTCTAGACTCTTCATCCATTCCCGCAGGGATGAAAATCTGATGATCCCAGATGCCGACAACAAAAGGCACAGCAACAGAATCAGAGGTCACTAACTTAATGTTATTCGCGAAAGTATCAACTTGACCAGACCTAATATATTGACGGCGAGTATATAACTGTAACACCCATCTGATTGCGAAAACCATTAGACCTAAAATCGAGAATAGAGTTACAAGATCGGCAAAATAAAAGATTAAATCTGAAATCAGTGGATAAGAATCCATTTCCCCGGATGGCACTACTGGTAGTTGAGCTACGAGATGAGGAACTGATTCTACATAACCTGCTGGCTCTGAAGGAGTATTCCAACTTGCTTTTAACGAAGCCCGATTAGTGTTCTGCCAGAACGTAAAACTAACGAGCATTACTGGTATGGCATAAGTAAGCCCGACGATAGATTTATGAATGCGATGAATAAAATTCGGATTTGTTGAATCCACTCTTAAAACAAAGTAAAGCAAGATGATCGGAATCAGAGCCATTTGAGAAATGAGATAACTAGCATAACTGGTAGATAAAAATTCTTGAATCATCGCTTTTCTTCCCTCTCTTTGTCTGCGATCAGTTTTTTTAGATCAGCAAGTTCATCTGGACTAAACTGACTCGAATTTATGAAGTGCTCCGCGAAAGAAATTTTATCTCCCGAAAAGACTCTTTCGATTAATGTGCCAAGTCGAGTACGAGTTACTTGATCTCTCGACACCTGTGAGTGGTAGTAATATTTCCTGCCATCTTGCCTATGACCCACGATTCCTTTCTTCTCCATTTTTTGCAGTGTCTTTAGGATGGTGGTGTATCCAGGCTTTGGCGTATCTTCCCAACTATCGACAATGGCTTGAACCGTCGCATCGTCATGCGCAACCCATATCCTTTGAAGGATTGTTAATTCTAAGTCTGTAACTTTAATCTGAGATTCCATCGCTGCTCCATTATTAACTCTGCTATCTATATTATTACGACATTTATCGTACGTCAAGGGTCGTTTATATCTTCGGACGCCATGTTCCTATCTTTAGCTAAGATAATTAAGCGAATACGCCTGTAGGGATACGGCATATTAGCCAGTTATTGACAAGTTATATGGATAAAAGAAAGTTCTTCAACCAAATGCAAAGCTAAACATGATTGTAATAAGAGGGGGTGTGCCAACCCTTTCAAGGCGAATAAAAAGGCCAAGGAAGGGGGGCTAAAATTTGGGGGTCCACTAGAGGCTATCGCTGTAGCTTGATAAAACTTTGCGAAGGGCCCCTAAATATGTCAGCGTATAAGTGGCTTCATCATAAAATTCTAGTACCTTTATTTTGCACTTCTTAATAGTACTGGCTTTATCATATAGTGATAAATAGCTATTCCGACAAGCATGGAACCAACAAAGTAGAATACTGAGCTTTGGGCAGATGCTAAGGATGCTAAAGCTGGACCAGGACAAAACCCACCTAACCCCCACCCTACTCCGAAAAGTAGTGATCCGATGACAAGTTCTTTATCAACATCTTTCCTTGTCGGAAGGTGAAACGCTGTGTGTAGTAGTGGCGTTGACCTTTTAACGATCAATCTGTAACTGACCATATGGACCACAATGGCACCAACCATGACAAGCATTAGAGCGGGGCGCCAGTCACCAAATATATCCAAAAAGCCAATTATATTGTCAGGGTTAGTCATTCCTGAGACCCCAAGTCCCAAAGCAAATAATACAGCGCTTGCGAAAGCTACGACTAATTTCATTACAAACTCCTTAGTTGAAAAGGGAAGCAGTTAAGATGCCCGCTGCCATAAAGCTTAAAGTTGCGATGAGTGATCTAACTGATAACCGGCTCAACCCACAGATGCCATGACCGCTCGTACAGCCACTTCCTAACTGAGTCCCTAATCCAACAAGGAGCCCTGCAGGAATAACCTTGGTAAGATCCATCTCTGATTGCGGCATTGAGGATGGAAGAAATTGCAGCACAATGGCCCCACCAATGATTAGACCGAGAATAATGCTCGTCTTCCATGGTAAGTCTACCTTATTAGGAGCAACAAGGACTGCTAGAATCCCTGATACTCCGAAAATCCTTCCTTTAAATAGCAGCAATAACGACGCAGAGAGTCCAATCAACCCACCCCCCAAAAGAGCCATTACATATTCATTCATAGTTTGCCTCCCTAACTATGGATTTGCTTCCGTGTAATTACTTCACATTCCGTACCAAAATCCACCTAAATTAAAAATCAATAAATTCTAGTAACTTAAATTTAATTGGCCTCATCTTAAATTTATTCAGTTATCATATATGATTTAACATTATTAAACGTTTTTGAAACATGAAATTATTTTTCGGACAGCATTTACTTGTGATATTAGATAGATACCATTTGGCACTAATCTTGGAGTAGAGAGGGCAAGGAGGTGTTAAATGGAAGTACTAGCTTATATTGCGATTCTTTTTGTTGGTATAACACTATCAGTGGTAGGTGGAGGTGGATCTATCTTAACCGTACCAGCTTTTGTGTATCTCTTCTCTTTACCTGCAGACTTGTCTACCAGTTACTCTCTCTTTTTAGTGGGCCTCTCAGCAGCTGTAGGTGCCGCTCAGTATGCGAAGCAAGGTTTAGTCAATTATAAGGTGGGTGCGATTTTCGCAGCTCCAGCCTTTCTGGGCGTTTTTTTAGTAAGGCGATTCCTGATGCCTTCCATACCCGAAACAATTGAAGCTTTTAGTCTTGAGTTTAGTAAGGATCAGATGATTATGTCTGTTTTCGCAGCAATCATGCTGATTGCGTCTTACTCGATGATTCGAAGCCCCAAAGATAGTAATGACTCAGAAAGCGTCACAATAAAACAGCAATTGAACATTCCAGTTATCATGCTGGAGGGGCTATTAGTAGGAGCCGTCACTGGGTTTGTGGGTGCTGGCGGAGGCTTCTTAATTATTCCAGCATTAGTTCTGCTAGCTAAGTTGCCTATGAAAGAAGCTGTAGGCACTTCATTAATGATTATAACGGTCAAATCTCTACTAGGATTTACTGGAGATTTAGGACAACTGCAAATCGACTGGCTTTTCTTAGTTACTACGGCTGCAATAGCCATTGTCGGGATTTTAATTGGTGCTCGAATAGCCAAGTACATTCCCGGCAATAAATTAAAAAAAGGATTCGGGATCTTTGTCCTACTTATGGGTGCCTTTATTCTAAGCCAACAACTTATGCAGTAAGGAGTCTATCAATGAAAGTTAAAGGGCAGTGTCAGATACTTTTAACGATCTGAAGTACGAGATTTGTCCGCAAGTGATTAGTTTAAAATATTTCGACGGGTTTTATCAACGGTAAGCTGGGTGACATCGGGGCGAGAATAATGACCACACGGATCAAAATTTTGTCTTTCTTCTCTCACTCGTTGATGATCAATTTCGACGGTAAAGACTCCTTCTTCATTGACAACCGGTTCTAGTAACCAGGAGCCATCAGGGTTAGCTACACATGAGCCACCATTGGCTAAAATGTCTGGAGCATTTTGTTTGACGGTTTCGAGTTCAGGAATAATCGGTTGGATCTGCTCAGCATTAAATACGCTCGAAACAGACACCACATACGAGCGTGACTCTTTCGCAATAAAACGAGTAATGTCCTGTGTGTTGTTGATACTGCCTGGCCAAATAGCGATATGCAAATCTTCACCCTGCGCATACAAGCTGGTTCTTGCCAGTGGCATCCAGTTTTCCCAACAATTCAAAGCTCCCACTGTAAATGGGCCCAGTGGATGAGTAACCAAACCATGGCCGTCTCCTTGCGCCCATACAAGTCTTTCTTCGTAAGTAGGCATTAGCTTGCGATGAACGGATTTAATTTCTCCTGACTGATTAATATAAACAAGAGAGCAATAAACACTATGCCCGGAGTTTGATTTTTCGATGAGGCCGAGTACACAGGCAATATTATTCTTTTTGCACGTTTCTAATACCGATGAGAGTTCGTCTTTTTGTAAATCAACTGATTGAGAAACATAATGCGCATAAAGGGATTTTTGGAATGGGGAGTTAAATTGTGCGCCATTGGTAAAATCTAACCAGAAGGGATAACCGGGTAATAATGCTTCACTGAACACGACTAATGAACAATGTTTATCGGCGGCAATTTTTATAGATTGATTTATCTTAGCAAGTGTTGCAATTTTATCGAGCCAAATTGGAGAAACTTGCGCCAAACCCACAGTTGTATTTGTATTATTTGTCATAATTTCGCGTTGAAAGTTAAATAGCAAAGGGCACTATTCCACAGACTTGGTTTACGGGCAACTTGATTTTATGGCATTGGTACAAAACCAATGATTTAATGCTAGGTTAACCTAGTATTTTCCAGCAAATGAAGTAATACTGAAATGATTTCCATGCAAATTCAAACAGATGAAGTGGGTTCATCAGTACGCTCCTGAACGGTTTAATCTTGCGACACTTGCTTTTTGAAAACGCCAATTAATTGCCAAAATTGCTTTCCAGATTTGTATTGTCTTAGTAACTGTGTGCTTTCAAGCCAGCCAAACATAATCCAGTTTTTTTTGAAATAATTTAGGTCCCTTTGCGTCCCATTAACGTCACTCAAAGTCTGTCAAGACTATTGCTGTGTAATTTTAGTAGTCATTGCTTAAAGGGCGGCCATTATGTTGAAACAATTTATGCAAACGATATTCATCACCTTTCTTTTCCTTGCTCAATCCTGTGCGACCATTATCGGCGAAAAATCCCAGCAGTATGCGATTCATTCCGAGCCTGAGGAAGCCATAATTACTATTACCGATGAGCGAGGGATTGTTGTCGAAGAAGGAAAATCCCCTATAAACGTAACCTTGAAGAAATCTGATGGAAGCTACTTCGGGGGCAAAACTTATAATGTTGAGGTTAGCCATAATGGCTATCAACCATTTTCGTTTCCGTTGATAACTAGTCCCAATGCTTCCTATATTCTGGGGAACATCGTTTTTGGCGGTCTCATTGGCTGGTTGATAGTCGATCCAGCTACGGGAGCTATGTACGACTTATCCCCCTCAAAAGACTTTCAATACCTTCTTACCAGTGACGGTCAAATCAAGGTCAAGCTTGTGCCAAAAACAAATCAAAATCTTTCTTTCCATCAAACATCTTTGTTTCAACAATATTAACTTTTCAATTTGAGGTAAAGAGCCATGAAAAAAACAATTTCTACTATTTGCTTTATTTCGTTCTTTGTATTTCTTCAGGCTTGTGCAAGTGGTGCGAAGTCAAAAAATATGACATCGTTTCTAAATGATGCCAAAGAATATCAAACAAACAAAGAGCTGGCAGGATCTATTGAAGTTAAGGAAGTTCAAGGAGGAAAGAAGACGAATCCTTTGTGGGCCTCTGACATATCGAGTGAGAATTTTCAAAAAGCAGTCTCTGATACCCTTAGTAATTTTGGATATTTAAGTACAAATAAGACGGGAAAGTATAGTCTTAAGGTTGCATTAATAGATGTAGATAAGCCTATTTTCGGACTTGATTTAAAGGTCACAACCCGCATCAGGTACACGATCATCGAGAACCAAAGTAATCAAAAAGTTGCGGAGAAGGAAATTGTTGCAAGTCATGTTGCAACTTTTTCTGATGCCGCTTTGGCTGTGAAAAGATTGCGTTTGGCAAATGAAGGATCTGCAAAAAAGAATATCCTTGAGCTCATGAAGTTTTTAGAGACTCTCGAGATAGACTCTATATTCGTTTCTTCGATTTAGGATGTTACTATCCTATATCCCCACACCACAGGGCATCACTTTTAATGCTGCAGCTAGCCCCGCCTAGCTGCAACAGTTTAAAATATATTAACAATGCCCAGAGCAACGATGTAAACAATTCATAATAAAACTAAGGATCAAAAACAGTTGGGATACATGGAGAAAGCATTCTTTAAAACCTCGAGCTGTTTTTCTTGGTAGTTATAGTTCACTTATGCAAATTACCAATCGCCTCGGAATAATCTTGGCTGAACAGTATGAGCCTTCTGACCATCGCAATAGTTATCTATATAGCTGCGGGGATCGTTATCTAGGAAAGCTTTATGGATATCAAACAGATGGTGATACTATATCTTATTTATAAGAAAATCCTGGTTCAAAAATAAAAGAAATAGTGAAATTTACAGACAGATCCTATTTTTCAATTGGGGATGGAATTACGTTATAGCCGCTCAATCAGAGTCGTTATCATCGAAGATGACCCCGTATTTGCATGTGTCGTAAAAGAAAAGTGTGAACAAAATACTCAACCGAAATAGCTGAAAATGCTCATCAAGGTATCGAACTCATTAAAACCAGTCATCCGGATGTAGTGATACTAGATATCAACTTACCTAACATGAGCGGAATAGAAGTTCTTAAAACAATTAAAGCTGACAGTCAAATTCGTGACATACCTGTTCATGTGATGTCCATGGACGTCAAAATCCATATGATAAGGAGATAGTGGATAATACTCTGGAGTGCTCATTAGAAAGTTTGAACATAATTGACAATTTCAGAAATCTAGCTTTAATTTCTGGAGCCGCTTTAACAAAAGAAGCCATTAGTATGCAGGAGTTACTCCATCCAATATTATCTGACTTTAAAGAGCAAATGGAAAATTGAAATGAAAAGGTTCTTATAAAGTCAGACATTACGATAATCGTCGATGTAGAGCAGTTTGAAATCTTAATAAAAAAGTTATTAAATAATGCTTTTTTACATACTGGTAAGAATTCCTTCGAAATTAAAATAAACGCGATGAAGCGGGATACTAACACCTATATCCAAATAACGAACACAGGCTCTACTATATCATTTGAAAACCAGAGCTTAGTATTTTTGCTGTTAAAAAAATTAGGCTCTTTTTCTTCTACAAATGCTGGTATGGGACTTGCTATTGCGAAGCAAATCATACGTAATCATAAGGGAAGGATTTGGATTGAAACATCCGAAAATGAGTTTAGTGTTTGCATAAGCTTTTAGAAAGGTGTTTTATGGATAATAATAGTGATGGTGCAATAGTTTTAGTTGATGATGACTCCATGGAGTACATATTACTAAAACAGTACCTTAAAAAATCTTCTCTAACTAACGAACTCATATACTTTCAAAAGCTTCCTAAATTCTTCGACTTTCTTGAGCTTGTCAAAAGCAACAACGTTCCTTACCCGGCGGTCATATTGCTCGATTTGAACATGCCTGAAACGACAGGCTATGAAGTTCTAAAAAACATTCGTTCTAAGACAGCATTCAAGAAAATCCCGGTTATTATAGTATTTTCAAATTCATCTAGTAATGCAGACATCAGTCTAGCGCTCAAAAATGGTGCGAATAGATATATTACGAAGCCCAAAAACATGAGCGAGTATCGAAGCTTCTTAAGTAATCTAGGAAAAACTTTCAAAAAAGCTAGCTAAACGGGTCAAACCCCAGACTAAGAAATGATCTCACAGAGTTAAAAATGGAAAGAGATCGGGTTTCCTGGAAAATTTGATAAAATCGGTGACTTGATAGATCTTATGGTTTTTATTGATACTCCTTAGGATATTGCCATGGCAAGAAGAGTTGGAATTCTATTTAGCAGGATCGAGAAGAGCCTACCTTAAAATGGATCAACTGGTGAAGTCTTTTGCTAGTCTGATCATAAAAATGGCCAGATCACAAGTATCTGGCCATGGTTCTAACTAACTTAGACCTTAAAATTAAAGGGTAGTAGAAACACTCGCGTAATAGAATCTTCCTATCAGATTATGAGTTCTAGCATCGATATTATCGTTAAAAGATTTATCGGAACTAGGTGGCTCTTTATCTGTGACATTGTCTACACCAACAGTAAATGTTGTGGCTAAGCTAGTTACAGTATAACTCACTTGAATGTCATGGGTTAACCAAGCCTCAAAGTCTTCTTCCGTGCCATCAGCATCAAGGGCACTGATGTAGTTGCTTGTGAGGTTCAAGGCTAGATCGCCGACACCATAGCCAAGTCCTAAATTGAGTTTATGGTTAGGAATAGATCCTACCCCACCAGAAGCAGCATCCACATACTTACCGACCACATCTTCAAACTCAGATGTCTTATCCGCTTGATTTAAGTACTCTAGGAACTTAGTTCCTGTTAGGGCAACACTAAAGCGGCTTGTACCACCAAGTGAAGAAGCATAGTCGATACCAAAGTCAATACCTTTGACTTTACGGGCAGCTAGGTTAAGGGCTGTTGCTTCGATTAAAGTTATATTATTATTGGCATCGGTTGTAACCTTATCCGTAAATAGACCATTCTTACGGAATTGATCCATGACAAACTGAGGATTGATATCGATAGCGTTCTTAGTTTCCACGTAGAAGTAATCCGCCTTGACATTAAGGCCAAAACTAGGAGAGTACGCGACACCAAATGTATAGCTTTCTGACTCCTCTGGCTCAAGATCTTCGTTGCCACCTTCCAAAGCCAAGAATTGAATGATGTCTTTATCACTTTGAGGCCCCCCATTACAAACACTGGCATCTTCAGCACAAGGATCGGTGAGGAAGGCGAAGTTTTCAGCGGCACCCTGATACAATTCTCGCAGACTTGGAGCGCGAAAACCTGTAGAGTAAGTACCACGAATAATCAAGTCATTCGTAGGTTTGACTTTAAGTCCTGCCTTAGGATTAAAAGTATTACCAAAATCACTGTAGCTGGAATAGCGAGCAGCCAACTCAACATCGAGAACTTTCACTACAGGAAGAAAAGCCTCAACATAAACTTCATTGACATCCCGATCGCCTTCAGTGGGTCCAAAGTTAGTATTACCGATAGAATTATAGCTTGATGTTTGGCCATCAGGTCTAAACTTAATGGACTCCTGACGAACTTCAGCACCCACAGCCACTGCCACAGGACCTCCTGCGAGCTCAGCCAATTCTCCTGAAAAGTTCACTGACAGCGATTCTGTGTCGGCCTCGCCACGAATGTTGGCTTCGGTGCTAATCCATGCTTTCTGCGCTGCGGTTAAAGTACCCGCTGGAGCAAACATATTGATAGGCGTACAGCCCAAACTTGATAGAGCATCACAAGTACTGGGGCTACCCAGAGCTGCTTTCAAGTTGGTTTTGTTGACAATATTTTCCGCTGTTTCAATGGTTCGGGTATTGCCGTAGTTATAATCAACATTCCAGGTCCATAGCCCATCCATAATATCACCATCAAGCCCTAGAACAAGGTTAGTGACGTTAGAGTCAAAAGAACTAATCCTGGGACCAAGGTCGAGCATACGGCGTCGCACGTCACTTAGCTCCTCACCAAATGGATTAAAGACGTTGTCAGCCGCCAGACTAAGACCTCCGGTCTCAAAGGCGGTAAAAATGGGAGTAGGAGCGGACGCGTACTCGCTTAAAGTATTCGTGTAAGTGGTTGTCACGTTACCACGTACGCTCTCGCTAAAATCATAGACACCTGATAGGTATACACTGCGTCTTTCCTGAGCCATGATAGCATCAGTTATTTCTGCGTAGTTATATGAGTCAGCGCTAGTGTATTCGCGAAAATCTTCGGGACCATCGGGATTTGTCACACCGTCAGCTAGGGTCACTGCGCAGGTACTAGCTGTAGCATCTGAGCAAGTAAAACCGCTAGCACCATTAGAAACCGTAGCTCTTCCGGCAGGAATGGACGAACTTGGTCTTAGCGTAACCTTTGATACGTCACGATCTGCTGACCGCACATTACCCTGACGATAATGATTCACCCCAACCATGATATTGCCACGATCACCTGACGATCCGTAAGTAATGGAAGTGCTAACAGTTTCAAGATCACCCCGGGATGCTTGACCAGCATAGAACTCAAGATTAGTTCCCGAAAAGTCCGATTTGGTAATGATATTAACAACGCCGGCAATGGCATCGGAACCATATACTGCTGAAGCACCGTCCTTTAATACTTCAATGCGCTCAATAGCAGCTACAGGAATAGCATTCAAATCAGGAGTCTCTCCGGCAAGTCCATCGTTTGGTAGCCGACGCCCGTTTAAAAGAATAAGTGTAGCCGTGGCAGGTAAGCCTCGCAAAGTGACATTACCGGCTCCACCACCACCACCATTAGTAGTCGAAGTGGTTACTGAGTTACCCACAATAGCCGGTAACGTTTTCAATACGTCAGTTATAGTTTGCGATCCCGAAATTTCAATAGCTTGACGATCGATAACGGTTACCGGTGAGGAACCTTCCATATCGAGTCTTTTAATTCTAGATCCAGTAACCTGGATTCTCTCAGTATTTTCACCTTCTGCCTGCTCTTGACTTAAAGCCAAAGCGGATGTCAGTAAGGTTCCTCCGCATATCACAAATGCCTTTGCGATTCCAATCTTCATCAACTACCCTCCTGTTTATCAAATTCACCAGTCAATTTTCGAATAGCTAAACAGCCTTTTGATAAAAAAGCAATTCAATAGCGCAGTCTACTCACCTTATGCCAATTTTTGAATAGGAAAATACAATGCTATTCAGACCTACTCAACTAACTACCTAGGTCTAAATAGCCACTCAACACAATCGGCATACTTAGCACATTCCTGCCTATTAAACTTGACTTAAACAAGCTTCTAGAGCGCTTTTGATAAGCTCTAGCGATGCGTTGGTTCTCTGTATTTTTGCTTGATGTAAACCTGTAAGATTTGCACGGCAGCAGGAGTGATGCCACTAATACGGGATGCTTGTCCAAGATTCCCTGGTTGATGCTTTTTTAATTTCTCGACCACTTCACGACTTAAACCAGGAAGGTTTTCGAACGAAAAAGAAAGGGGAATTTTTACTTTCTCCAGCTGCAGGGATGTTCTGATGGAACGCTGCTCCCGTTCAATATATCCTGCATACTTTAGTTCGATGGCGATACGCCGCAACACCGTTGGTCCATAGCTCTTTAAAGAGGGAACATACTTTTCAAGTTCTTGAATATCAACCGATGGCTTCTTAATAATGGCCGCCAGCCGCGTCCCCCCATTGTCTTTCGAATCAATCATATTCTGAGGAATATTCAGATTGCCGATGCTTGTATGGTGGACATATTCAAGTCCCTCTTGAAGCTGCTGTTGACGCTCTTTAAACGCACTAAAATCGTGATCACTCACCAGCCCGATACGTCGTCCAATATTCGTAAGACGCGTATCAGCGTTATCTTCCCTAAGGAATAATCTATATTCAGCTCGGGATGTAAACATACGATAGGGTTCTTTGGTACCCTTAGTCACTAAGTCATCAATTAAGACGCCAATATAGGATTCCGATCGTTTCAGAATCAATGGTTCCAGCTCCCGATGGGTCAAGGCAGCGTTGATACCAGCCATCAAACCCTGGGATGCAGCCTCTTCGTAGCCCGTTGTGCCATTGATTTGCCCGGCTAGAAACAGACCTGCGACCTTCTTTGTTTCTAGGGTGAAATCTAATTCAGTGGGATCGACAAAGTCATATTCGATAGCGTAACCCGGCCTGATAATATCGGCCTGCTCCAGCCCAGTTACCGTGCGGATAAACTTGAGCTGAGCCTCTAGCGGTAAAGAGGTCGAAAGTCCGTTCGGGTAAACTTCGCAGGTATCATAACCCTGAGGCTCTAAAAATACCTGATGGGACAGTCTGTCAGGGAATTTAACTACCTTATCTTCAATGGAGGGACAATAGCGCGGTCCGACACCAACAATCTCGCCGCTATAAAGAGGGGATTCCGATAGATAGCTTTGGATGACCTCATGGGTCTTTTCATTGGTGTAGGTGATATGCATAGGCATAAGTGGTTGAGTAATCTTTTTAGTGGTAAAGCTAAAAGGTATAATATCTTTATCGGAGTGCTGTACTTCGCAAGCATCCCAATCGATGGTTTTCCCATCAAGGCGTGGTGTTGTTCCGGTTTTCAAGCGCCCCACTCGGAAGCCCATTTGGCGAATAAACTGAGCCAAGCCAATGGAGGCCGCATCACCTGCACGTCCCGCAGTCACCTTAAGAGAGCCGATATGGATTAAACCATTTAAAAAGGTACCGCTGGTGATGATCACACGATCAGCATCGAAAGATCCGAACACCTGAGTTTTTACCCCTTTTATCCTAGGTTTCTCAGTGCTCTGGTCTACAAGTAAAGCCTCGACAGAATCTTGGCGAATAGCTAAGTTCGGCGTATTTTCTAGGGTATGCTTCATGTACCGTCGGTACAAGTCCATATCAGCCTGAGCCCTTGAAGACCAGATAGCAGGACCTTTTTTCCGATTTAGTATCCTAAATTGAATCCCGGTTTGATCTATCGCCTTCCCCATCTGCCCACCTAACGCATCAATTTCTTTTACCAGGTGGCCTTTTGCTGTTCCTCCGATTGCCGGGTTACAGGACATCGCGGCAATTCTTTCCACCGATTGGGTCACTAATATGGTGCGACATCCCATTCTTGCTGCTGCCAGTGCAGCCTCACAACCGGCGTGACCACCTCCGACTACGATGACATCATACTTTTTCATAGAGAGCTTCTCCGTGGGCATAGCAACATAGCTTTGCAATGAGCGACTCATGGTACTAGCGAAATAAGTCAAAAAAAACAAGAATATCCTAAATATGGCAATGATATTTATAAGATAATCTCCAAGATTTAATAAACTGACCAGCCAGACACTTCAAGAACCTATTATTCTTAGCTTATTGAAAAAGGGGAAGCTTCATCACAAAAAAGTCAAAATCTTGCTATTTTCCTACCTATCCGGTATTTGTGATGTCACGTCTGACCATTATGACCTCACAATATGAAGACGTAACAAGGACTTTTCAACGAAGAGGAAGGATACCTATGGCCATCTTTGAAACGTTATCGAGTATGGGTCACGAGCAAGTTGTTTTCTGTAACGACACGGCTACAGGCCTAAAGGCAATCATTGCTATACACGACACAACTCTTGGTCCTGCACTCGGTGGATGCCGTATGTGGAACTACAGCTCAGAGGAGGAGGCTCTTGAAGATGTCCTGAGGCTCTCCCGTGGTATGACTTATAAGGCTGCAGTTTCAGGGTTAAACCTTGGAGGTGGTAAGTCGGTAATCATTGGTGATCCCAAAAAGTTAAAAAACGAAGCATTCTTCCGCACCTTTGGACGGTTCGTGGATAGCTTAAGCGGCCGTTATATTACTGCTGAAGATGTTAATATTCGTGTCCGAGATATGGAGCATGTTGCCTTTGAGACTAACTATGTAACAGGTATCAACTCACGGACTGGTGGATCGGGAGACCCTTCACCCGTAACAGCTTGGGGCGTTTTTAATGGTATCAAAGCATCGGTCAAGCACAAGCTTGGAAAAGACTCTGTAAAAGGACTGCGCATAGCCGTACAGGGCTGTGGTGCTGTAGGTGGTTATCTCATTGAGTTCCTAACCCAAGAAGGAGCTACGGTTCTCGCTGCTGACATTAACGACGAGAAAGTACAGAACGTTGTAAAAAGGTTTGGAGCCCAAGCTGTCGTGCTTGATAAAGTCCATTCTCAGGAAGTCGATGTATTTGCACCATGTGCTCTAGGTGGTGTCCTTAATGATGATACAATTCCTGCTCTCAACACTCCCATTGTAGCTGGCGGTGCTAACAACCAACTACTCGATGAAATCAAGCACGCAAATATGTTGCAGGAACGCAATATTCTTTATGCGCCTGACTATGTAATAAACGCCGGTGGTCTCATCAATGTTTACCAAGAGCTTCAGGGTTATGATAGCGAGGCAGCTCGCAGCCGCGCAGCAGGTATTTTTGACACTCTTATCAGCATCTACAAAGAAGCTGCCACCCAGGGCATCACAACGATCCAAGCCTCCAATAAAATCGCAGAAGACAGGATTCATGCCGTTAAGTCCATGAGCGATCTGCGCAACTCATTTGATAATCAACTTTGGATTTCTAATTAAACCAGCATTTAATAATTGTAACTCAGCCACTTTGTTTAGTGAAAGTGGCTCACTTCTTGAACCCTTCCTCCGCTAAGCATTCGCTATAGTGGGGACTCTTATCAGGATTTTCATCCTTCAAAACATTTTGGACAGTTGCACCAGTCGCCCTTTCTAAGATGCTTTTAGCCGTATTAGTGTCGGCATTGTCGAATTCGATATTCCAGCACTAAGTATATTTGACTCGCAACGCGCTATGAGCTAGCCTAAATTGTTAATAAACGGAGGCCTTCGAGCCCTCGCTTCCGTTCAGTCCACCATAAACATCATCTTACCAGACTTAATAGCCAGATTTTTAATTTCCTGAAGTTTGCCGCCACTAAAAATTTTAATATTGTAATTCCCTGGCTCTAAAAGAGTTCTAGTAACATAAAATTGCGATGGTAGAAGGGTCCAGGACCTGGTATCCGCAGTTTCTGTAACAGCGCCGAAAATATTTACAGCCAACTCAGCAAGAGGCCCATAGCGTTTTCCTGCTTCCTGGGACAACTGCCCTTTGATTACTAACCTGGCTCCTGCCTTGAGTATCATTCTCAGACGTCTATCTTCTAAGGTTTTAGCCGCAATCTGGTCCATGTTCTGCACTAACTCTCCACCACTAAATTTCAAACCCTCCACCTGTACTCCTGTTTTACCAAAAGCATAGAAAGATTTGGGTCGGATGATAGGGAAGGAAAAACGTAGAATTTGCTTTCCAAAAGTCGTCACAAACTCCTCCCGCTGCTTAGCCGCAATGCGACCTAGCTTATGAATCACAATAAGCTCGCCATAGTTCTGAGCAGAACTAGGAGAAGCTGCTAATAAGCGGCCATAATTTTTTTTCAATCTAGCCTGATCTGCAGATCTGCCACGCCTAAAATATAGACGATTGAGCGCTTTAATCAAGGTTCGCGGGAGAGGTGTTTTAAATTCACTGCTATAAATACCCTCATACAAAGATAGGGCTTTGCGGTAATCAATAATTGCTGCATCAAATTCACCCTGAGACTCATAAATCATCCCGGAAAGGTAGCGAGCAAAGGCATCTTCACTATAGTGGTTTTTGCTTTTACTGTCGTAACCATTATTTATTTCATTGAGCCGGCTGTTAATTTTTTTAGCTTCAACCCTTGCTGCAGAAAGCATATTATCTTTCAGAAACGATAGGGCAAGCATAGTATGAATTGCTACTTTTTCATAGTCTTCGCCAGCATAATCTTGGGCGGACTCATTAAATAAGTAGGTGGCTGCTTCCTTCGACACGGAGACGGTATAAAGTTCATCAACAATCTTATCAGCTTTTAGCAATAGATTTCGAGATTTTTTACCTTCCCCCATACTCTCATAGATCTGCGCTTTTTCGAATAGGTATAACAGACGGTTTCTACTTGCAGTTTTAATGGCAGAACTTTCCAAGGCCTCTAAAGCAGCACCATAGGACTCTTTTGCGTAGGCTTCTTTTACCTTCTTCAAATCATCCTGATAACTGGCACACTGCACCAAAAACATAGAAAGACTGAATAAAAAAGCACCCCTAAGGATGCTTAGTAGCTGTTTCATGAAAGCGACCTCACCAGCTAGCTCTTGCTCGATTGAAACGTTTTTTGATTAACTCTTTGCCACTCCAAGAGATCTCCGTAGTTTCCAAATTAGTCAAAGTCATAGCTGTCTGGTAGGTCACTGTTTTCAATCCTTCTTGGGTATGCACAGAACTTGAGATAGAGCCGCCAAACAAAAAGTCCGCTCCGATCTGCTTACCTTGGGATTTTCTTGTCTTAGCAGCAGTTGTTCCAGAGTTCTGGTATTTAATCTCTTCTAAGATTTGCTTTCGGCGTTCGTTGTTGAGGTAGCGCACCTTACCGGAGTTGATCAGCTCATCGCGGATATATTCCGATAATGCTTTGGTATCAATATGCTCATCGGTACGGTTTTCGATATCGTCAACAATAACAACAGGCCTCTTACCAGTACGTGTGCGATATTCAACCAACCATGGTTTCGAGAGTACAGATGTTACAATTGTGGTAGCTGTCTTACGGGCATCGGTTTCATTCCACTTATCATCCACAATTTCTGCCTTGGCTGGATCACTGTAAGCTCCTTCAAAGCTAGGCGCACATCCTGTCAAAAATACTGGCAAAATTCCAAGAGCCATGATAATCAGGTGCAAACGCACATAAGGCAATTTTTTCATTTTTCTGTAAACTCCATTCTATTGATGTACCCTGCCAAAATAATTAGTCACCTATGTTATGATAGTTACTAAAGCCAACATGATAAAGAGGTAAATGTGCATGAAAGTCAGGTTTATACCCAAATGCGGATACCTTCTGATTTTATTCTCCCTCATACTCCCATGCACCTTGCTAGCTAACCAGCGATCTGTTTTTTTAAATGGCATTGACATTTCGAGCGCAAAGCACCAAATTCTTGAAAATGTAACCGTTCGTATTGATGGGCAAGGGCAAATTTTTATCGAAGCCCCCCATTACGAGGTTAACGAAGAAAGTACCTATATCCCTCTTAGTACATGGAATCGAGAAGAAGGGAGGCGTCCGCGCCACGATAATACAGGAGCTATTCCTTCAAACATACGCAATCTAGGTCCGGGAACGCCTGTACCAGGTGCTGAATCTGGGGAAATCCCCGTCAAAAAAATTTTAGAGCCTCAAGTCGATCAACAACAAAAGGGAAGCGATGAGTACAATCCTACACCGCTACCAGGAAATACTTACAAAAATAGCCCAGGCACCACGACCCCTGAATCAAAACGTTCAACTGCTAGCAGTAAGTAAACGACATACGTCTGCAGACATCGCAGCTCTTTACCAGGCAGGACAACGTCTTTTTGGCGAAAACTATGCCCAAGAACTGGAGCAAAAAGCCCAAGAGCTAGCACATTTAGCCATTCAATGGTCATACATTGGACACATTCAATCTAACAAAATTAAAAAAATTGTCCACTTTGCTAGTGAAATACAAACCTTGGCCAGCCTCAAACATGCCCAATTGATCGAGCGAGAAGCCGCTAAAACAGGCAAAACCCCCTACCCAGTCTACATTGCTGTTAATGCCGAGCATGAAG
>JBNKNM010000013.1:0-64053 GCA_050293845.1 Pseudobacteriovorax sp. | reverse complement strand
GAGTTCGGAGCAAAATCAATAAAAACTGAGCCACAGTCGCCATGGCAAAACGGATTTATTGAGAGATTTCATTTATCGCTCAAAACTGAAATCTTAAGCCGTGTGAGTCTGATTGATGGCTTCCAAGTGCTAGATCTTTGCCTGTTATATCAAGACTTCTATAACAAGATGCGGCCACACCAAGGAATTTGTGGTCAAATTCCTGATCAGGCTGTGCTAGCCAACAGCAAAATTCTGGATTTTGAGAATATGCTAATACGAAAAACTAAAACGCTCGGTGGCTTAGTGACAAATTTTCAAATCGCAGCTTAAATCGCCATCACAGATGGAAAAATTAACGATTCCTGGAGGTAACTATGCGAAGTTTGTACACCATGGATCATTGGTTGGACTTGAGAAGACAATGAATTATATATTTGGGACTTGGCTACCAAATTCTGGCGAAGAGCTTCGCCAAGCACCGGATCTTGAAGTTTACGGTGAAAAATTTAATCCAAAATCCGATGAGAGCGAAATTGAGATACTAATTCCTATTCAATAAGTAAGGGAATAGGTTTAGAGCTAGTCAAAATTGTTAGTAGCTAGGTTATTGAGCAAGTGTCACGGAGCAACCGGATTATTTATAAATGGAATAGAGGTCATGACTAATCATCATGGCTTCAATTAGTGGGAATTGTAAGCTTTTAATTTAATTAAGATTATAGTCATGTTAACCAGTTGCGCTGTGGCGGGATTGAATTCTGGACAACCCCACCATGTTTACTCCGGATCTGAAAAATTGAAATTTTATTTGCGAACTTCAATCTCTATAGTCTCAAGCGAATCAATATCAATGGCTCTAAGCTTGGCATCTGTCGATTGTGAAATCTTAAGAGTCCTTAATTCAGTTTCAAGATAAACGACCTCCTGCTCTTGCAGGATAACGTTAAGCTCTACTAATTCCTCTGCTGTAAGTTGCAAGCGACCGCCACCACCGTTGCTTCCGCCAACAACACCGCTTTGGGCAGTTAAAGGGGATAATATAACCATAGCCATTAAAATCTTAGATAGGCGCATCATAACTCATCCCTTCCTTTAAGAATACCGGAATAAATACCAGTACATACTAGCACGTTTCCCTTGTTTTGCGGATCGGTAAGTTTATTTGTCACTTCTGCGCACGATTTTGCTAAAATATCAGTAATATCTCTTGCCGTTTCCGGTTTGACAGATTCCCAGGCTGCCCAGGATGTAGTAGCACCATTGATCTCGTCAATCACTTTATTATGGTGGCTTAGGAAAGCCGATAACATTTTGCGAGCCAGCTCAAAAGAAGGGGAGCTGAAATTATCAATTATTTTCCATCTTTGATTTTTGCCTAGCTTAAGGCATGCAGATTGAATCAATTCTTCGAAAATCGGCAGATACCTTTCACCGAAGATATTTTTCACTTCTTCATGATTAGTACCATTTTCAGAGGATGCCAGTGTCATAACCATGAAATGCTCTTCCGATTCCATGAAGGCCTGTAGCACATCATCCTTATTGGGGGAATAATTTGATATCCCCGCGACATATTTCTTTAAGTTGGGCCAATATCTTTCCACAAATTCCAGGTATTCAGGTTTAGGCATCACAATGGATGCAATCTGAACACAGGTCTGCTGAGATGCTACACATTCTTTCTGGACTGCCCTTCTAACACTCGAATAGCTCACATTAGCGAGTCGCGCTAACATCGACATATTTCTAGACTCTTTTTCTTCGATCCATGCTTGGATAGCGCTAGAAAGTTCTTCGTCATAAGTCATAAATACATGCCTCGTAATCCCAGAGAGCAGGTTGATCCTGCTTTTGCTGTTCAGCATGATTAAATTTTAGGGCTATGTCAATGATTGATTATTGATGCATGACACCAACGGGCTACAAATGGACCACTTAGGGAACAGAATATAAATTTAGCTAGTCTTAACAGTGATTTAATGGTTTTGGAGGGAGAACTAGTTTCTCGCTTATATTTAATCCTAATCCTCAGAACTTGACATCAACGCTTATGGTGTCTGGGTATTGACGTCCTCCCGCCACTAAACCGCTAAAGCGGCTATTGTGTGGGGCTCCATGAGAACTTAACTTTGACAGTACAGATGAACTCTCCCAAAGGACGTCCCCCAGAATCAAAGGCCCAGCAAAACCTCTGCTGGAGTTCAATCATACAGCGCAGAACCGACCAATTAAGCAAGGCGATGTGATATCTTTGCAGAGTGTTCACAAGAAATATGTCGTCGCGGACTCTAAGCATGCTATGGGAGTTAATCGTATCAAGGTTAGGAACTTGGGAGAGGTTTGTTGAAGGTAAACTTGATAAGCGTGACCCCTCTTATCGTCAGGTTTATCGCTATGGAAACAAGTCTCCTCAACAAATTATGTAGCCAAAAAAATGATATTGGGTTCATTCAAAAAATTGAAAAGTGACTATTGACAGTAATAAAAGGGAACTTATTTTCGTAGTGTAAGAGAGATGAACTCTCAAAAATATGAGAAAGGAGGGAATTATGGTCGCATTAAATTTATGGAAAAATGATCGTAGTAATCCTCGATCGTTAATGAATGCCATGTTTAAAGATTTCGATCGTTTATTCGAAGATTGGCCCCAGTTGCGCTATGAAAATAGGGAATTAGGAGTGGAACCTGCATGTGATGTGGAAGAAAATGAAAATGAATATCTTGTAATGATGGATCTTCCTGGAATCAAAAAGTCGGATATCGATATCGAATTCTCAAACGGATACATGAGTGTATCTGGAAAACGTGAAAATTTGCAGGAGCAAAAAAATAGTAATTTCCTAAGGATGGAAAGACGTGTAGGAGCTTTTAGGCGAACATTTCAAATTCCTCAAGGTGTCACTGCCGAGGATATCAAAGCAAGTTATGAGGATGGAGTTCTATATGTAACTCTTCCAAAAACAGAGGCTGAAAAAGGAAGAAAAATCGAAATTGGTAGCGGTAAGCTAGGAATCTTACAAAAGCTAACAGGAAAAGGGGATAAACATAAAGAAGCAGCTAATCACTAGAACCAAAGGCAGGAGACGTCCTGCCTTCTTTATATCCACTTCTTCTTCCTAAAGTAAATCAGTAAACCAGCAGCAACTGAAATCATCAGTCCAAGAGCGGTTGGATAGCCAAAATACCAATTCAGTTCAGGCATATTCAAGGGGGAAGCTTGCGTATTAAAGTTCATACCATAGATACCGGCAATAAATGTTAGGGGAATAAAAATAGATGCCACTACCGTTAATAGCTTCATAATCTCATTTGCCTTACGGTCTGCACTGGAAAAATATAGATCCATGAGGTTTGATCCTACATCGCGATAAGTTTCGATTAGTTCTAATTGTTGAATCGTATGATCGTAACAATCACGGATATATACTAGTGAATCTTTGCTAAAAAAAGTTGGGGTTTCTCTGACGATGGAGTATAGAAGATCGCGATGCCCCCAGATGAGACCCTTAAGAACTAAGAGTTCCTTTTTTATGTCGTGGATACTTACTATAGAGATAGACTCAGGATGTTCCAGAAGTTTTTCTTCCATATGGTCGAGGTGATCCGCAAATTTCTCCAATACTGGAAAATAGATATCCACAACAGCATCCATAATCGCATATGCTAAGTATCCTGCTGCTGAGGAACGAATCATGCCTACTTTGTTCCTGAGGCGTTCGCGAATAGGTTCTAAGCAATCACCAGGCTTTTCTTGGATTGTGATAACAAAATTTTTACCGACGAAAACACTGAGTTGTTCAGTAATCAGGTCATTGGGATCAGAAATCATACGTAGAACAACATAGAGGTTAGAAGTGTATATATCGCTTTTTGCCCTTTGATTGGCATCAACCACGTCAGCAATAGCAAGGCTATGAAGATCGAATTTTGTCGCAAGTTGGCGTAGTAGTTGGTGGTCATTGAGTCCACAAATATCAATCCATGTCATTTCCTCGCTATGGATGTCTTTTTGCAAGGCTTCGAAGGAGTCCACTTCTTTCTCAAGATAATGGGACTCTGAGTAACGTACTAACCGAATCGAGGCCTTTGCATATTTATCTGTGGAAAAACTTCCAGGACGAGAACCTGGGAGTGATTTTTTGCGAATTTTGGGAGTTTTGTTCCTTTTTTTTTTAATGTAACTCACAACATGACTCTCCCATTTTAAAATTATCCCAGTTATTTTTTAAGATTCTCTCAGTTTCTAACAACAATAACGATTTTACTCTTTTTTTCGCAAGCGCAAATGCATAGGTGCTAGACGGCATGTGGCCCTATTGTTAGGTTTCATTTCAAGGAGGAAAGTCCAGATAAGAATCCTCCACCACAGCCTAAGGCTTAGTGAAGGGAAGTGTCAAAGCGGCTTTAGGTTGATTTCCATAATGCCTTAGTCTGAAAAAAAAGATGTCACGAAGCTGCCATACAACTTAGTGACAAGAAGTTTCCTTAAAAAAGCGAGCTTGCAAAGTCTTGAGGTTCAAAACCCCTTAAGTCAGCAGCCTTTTCCCCGACACCAATATATCGAATGGGGAGACCAAAACGATCTGTAACCCCTATGACGACACCACCTTTCGCGGTACCATCTAATTTTGTCACTACTAACCCGCTAAGGTCCACAACTTCCGAGAAGGCTTTTACTTGCTGAAAGGCGTTTTGGCCGGTTGTTGCGTCGATCACTAACCAGGTCTCATGGGGGGCGCCAGGGAGGTCTTTGCCGATAACGCGCTTGATTTTTCCCAGCTCGTCCATAAGTTCAACTTTGTTATGGAGACGGCCAGCAGTATCCACTAGTAGTATATCACATTTACGAGATATCGCCGCTTTTACACCGTCATAGGCGACAGAAGCTGGGTCTGCCCCAGGGTTATGCTTGACCACATCGCAACCCAAGCGCTCCCCCCATACCTGTAACTGATCGATGGCGGCTGCGCGATAAGTATCAGCAGCGCAGAGCAATACCTTCTTGTCAGCAGCCATAAAGTGGGCCCCTAATTTGCCGATACTTGTCGTTTTTCCTACGCCATTGACCCCAACGATGAGAATGACACGGGGGCCTTGTGTCGGTAGACTCTCTTCTTTAGTACCGGACTCTAGGATGGTAAGTACATGATTTTCTAATGATTTTTTAATTTCATCCCAGCCCGCATCGGGGTGCTCCTTAACAAAGGTTCTGATGGCATCAACGAGTTTATCAGCGGTTTCAACGCCAAGGTCGGCACGAAATAGCAGTTCATGGATTTCATCCAGCTGCTCCTCACCTAGAGAATCTTGACTAGAAATCAGCTTAGCTATCCCGTCAACTAGACTTCCTCGAGTACGCGCTAAACCTGAATGTAATTTTTGCAACCAGCCCCCCCTATCGAGAGAGCGAATCTCAGCGACATCGCTGCTAACAGCTTGCTCATCGGGCGACCTCTCTGCAGGAGCTGGTTGTATTTTTTCAGCTGCCTTTTCCGTTTTGGAAGCCTTTTTCACAGCTTTCTTAGGACGCAATAGCAGCCAGATAATACTAACCACTAGCAAGGTGACAAAAGCCAATGCTAAGCTTAGGATTAAGGGGTCTTGATTTGGAGTATAACTAAGGAGATCATCCCAAATCTTTTGTAAGGGAGATAGATTATCCATAACATCCTCTTTCGATTGCTTCTAGGATCTGCTTACTACGAAGTAGAGAGTTATAGCTTAAGGATTTTTCAAATTAAAGCCCAGAGATTCCATATGCTCAAAACAAAGCTATTTAGTCTTAGTTTGTTTGCTCTATTATTATTGAAAACCACGAATACACTTGGGGTTGAGGCTGCAGAATTTTTTGAAACGAGTGACCTGCGCAACAACCAAGATCGCTGGGATCAGGTATTGCGTGGTTTTCGCAAGGGACATAACTTTGTGCTGGCACTGGCTCTGGATAGTGGCTGTTGGGAAGGGCAACTACCCAGCACTCAGCAGCAGGATGAAGTTGTAACTCACGATTTTTATTACAGAACATCCCAGTACTCGCTCCGTTTTTCCTATGCCTTCCATATTCAGATAGGGGGTGGTTTAGGCTATTATCTGGGCACTCAGTTTGGCTCCAACCTCTTTGAAACTGCGGATTCCAAACAAAACTATCGCAGAGCCCGGATGTTTAGTCTTCCCGGCATTCTAGCTGGCTTAGTCTACGATGTTTCACCGACTGTGCGGGTGCTCCTAGGAGTGGGTGCCCACCTTAAGCGTATCGACAAATTTTATGCCTACCCAGAAAAGGCTGTTGTTACAGCCCGTGTGGTGAGCCCAGGAATCAAAATCGACTATTTTCTCACACTATCTGACGGGTTACGGCTGGAGTACGAAGATTACTTGCTGAAGTTCCGTAGAAGTGACTCCCTTACTATAAAAAGGAAGGGTAAATCCTTCATGTTGGGTTGGGTGAGGCACTTAATTTAGTGGCTGCTAAAGATATAAACTACTTAAATTAATATAAAAATATTATTTTTAGAAAAATACTCACATTCTTTTTGTGATTCCCGAAGATGATTTTTATAGACCCGGTGAGTGATTTAAATTTAGAGAAATTCGTGGTAGGAGGCTATTGTGCGAATTTCTCTTTATTTCTGTATGGTTGTCTATTCACTCGTGTCCTGCGGTACCGCCGAAAATCGGTATCATATTGATGAAACTTCTTCACAAAACCAATACGCTAAATCAGGAATTGCCTTCCATAGTACCACGGGATGGACTTCAGTGGTTGCCTTCTATGTGGAGTCCCAAGCCTCAGACACCATTATCGAAGCTAGCGTTGCTGCTGCTGAAACCTGGAACGATGCCGTAGGGTATGAGGTGCTCTCCTTTGTTGGTGTGACAGAGTCGGAGAGGGGGGACAATTTGTACGATAGTTTAGATGACACTGACACGATAATTTATTACGAAGAGGAATGGATTGAAACCACCGATAAGGCTTCAACTACTTTAGCAACGACAGTTTGGGAAAATGCTCCCTCTAGCGATGAAATTGTAAAAGCAGATATCATAATGAATGCAGAGGTTTATCTTTTTCAAGATGCCACTAAGAGTCCCTTAGAACCAGAGAGGTCTGACTTTGTTGTTGATGCGGAGACGGTGATTTTGCACGAGTTTGGCCACTTACTAGGGCTGGATCATGTGAGTATCGATGATGATGAGAATTCAATCATGCATGCAAAGACTTTCATCGGACCTTATATGTATACGCACAGCCTAAGCGAGGGAGATACTGCAAACATCCAAGAGCTGTACAATTAATGCCTATGACCCCCTATTCACTAAGTAGGGCAGCTACCGATATAAGAGTGAGACTATGGTAGGAGGTGATATGGCACGTAACAGAAGAGTCCAAGATGAGCTTTTGATTTTAAAAGAAATCATTCAAAATGACCCCCATCTTTTCGATCAAGTTCTTGATCGCATCAGACAGTTGCGAAAAACTTCAGGACAAACTATGACAGACTATATGAAGGAGATCAGGATGGCGGAAAGCGATATTCTGAATCTCAGAAAAAAGCAGCAAAAACAAAATCAATAGATGGGAAAATATGTTGAAATTTAAAGGCTTTATCTGGCTCCTGCCCTTTTTTATCGCTTGCACTTCAACCTCCCCTCGCAAGCTAGTCGAAAAAAGCAAACAAGATAGGCCATTGTGGCTTCAGTCTCGCAAGCCTCTGCTAAACCAGGCAAACAATTCATCCGTAGTAGATCTCATATTCACCAATGAGGAGGACTGTGAGGTTGTTACAGATTGTATCGTAGCGACTAGAGACGCTGGTGTGGAGAATGTTATCAAAATCCTGTATAGTTTTATGCCTAAAGGGCATGACCTTCGAGGGTCGCATAGCAAGCTCTTTGAGCACGAGGTTGACATCCATGAGGAATTACGTCAGATAGCATTGGCAGCACAGAAAGATCTATACTTTGAGGGCTATGATCGACCAGAACTTCCCACAAAAATGTACAGTTATAGAGTCTATATATGGTTCCAGGTTAATACGGCCGACTGGGAAGTAGCTAAAAAAAGGATAATATCATTATTCCATAAATCTAAGGGGCGAGTTAAAGCGAGTCATCAACTAAGTCAGTTCGTCCTTTAAAATCTTGGGGACATGTATTAGAGTAGCCGGCTAGTATGACCTGAGTTTGTATGCGTCAATATTTCTTGATTTGTCAAGGGCCTATGTACCAGAAAACACTAAACACAATCTTATATAATCCCTCTTGGTGGGTCAGGGCCTATGAGGTTTCCACTTTAGCGAAGACTCCTCATCTGTCGCCGATGGAGGTTTCCTGTGAGTCTGGTACGAGCCCGGCATTCAGCTCCGTGGAGTTGAGTGCTTTAGCCATTGTTATTTCAAATATTCAAAAGCAGCTTTTTAAAGGCAAACTCAAAATAATCTTGGACCCGGTCGAACATAGAAAGTTCGTTTCCTCGACAGCAAAGCATCGCATTTTTGCGTTTGAAAGAATCCTGCAAATACTGACTGGGATGCAGTTACTCACAGGCAATAAGGGTGAAGGTTTTGAAGTTAGCTCGCTGTTTACCGAGCAAGTATGGAAGCGTCAAGGAATGTACCAAGGGCTTACCATTGAGGTTGAACTTGCTGACTTAGGCCCAGAACTGGTTTTGGGGTATGTGGAACCATACTCTGATCTATGCCGCTATCTAAAGAAGATCCCCCGAGCACAAAGAATATTAGGGGGACGAGGTCCTTTGCGGTTATGGCAGTCTGCTTGGTTAGACCTGCAAGGTATTGAACAGGTATTATTGCTAAGGCTAGAGAAAGTCATGCAGTGGGATCAAAATTGGTTGCGGTTGGACGGTGTTTTCGGCAGTACTTTTGAAGACATGATGCAGGATCTTGAGATCCCAAAAGCCCGTGGAAAAAGTCGTGATTGGAGTCCTTTCCGCATCAAAAAACGAGTCATGGATCGCCTGGGGCGAAAACTGGCTGATCATGGTCTAATGAATTTTGATCTAGATGAGGGTTTTATTCCCTTCAGCCCTACGGAAGATTTTTCCGTTGTTTGGCAGGCTTCTCCAGAATACTTAAATCAAAACTCCCAGGAGGAGTTTGCAGCGGCATCTTTGGAAGTATTGCGGGAACGAACCTTTACCTCCAATTTACCTTCAATACTTTTAGTGTTGGCAGGTAGCCTTTACAATGGAAAACTTGCAGAAGATTTAGGTAAGTTGTGGCAAGAACTCGGGCGTTGCGAAGATGCAGACTATCTGGGGATAGTGAATAACAACATCCTAATCTCTGCACGTTGCTTGTTTATGGAATGGTTTATCAGACAAATGCCAAACCATAAAACCCCCTTAATTGAGTTTGTGCGGTGGCAGCATTTATGGGAATTAGCGAGCCCCCATCATAAGGAAGATGTTATCCCTAGATTTGAAAAGTTCGTAGCTCAAATCAGAGAGGATGGGCATGACTTACTGCAAGAAATTGAAGGTCTTTCTGGACTTAGTTTGATTAGTCCAAAAACCCAGCGTGATCCGGAGATGTTCCCATATTTTGTCGCTCTTGGCGATAGCCTGTCTGCCGACTTTCGTCAACCGTCTTCCAGTAGTCTTCGTAGCAGTAGTCCCAAACCTAAACCGGAGGTCGACATTAAGGTTGCGAATATAGACTCTAGTGCAAAACAAAAAAAACTAAAAGCCGCCGCAACTGCTGAGCTGGAGCGATTGAGAAACCAATGGCCGGAGCAGTATGAAAATTTAAAAAAAGCTTACATAGATACCTTAGATGCTGAGAAGAAAAAAATAATTATGGAAGTAAAAGAGCGCCTACAACCCAAAATATTCGACGATCACCTTAAAAACAGCCTGATTAGGTTTATGATTGAACAACCTGATTCATGGATATCAAATAGTTCTAGCCTGCATTTTTAATGTAACCATCAACAACCACTTTTAGTTGATCTTTCTGTATGGGTTTAACCAAGTAAGCATCCACACCTAGCTTTTTTGCAACTGTTATAGCATCCGTGCTACTTTCCGTCGTAAGCATGCAGATGGGAATATTGCTGAATTTAGTATCCTTTTTTATTTCTTCAATCATTTCTAGTCCTGTCATCCAAGGCATATTTATATCTGAAAAAATAAGTGATATGTCTTCATTTCCTTGTAGCTGTTCTAAACCTTTTTTGCCATCTTCAGCTTCAATTACCTCGCAACCATGCTCCTCCAAGCACTCGACCACGACCTTGCGGGCCGTTAATGAATCGTCGACTACGAGCACTTTTTTTCTCATTCTGATTTCCTACAATTAAGTGATATTGATAGATTAGATACATTATCTAATCTATCAAATTATACAGGTATTGAGTAGGTTTAAACCGTAGTTGTAAAATTTTCACTGATAGGTGTAGGCTTGGGCTCAACTGTGTTTCTATAAATCAGTTAGGGTTTCTCTAGGATCTAGATAATCCCTTAAGGAGTCACCGATGAAATTTAAGGACATGACCAGTAGGAAAATAGCAAGCCCTGGAATAATGCTCAGATGAAGTCCAGACATTAACTGTATCTCGCTAGTCTGGCTTAATAACCCTCCCCAAGTGAGGGTGGTGTCTTGGGCTCCTAACCCCAAAAAACTAAGGCCGGCCTCGACAATAATGACCCCCGATAAGGCGAATGTGCCATGGACAATCAAAGGAGTTAAAGTATGCGGTAAAATATGCTGAAACATTTGTCTTGCAGGGCTGCCTCCAAAGGCGCGGCTGGCCACTACAAATTCGCGACTTCTTAAAGATAAAACTTGGCCACGGACAAGGCGTGCAGCGCTGGTCCACCCCGTTGCAGCAATGGCAAAAATTACGGTATTGAGGCTAGGTCCCAGGAGAGCTGTCAGGGACATGGCCAAGAGAATTCCTGGAAATGCCATAAAAATATCCACGACTCTCATGAGAAGCATGTCAATCCAAGAGCCAAAATAGCCTGCAATTAAACCTACTAGGACGCCGATTGTGATAGATAGCACCACTGTAAGGAATCCCACATAAAGTGATGCGCGAGATCCCCAAAGCATGATGGTAAAAACATCGTTACCATTAATATCACAACCCCAGAAATGTGTCGGGCTTGGGGCGCAGAGACGGTTTGTAAAATCGCCATCATCCAACTGATAAGGGCTGACATAAGGAGCCAGTATAGCTGCTACTATTACCAAAATAAAAAAACTGACTCCCATGACAAACCTAGGGTTGCGGCTCAGCACTCTAAACATTTTTAAACTGTCTCCAGCAGATTTGATCATGAATCTTGTATCCTAATGCGTGGATCAACGAGACTATAGACTATATCTGTAAAAAAATTGACTATGAGGTAGGAAAACGAAAATACAAGAACGCAGCCCTGAATAACAAAATAATCTCTAGTATGGATGCCTTCCAGGAGGAGACTACCCACTCCTGGCCAGTCAAAAATTTTTTCGGTTATAACGGCACCTGTTAGCAGTACACCAAACTGAAGTCCCACAACAGTAACTAATGGCAGGGATGCATTGCGGAAAACGTGGTTTAGCAATATTCGGCTATCTGAGCAACCTTTAGCGCGTGCGGTACGGACAAAATCCTCTGTCATAGTATCGAGAAATGAGTTCCGGGTAATACGGCTTAACGCTGCTGCCAGTGCTGTTCCCATAGTGAGTGAAGGAAGGACAAAGCTCATCCAGTCTGTTTTTTCTGATACTGGCAACCACCCTAGTTGTACGCTGAAAAGCAAAACAAGCATGGGGCCCAGCCAAAAGTTGGGAATGGCGACACCAGCGATGGCAAAGCTCATAGTAGCGAGATCGGTAATCGTCCCTTTTTTATAGGCTGCCATGATTCCCGAAGGAATGGCGATAAGAATGGCTACGAGGAGCGAGCTTAAGGCCAATTGGCAGGTTGCTGGCAGCCTTTCAGTTATCATAGAGACTACGGGACGGGTATAAACTAGGCTATTACCCAGATCACCTTGCAAAAGGCGGGTAAAGTAATGCGTTATCTGCTGTGACACTGGTATGTCTAAGTGTAATGCATGACGCATGTCTTGTTTTTCAACTTCGCTGGCATAATCACCTAATATGGCATCTACTGGGTCACCAGGAACCATTCTTGTCATAATGGCAATGACAAGAACTACACCAAAACAAACTGGAATAAGGCTTAAAAGACGTTTTATGACATAAGTAAACAATCTAGCTCCTACTTTTTTGTGACCTTTGTCAATGAACTGAAGCGGCCATCTGCATAGAGTTGAAACCCCTTAACCTCTTTGTTGAGCACTACAAAATTTTCTTCATGCCAAAGAAATACATAGGGACAGTCGCGCGAGATGATTTCCTGAACTTTATCATATGTATTACGGCGTTGTTCAGGGGGAGAAGTTTTGCGACCTTGCGCTAATAGTTGGTCAAGTTGAGGGTTTGAGTAGTAACCGCGATTGCCTCCATTGGGTGGAATGCTCTCGGTGGCAAATGCGTAGCGATAAATATCGGGGTCTTTAAATCCAATCCACTTGAGTCCCCACATTTGCACTCTGCCGGCAGCGACATCTTGGGAAAATCGCCCCCATTCCATGGATTCCACCTTGACTTTGATACCAACCTTCTTAAGCTGACTGGCGATAGCCTTTGCTATTTGGAGGCGGGTAGAGTCCGTTGTGGTTTTATAGGAAATGGTAAAGCGGTATGGTCCTTTTCTAGGGAAACCAGCTTGGTCAAGTAATTGATTGGCTGCTGCCACATCGAAGGATAGTGGTTTAATTTTTTTATTGAAATAGGGTGAGCTAGGAGGGATTAAAGTAATGGCAGGTAGGGCCAACCCCCCAAGAATATGACGAATAATGGGCTCGCGGTCGATGGCATGTGTGATTGCTTGGCGTACCAATCGATGCTTCAGAATATCATCCCTCACATTAAAGCCAATGTATGTCGTCTTGAGAGCAGGTTTTTTTTGCACTTTTAATTTGGGGTATTTTTTTTCGATAGTGCGGATGAGGTCCCTGCTGATCAGGTTTTGTACAATATCCAACTCACCCGTCTGAAGCTTGGCTAGCCGTGTTTTTTCGCTTTTAACGATCTTGATATTGACCTCTTTAATTTGGGGGGGGGCACCCAGGTGGTAGTGGGGGTTAGCCTTCAAGGCAATGGTTCCAATAGACTTAGAATCCACCATATAGGGGCCGCAGCCAGGAGTCTTATAATCCACGCTCTTTGCCTTCTTGGCAGCATCAGCAGGAAGAATGCCCACCACCAAGTTAGTCAAAAAGGTGGCATCGGGTTGGGTTAAGGAAAACACCACCGATTTATTGGCCCTCACCTGCACGGACTTTATGCTTTTAAAAGGACTATGTCTGGCGAAAGTCGGTTGCGATACTAGCGATTTGTAGGTAGCGGCGACATCCTTGACTGTCACGGGAGCGCCATTTGCAAAGCGAATGTTGTCTTTGATCTTTAAAGTAAGTTGTAGTCCATCGTCAGACCAAGTCGCTGTAGAAGCTAAGGATAAGGTAGTTGCGCCATTTTCGTCAAACTCAACTAGGGAGCAGTGAATTAAGTTTTCGAGATACTGGCTATTGGCATCCAGATTATTGCGCGGATCGAAGCTTCTTACTTGGCTCTCCCAGCCGAGATTGATAGATTCTCCATAGCCAGCAGGACTAATCAGTACCAAGCAAACTAAAATATACATTTGAAAAAAGTTTGTAATCATAAATTGGTTCATAAATAGACCTCTGCCGAAAATGGACGAGTTAGCTAACTATTCTAAAGTGTTTGCCTATATCTCGCAAAGGTTTTGCAGGAAAGACTCTTCCCCCCTGGGTCGCGGAAAAGAATTATGAAAAGATGCGTGAAAAATGATCTCTAAGATACTGAAAAATATAGGTAAATAAATCTTACGGTAATTTAACCTTGACGAGAGTTTATCTTATAGGGCACATGATAAAGTACAGAGATATTTTCTTTTCTCAATTACCGTGGGCCCAGCACTTCCATCGCTAGCCCTTCAATTGACTGAGATGTATTAGTTGTCCCGTTTATATAGCGCTAGGCTAGTTTCACTTCATCTTTATGCGGAGTATAAGCAATGGCTGAAAAGGCTAAGAAAAAGGCAAAAAAAACTGCCAAGAAAAAGGCTGTAAAGAAAACCAAAACCAAAACAAGCGCAAAAAAGAAGGCAAAGACAGCTGTAGCTAAGAAGGCAACTAAAAAAAAGGTCGCAAAAAAACAAACAGCCAAGAAGGCAAAAGAAGTTGAAGCGACCGAAATAAGTAAATTGGAAAGTCCTCCTTTGGAAGAGAAATTTTTTGAAAGTAGCTCACAAGGAGCCGAAGGTGATCATACTGTCGCTGCTGCGGCTGAACCAGAAAACACGAATGGGAGTCAACTGAGGCTCAACCTTTCAAAAAAACTCATCAAAAAACTTAAAAACCAGGCAGAAGAGGAAGGCATCACCCTTGAGGAGTTTGTCAGTGAGCTGCTGTCGGAGAGCGTTGTTCTTAGGGCGTGGGAGATTGTCGAGCGTAAAAACCAAATGCGCTCCATGCCTTCGCAGAATATGGGCAATCGTTCTGGTAATGTAGGCAATAGTGGTGGTGCTCGCAATAATAACCGTAAAAATCGTGGGGGTATGAGCCACGGTCGCTATCAATCCATTATGGATGATAAAGCGACCTTTCTAGAATATGTCCGCAATCAAGAACGTACGAGACGCTAAGATACTTTAGGAATTCTGAACATGCAGTTATGGTTTCAAGAAAATCATAATGAAGATCTGCGTATTGCTTATAAAGTCAAGGATGTGCTGTTTAGGGGACGGTCCGAATTTCAAACTGTTGAAATTTTGGAAACAGAGTCCTACGGCCGTATGATGGTCATTGATGAGATGGTCATGGTTACAGAAGCTGATGAGTTTGTGTATCATGAGCTTATAGCTCATGTGCCCGCACTTTTACATCCCCATCCTCAACATGCTGTGGTTATTGGTGGGGGGGACGGCGGCACCATTAGAGAGTTATTGCGTCATCCTTCATTCCATTCGATTGTCATGTGTGAGATTGATGCTTTAGTTATTGAGGCAGCGAAGGATTTTTTACCGACTCTTAGTCAAGGTTTTAGCGACGCAAGAACCACCATTAAAATTGGTGATGGTATCGACTACATTAAGAAACTTCCCGATGCTACGGTTGATCTGATAGTCATCGATTCCACAGATCCTATTGGTCCTGGTGAATCGCTGTTTACCAAAGAGTTTTATGGACAAGTAGCTAGATGCTTAGCCCCACGGGGTATTATGGTTTGCCAATCGGAGTCAGCTTGGTATGACCGTAAGATACACCAAAAAATTCAAGGAAACTTAAGATCTTGCTTCGCCCACGTGAAACCATATATAGGGTTTGTGCCTTCCTATCCCCAAGGGCTTTGGACATGGACCTT
The DNA here is from genome assembly GCA_050293845.1 of Pseudobacteriovorax sp. GTDB lineage: Bacteria > Bdellovibrionota_B > Oligoflexia > Oligoflexales > Oligoflexaceae > DT-89. Next base: position 48,604 of record JBNKNM010000013.1, on the reverse strand, counting down.
AGCATCTCATGATCCGCTGGAGACAGAGGCTTTTTCGCAGGAGCGGTTTAGTCAAATAAAAAACCAACTTAGATATCTTAATGAAGAGCTGCTCCACTCGTGCTTTGCTCTTCCAAATTTTTATCAAAACAAGATTAATGACTACTCTTAGCTGGAAGTACCTTACCTTCTAGAGTTTTGTTGCTTTGCTCCACCCATTGTGGCGTGGGTCTTTGGATCTTTAATGCTCCACTAAATAGCTTAAAAATATACTTTTCATAAGCGAGGAAGGAATCATATTTTTTTTGATCTCCATTGGGAAAAAAGCGAAATGGATACTTCATTTCCAAGCAAACGGCAAAAGTTTCATGGTGCCAATAGACCCAATCTTCAAAGGCACCTCCATCACCTAACTCCCCTGCTGTCTTTAGGTTGTAGTTGGGTAAGATACTAAGATTTTTTTTAACGAGTTGATACCAGGGCTCATATACCTTTGAGTTGCGGTTTATTTGTTGAGGATGGGTGGGTAGGACAACCCAGTTTAAGTAACCATGAATATCTATAGCAGCCCGGTAACGAAACTGGCTAAAAAGTCTTTGCACCGCTTGAGTTTCCGCCTCACTAAAAGGGCTTATGCCTTGGGGTTCCGTGGACATCCCCCAAAGGACTGAGAAGTTGCGATTAAGGTTAATATTGCGTGGATTGTTGCGCTGTTGGCTATCGGGGTTGATATTGGCAATAAAATCGATTACGACAGGGGTTTTGAATTGGTTCAAAAGGCTCTTGTTCTGCCTCACCCTCTGCATGAGCCAATCGACAAACTTCGAAGTGAGAAACTCGTTTCCGTGAAGCCCCCCTTGAATGTAGAAGCGCTCGGGAGTCCTTGTTCCCGGATTAAGGTAGGCTGTAGTGATGGTTATTTCCGATCCCAGGGTGCTTTTTGTATATTTTCCGATCAACTGGGAAAGGTTGCGGTGATACATATATACAGTATTGCTGTCAGCCCAGAGCTGACAGGAAGTGAGAAGGAGGTAAAATAAGCTCATAGCCCATCGCACTGTTAGCACCTATAATAGTCGATTAATACTAAGCATTATTATGCAAGATGCTAACCAATTGTACTTATCTGTAATATTTAAGGTTTTGCCATGGTGGGTGACTAGATTTTATGCAGGGGACCGGCCTCACTATGGAGAGCCGGTGCGTATGGAGGCAATAGCTATTATGTAGCTACCACCTCCATACTACTAGTGTAATCGTCTAACACTGCAGCACCACCTCCTTTCCTAGGCATCTAGCCTATTGGACCTTGCATCTTGGGTAATGTCCCAAGCAAGAGAGGGTCCTACTAAAAGTGTAACATGGACTTTAGGGAGCAAAAAGTAAGTTTTTAGCCAGCTACTTTAGTTTGCTGGAGCTATGAAGTAATGCTTTTGATAAAAACGCAGCTCTTCAATGCTTTCTTTGATGTCTTCCAAAGCGCGGTGCGTCTCTTTTTTGGGATTAGGCTTGGGACCACTCTTGTACCATCTTCGCCCTAATTCCTTTATGGTGCTCACATCGATAAGGCGGTAGTGGAGGTAGTTTGCGAGTTGAGGCATGTGCTGTAATAGAAACATTTTGTCTTGCGCTATTGAATTACCGCACAAGGGGCTCATTTTAGGCTCACAATACTGCGACAGAAAATCTAATGTTTCCAATTCAGCCTGAGATGTAGAGATCTTGGACTGTAAAACTTGGTCCCAAAGCCCTGACTTGACGTGGTGAGTTTGATTCCACTCATCCATCAGGTCAAAAAGATTTTTTTCTTGATGGATGGTTAAGTTGGGCCCTTCAGCAAGGATATTCAGGTCGCTGTCGGTGATAATGGAAGCAATTTCTAGGATGACATCGGATTGAGGGTTAAGTCCTGACATTTCCATGTCAATCCAAACTAAATTTTCTGACTTATTACTATTCTGCATTCTTGGGCACCTTATGAGTCATTTGGTCTTACTGCACCTTATTATTGCGGTGATCTGGTCAAATCTTTCTCAAGATATAAAGAAAACTAACTACATGCCGATCCAGACTTGGTAGCTTTTTCGACCTATTCATGGTTTTATCATAATACCACTGCTAAGAAATGGGTTAAGATATTTGTGGGTAAACACTAGTTTTAGGAGTTCTAAAATTTCATGGCAAGATTGTTTAAAAAAACCGCCCTCGTGTTATTGAGTGGTGTCCTTTTAGCATCCGCATCATTCGGTGAGAGTGCTTACCGCATAAATGGCAATGATGTGTCAGTAGCTGACTTATACAAGGAAAACCAAGACCGCTTCTACGAGTTAGAAAAACAAAAATTTGAGCTTATCGAACGCATAGCTCACCAGCAATATCTCGATACTTTTTTTGAAGATCTTGCCAAAAAAGAAAAAACAACAGCTGAGGAAGCTCGTGAGCAATATTTGGTTTCCAAAGCGAAGCTGAACGACTCTGATATTAAAGCAACTATTGAAAAGTTCAAAGACCATCCCCAACTTAAAGAACTCAGCGATACGGAAAAAAAGAAGCAGATTACCGACTATTTGAAAAGTGTCAAAACTCGTGAAGTCATTGATGAACTGATCCAAGGTGCTATAGCCAGCAAAAAATTGGTTGTTTCCTATCCCAAACCCAAAGAGCCTATATACAAATTAACTGTTACAGAAAATGACCCAGTTAAATTTGGTCCTAAACCTACAGATACCAAACCTATAGGGTGTAAGGGTAACGACTGTCCCCTCACCGTTGTGGAATATTCAGAGTTTCAATGTCCATTCTGTACAAAGGTTTTACCCACTGTGAAACGGCTCATGGCTGAGTACAAAGGGAAGGTACGCTGGATCGTCCGTGACTTCCCCCTAGGGTTCCATAAAAGGGCTAGACCTGCTGCTGCAGCTGCCCACTGTGCTAAACGGCAGGGTAAATTCTGGCAAATGTATGATCAGCTTTTTGCCAACCAAAGAAGCTTAGAGGATACTGATTTTAAAAAGTATGCAAAAAAGATTAAGCTGGACAGCAAAAAGTTCGAGAAGTGCCTGAAAGATCCTAAAATCATGGCCGCTGTTGAGAAGAATTACCGCTCTGGTGAAAAGCTCGGCGTCACAGGAACCCCTGCTTTCTTTATCAATGGAAGACGGCTATCGGGAGCCTTACCTTACAGTGAGTTTAAAAAGATCTTTGACGAGGAAATCGAGAGCAAGAATGCCGGTTAATTCCTGATAGTTATGTTTCTTCCTAATATGACACGACCTAGTCCTTATTTGCAGTTAAGCAACGTCAATAAGGACTGCTTTTCGTTGTAGGCATTCCGAGCGGAGTCAGTGATACACTCAGAGCGGTGGATGTGCGTCACTTTATCTCTAAACCCTTGCCCTTAAACTTCCGATGGACATGGTAGATAGCATGTCTTGATGGAGGGGCTATGTCTGGCTTGAGGGAAAACCGGAAGGTCAAGCGTATTCGACTTGATAACCCATTAAAAGTAGTGCTTTGCTCTATTGGAGCAGAAGTCAAATACGAGCTGACTACTAGGGATATTTCCTTCAATGGGCTCTTTTTAGAATTTGATAGCCCAGGGCGATTTCCTTTCAATCAAGCGTCCATCATGGAAGTTTGGCTAGAGCTGGAGGGACAGAAAACCGTGTTTTTTAACGGTAAAATGGCCAGGGTGGTTCTGCCTGGTTCTAGTACTGACTCGGGTATCGCCATTAGAATCGTACAGATCGACAAAGACAACGAGAAGGCTTTGGTGGAATTTGTAAAGCTAAAAACCAATCCTGATGGTAGTAATATTGTTGCATAACTAATTGATTATATTAAATAAAAAATTTTTGATCCCTTTCGGGAGGCGTTTGCCGATAAGGGTTTCATTACGCACATAGAGGAACTTCAAATGGGGTATCTACTATGTGCAGATTATTTTTGGCGACCTTCCTCCTCCTTTCGCTGGCTCCTCTCGGTCTTGCTGTCAGCGGTCAAGCAAGCAAAGCACTAGCTGTTCAGAGCAATCAAGACACCTTCTACACGCGCACCAGCGGCGTTCAAAAGGCGGCATCGGACTTAAGAGTAAGGCAGATCCAAAAGCTAGCTGCGGATAAAAAATGGATGCCCCGTAACAAGTTTGTTAAAAAAGAAAGCTTCAGAGATTAGCTGGACTTGATCGCGCGAGCTTAGCGAAGAAGAAGAAATAGCACAAACCTAGACCTTTAGGTAAAATTAAACTAACTTTAAATGTGGCACTTTTTTTTCCTATAATGAGGTCATGCTCATGGATTGGCAAATGATAAAAATTCCTGATGGTAGTAAACTTTTCCGCATACATAAATTTACGTATATGCATCAAGGCGTCAACTATCTCCTAGAAATTAATGAAATGAATAATACGTGGATAGGTCATGGAGAGCATGCTACGGATCAGAATAGCGTCATCCCCTCGGTTAATGGCAACTCTTTGGAAGATTGTCTAAATCAACTCATCGGTAAAATTAATACTCGTGGCTAGTACTGGAGATTAGGTGAAAGTTGGACTTGAGGTCCTCAGGGATGCGCCTCATCTACATCAAGACTGGGGACGTATAGGGCTGCTGTGTAATCAGGCTTCAGTAACTCGTGATTTTACACCCGCATGGGATATTCTCTGGAACATTAATCCAAGTGTACTGAAATGTTTTTTTGGACCGCAGCATGGTTTTCATTCTACCGTGCAAGATAATATGATTGAGACCATGCATGGCAAGGGTCCTTACCATTTGCCTATGTATTCTTTATACTCAGAAACCCGAGAACCAACAGAACAGATGTTGGCGGACATAGACACTATAGTGATCGATCTGCAGATTGTGGGTTGCCGTGTTTATACCTATAAATACACGATGGCTGCCTGTCTGCGTGCTGCGAAAAGATTTGGTAAAAAAGTCGTTGTCCTTGATCGTCCCAACCCTCTGGGAGGCGTTGTCGTTGAAGGGCGAAGTCTTGATTTAGAAGCTAAGTCCTTTGTCGGAGAATTTGCAATACCCTTAAGGCATGGATTAACGGCTGGTGAAGCTGCCAAGCTTTTCAATCAAAGCATTGGGGCAACATTAGCCATTATAGAAATGCAGCATTGGGACCCTACCAAACTTTGGGTACAGCATCCCTATCATTGGGTTCTCACTTCTCCTAATTTACCAAGTCCAGAAGCTGTTTTCGTTTATCCAGCAACCGTCGTATTTGAAGGTACCAACATTTCTGAAGGTCGTGGAACAACGCTGCCATTTCAATTTGTTGGGGCTCCCTTTCTCGATAGTAAAAAGCTTAAAACCAGAGTGGAAGAACTTTATCAGGATAAACGTGGTGTATATTTGCGTGAAGTGGAGTTTCAACCTACCTCGCAAAAATGGGCGGGAAAGGTGTGCTATGGGATTCAAATTCATGTTCTCGACCCCTCTCAAATACAAACCTTTGCCCTAGGGTTAGCGTTGCTGAAGTCATGCATTGATGTAGGAGGTGCGTCATTTTCGTGGAAGCAGCCACCCTATGAGTACAATGATCAGGAATTACCCATCAATCTGATCTTAGGTGATCTTACTGCTGAAAAGCATTGCCGCAGCTATGCGGGCGACTGCAGCTCGGGATATTGGTATGAAGGCATTGAAGCCTACATGGAACGTGCTCGTCAAATCCTTATCTATCCTAGAGAGCAATCGGCTGCGGTACCCTGAATAGTAGGGATGGCTGTCACGGGAGTACTTGCGACGGTGATGAAACCCGGAGCGGAAAAATTGAAAAATAAGTTGATCATGTTAAGAAATTCAAAAAAGTTTCGGGTGCAAGGCCTGAGACCTTACTAAACCGCAGTGTACTAAAGTAGGTGAGGATTTCGGAAGCTTGTCATAACGCAGCAGACGAAGAATTTTCGGATTCCCCGGGATGCAAGGAGACGGTTGCTCCTGCAACGCTAATTCTGGTATCTCACATTAATATGAAAATTTTTCGGCTCTAGTTCTTGCTGTTTCACGAGAGTATCGTTTGAGATCGTTGGCTTAACGATTTCAGCGAAAATAGTAGAAGCTCTAATATTTGCGAAATCTTGGTCATTAGCTGCTGCAGAGCTTAGTGTGGGATCGAGGTTAATCGCCTCTTTGAGAGATCCTAAGGCCTCGTTCGAGCGACCTAATAAAGATAACACACATGCCTCATTATACCGTGCAGTAGCATCATTCGGGTCAATCTGGGTGGCTTGTACGAAAATATTTAAAGCCTTATCCATATTATTTTTGCGATAATAAGCTAGACCCAGTCCATTGTAAAATTCACTGCGGTTTGGCTCTAATAAAATGGCATCTTCATAAGCCAGGATAGCCTCTTGATGACTGTTAAGGTGTTCAGAAAGTATAGACCCATGAAGGGCATAAATACCCCCAGTACCGGGAATTTCAATTTTCAGACGTTCAATGAGTTGAGATAGCTCTTTGAAGTTATAGTTTTTCTTATAACTTTCATACACGAAGGGTATCCATTCTAAAGGAGTCTTGCTGTTAAGTAAGGCTTGCATAAAATAGTGTTCTGCCTTTTGGTACTGTTTTTCTCTTAAGTGAATATTTGCTAGATGACCCAGTACCAGGGTTTGTTTTTCTGAACCAATGCTAGCAAATTTTTTACTTTGCCTCAGTTTTTCCAAAGCGAAGCGAGCATTTTTTCTTTGATTCAGATAATTATACTGGAGTATAGATTTATTGATCAGAGCTTCGTTGAAGTGAGTATCATCGCCAGGAATGATCTGGTAAACTTGGTACGCTTCTGAGTATTTGCCTATATCAGTTAGAGCTATGGCGAGACTAAGTCTGATTAAATTTGCATCGTTAGATATTCTTAGCCATGTACGGAGTTCTTGAACTCGCTGTTCACCTTCCAGATGTGATTCTATGAGAGCTATGGCATGGGGAAGGATTACCGATGGTTGAGAATAGGAAGCATTTAAAGCACTTTTGTAAGTGTTTAAAGAGTTACGGAAGTTGTTCCCAGCCTTAATCTTCCCTTTTAGAAATAGGGTACGCCAGGAGTCTATAATCTTCGGATTAGAAGCGGGCTCTATTAAGTTCAAGGCGTTGTCTGTATAGCCCATCATGTCCAGTACTTGAGCAGCGATTACGTAGCCAAAGTCCTTATTAGGACGTAAGTCAATAGCTTGCTGACCCAGCTCTGCTGCCTGGCGGAGTTGGTGCATTTCGTAAGGATTGAGCATAAATCTGCGAATATAGAGCTGTCCCAAAAGATAGTGCATGAAGCTGGAGTGTGATGATACTTGTATGTTTTCAGTGACTTCGACTTCTAAGTCACTCAACTCTCGATCACTACAACTCCAAACTCTCTGCTCCAGTGTTTGGAGGTATTCTAGATTATTGAGTCGCGTAGAATCGAAGGAAAAAGCTGTATAACTAAGGAAAATGAGTGAGGTAAAAAACCATAACATTGCTAGGAGGAGTGTTTTTTGATGGGGAGCTGTTCTGGCTTTCACTTGACTTGATTGCCGTCTTCTCCGTCTCCTTTTAAGGTGTATCCGTTCCATAAACTGTTCCAATTTGCTAGAAGTCGTTTCATCTCGTTTTCGGATTTTTATAAGAGAAATTTAGCAAATAACTAAATAAATTAAAAAAAACATAAAAAAATATTTTTATTAAGTTAAATTGGATGCTTGGCCAGTTTAAATTTTTTGCTTGAGATTGCAATTTAAATAGCAAATCGCCTTTTCCTGACTTTCACAAGATTAATAAAAATCGAATTCTCGTCGATAGAGCATGCAGGAGAAATTTTATGCGCTATTTTTCAAAGATTGCGACTCTGGCTGCGGGAATTCTGCTTGGCGTGGTAGTCTCATTTGCCTCGGCAAGAGTTTTTAAAAAATCCATTGAAATCCAAAGCTTCAGCATGCCAGCCCGGGATGCTGAGCCGTTGCAGGAAATGGGACAACGGGATCTTCTATCTCAAGAAACTCTTTCCAGTACTATTCTCATCGATGCGATTCTAACAATAGTTCAAAACTACTATGTAGATGAGGGGCGGGCAAACAATGAGAAAGGTCTGATGTTAAGTACCATGTCCTTTCTCCAAGATCATTATAAAATCGGAGTTTCGTTAGGTCGTGATAAGATCCTTTTAAAATACAAAAATCTACATAAGCACCTAGATTTATCAGGCCATTATTCCTACGATAGACTCATTCAAGATGCTGTAGAAATTACTAAGTTCCTGCAGAAGATTCCTTTGCATATCTTGAATATAAGTGAATACTATGAAGTTAAGAATCCAGGGGTATTTGTATTTCTCAACTCTTTGCTAAGAAGTCTAGACCCCCACAGCAGCTTAATGGATTCAGAGGATTATCGAGAACTGAGACAGGGTACAGAGGGTTCTTTTGGAGGGCTTGGCGTTGTGGTTGGTATGCAGGATAATGTCCTGACAGTTATTAAACCTCTGCCAAAGTCACCTGCCGCGAAAGCCGGAATTTCGGGAAACGATCGCATAGTATTTATCAACGAAGTTAGTACTTTTGGTACTAGCTTACAGAATTTAGTGCAGCATATGAGGGGGGACCCAGGAACTGAGGTTAAATTATCTCTTCTGCGCAACGGAGAATTAGCACCTCGTGAGCTACGCATTCGCAGAGAGGTTATTCAGGTTGATTCGCTCACCGAAAGCGTTAAAAATATTGGTGACAATCGCAGGATACTAGAAATTCAAATAGATGGTTTTTCCTCAAGAACAGCTGAAGAAATTGCTGGCTCGATTACACGTAATAGTGAAAGAAAAGATTTAGATGGCATTATCATAGATCTCCGTGGTAATCCGGGAGGCTTATTGGATCAGGCAGTTAAAGCTTCTGATATATTTATGGATTCAGGAACCATTGTCTCCACTGAAGGAAGAAAACCTGAGTTTGAAATTGCTTATAGAGATAAGAGCGACTGCCAATTGCCAGTTATTGTTATCGTTGATAACAATACCGCTTCAGCTAGTGAAATTCTAGCCGGTGCCCTCCAGGATAATAATCGTGCTCTTATTATCGGTCAACCGACTTTTGGAAAAGGATCTGTGCAAACTGTATTTGAACTACCCGCCAATCAAGCTCTAAAATTGACTATCGCCAGATATTTTACCCCTTCAGGGAAGTCTATTCAGAACAGTGGAATTATGCCTGATATTTGGACGCAGCCAGTCAAAGAGCATGAAGATAACTACGACCTACTAGGAACTAGTCGCTATGGGAGTGAGCGGTTTTTAGGAAATTCATTGAAAAATTTTCGACCAGTACGGTCCTATCCCGATCACAAGCTTTATTATCTCGAAAGAGATGATGATTTTGAACGCAATTTGGCCTATAAAATATTTGCCAATACATATCGAAAGTACCGTCCTGAGGAATGGGTGAACCTGAAGCGCGCTTCCTATTTGTTAGCAAAAAATTCTAAAACCATAAGAAGAACAGTACGCAATAGTAGTAGTGAAGTGACGCGATATCTAACAGACGAGCATAAAATTCCCTGGAATTTACCGTCCACTCTGAAAAAACTTCCTCGAGCTTTGCTTAAATTGCCAAAACGAAATCATCGAAATATTAAAGAAGGAGATTTTGTAAAAATCCCCTTTCTAATAAAAAATTATGGCAATACACCTCTTTATAATACTGCTGTCTATATTTATTCTCAAAACAGTCAAATATCTGCTAAGGAAAAACTTGTGGGAACGATTCCGGCAAAAGGCTATTTAAAAGGTTATTTCGACTTCGAAGTGTCATTGCCAGCCAGGGAAAACTCCTACCATATTAGAATGGGGATTGCTTCTGATGCAAATCCGATTCCGGGTATGTTTCAAGAATTTAATATGAAAGTAGTTCCTTCTGAAAAACCAGATATTGAATACTCGCTATCTTTGGTTGATGAACAAGGCGGTTTGGAGGATGGTTTACTGGAAGCTGGAGAAAGCGCTACTTTGGAAGTGATCGTTAAGAATAACTCTGATATAACCGCTCACAATATTCTGGCCTCTTTGAGTAATTTTGCGGGTCAACAGATCCATTTTGAAAAAAGTCAGATTGCTGCTAAATACTTGAAAGGCAGATCCGAGAAACGATTTCGTTTCCCTGTGAAGGTTTCGAAAAAACTAATCTCCCATAGTTTACATTTAGGTCTGACAATTGATACCAAAGAGCACTTACAGCCGTTCATTAAAAATCACTTTGTGAAGGCAAAACCTAACTAGTATTTCTTTAAGGTAGATTCCATGGATGGAACGAAAAAAATAGTAGTCGTACTTTCAGATAAAAAGGATTTTTATCTTTTGTCTACCTTTGAAGCAATTCCAGGTTTTAGGTGGGAAATAGCAACTCCTGGTAAAGCTGAAGATTTAAATGATATTAAATCCAGTGTACCCATTAAATTATATGAACATATTCCAGAAATGCCTGGTTATTTGCGCGGTTTGACTGATGATTTATCTCAGGCCGATCTTATACTAGCAGTTAACCCTATTTCTCTTTCTTGCTTTCAAGCCTTGAGAGCCTCACGGAAATGGAAGAAACCCTTTGGACTTATTTCCAACCTTAGCTTTCTCCCGATGCTATCAGATTCATGTCAAGAGGTAGCCATGATGCGGGAAATTTTTGAACATAGCTCTTTTGTGCTGACGATGCACCGTGGTGGCAAGGAATTATTGGAGTTAGAAGGAGCCAAAAATGTTGAACTGGTGAGGCCACAGTTTATCCGGGGGGCCGGGTTTTGTATGAAAAAACGTCAAAAGTTCCGTTCATATATTAATGTCACAGACAACGAGTTTTTAATATTGAGTTTTATTGGTGAGGATGAGCTGGCGGGTAGAGAGGTGATGCTAGCCTTTAAAATGCTTATGCAAAAAATTCCAGAGTGGGGAACGGCGACAAAGGTTCTCATCTCCTATCGGGGAGATATGCCTAACTTAAGGTACTTCGCTTCGGATTTGGGAATTTCACGTCAGATCTTATTACTAAACCAGAACTCAGGTGGCTTTTTTCAAGATCTTTCTTCGGCAGCGGATGCTGTTTTTGATGCGAATTCTCAATCACAGAAAGAATATATTCCTACTGCAGTCGAAGCGATTACTTTTGGGGCTACAGGTATATACCATGTGGGGACGATCCTGTCCGAGCATATGCCAGAGGATGCTATCCCATTGAAATCTTTTTCATTTCAAGACATTGCCATTGGCTTCCAAAAAGCATTCTCTTTAAGGAATCAGCGGCTTAAGATGCGCATGACGCAGAATGATACATCAGATTTTTCTGGTGATATTTTAAAAATTGCTAGGATTTTAAATTGCTCTATTAAAGGATCACTTATGACAGGCAAAACATCGGACATGGATCTCTATGACAAGTGGCAATTGGTTGCAGCCTGTAAGGAAGTGAGGAAATATAAGGAAGCGATATCTGTTGTACACGAAATCATTAATATTAATCAATCTGAGGACCAGCTTTCGCAGGCTTACTTTGAGCTTGGCTCCCTTCACTTCAGTTGTGGGGACTTGGAAATGGCTATCGACCATTTAGGGCGATCCGTGCAGTTTGATAACGAGAACTGGAAAGCCTATTTAACCTTAGCTAAGGTATCTCTCATATCTCACTCCGAAGAAGATGCTGTAGCTTTCTATAAGCGGGTACTAGCTTTAAAGCCTCATCAACCAGAAGCTCTGGCAGGAATTGGTATGGTCTATCGCATGTTAGGTATGCCGGAAGATGCTATATACTGGTTAAATAGCAGCCTCACTGTGAACCCTACTAACGAAAAAGTTTTATTGGAGCTGACTCAGGCTTGTTTGGAGTGTGAGCAGATCAAAGAGCCCATTCGTGTTCTTGAGCAATTTCAACTTCTGATGGGAGATTTGCCCTGTATTATCATGGCATTGGGGCAGCTCCATTTGAAGGATGGGAATTGGGAACAGGGTAAGGCTATGGTAGCCAAGGCCCTGGAGTCAGAAAGGGTGGCAAAGCCACTCACAGTGCTTCGCTAAACCCTGGTGGAGCCAAACCCCCCGGTTCTTTTTCCACCTACCTGAAGCTGAGGGATGCGATGCAGTATTCCTAAGGCCATCTGCCCAATGCGCATACCCTTTTCTACCGTGAAGGTCTCTTGGCTGCCGTTAAAAAGTAGCACGCAGATTTCATCGGGATAGTCAGCGTCAACTGTTCCCACGCCGTTTGCTAGCATGATGCTATGTTTAAAAGAAAGGCCCGACCGGGCGCGAATTTGAAGTTCAGGAATAGTACCAGAGGGCACTTTATCCCAAGCCACAGCATCAATCCAAACCCCAACCGGAACTTTAGCGACCTTCCCGGGTCTGATGGAACATGCTTCCCGGGAGTATAAATCACATGCAGCGCTATGGGCTGTCATGTATTGAGGTTCACACGACTCAGCAAATCGCAACTTGATCATGGTGCTATTCCTTAGTGCGTAGGTTTTTGCCCCAAAGCTTCTTTTCGGCTAAGCTTGATTTTACCTTGGCGATCAACATCAATAATTTTTACCAAAACCTGCTCTTTTTCTTTTAGAACATCTGTAACCTGCTGCACTCGCTTCGTATCAAGCTGCGAGATATGTAACAAACCTTCAAGTCCCGGCCTGATTTCAACAAAAGCACCGAAGTCGACGATTTTTTTCACTGTACCCATATAGATGGCCCCAACCTCGGGGTCCGCTGTAATAGAGCGAATAACCTTTTTTGCTTCTTCGGCAGAGGTACTGGTAGGAGCAATAATATCGACGATACCGTCATCATTAATGTCAATCTTAACGCCAGTTTCTTGGATGATTTTTTTGATGGTTTTGCCACCGGGTCCGATAATATCTCTGATTTTGTCCTCTTTAACCTTCATGTTAAAGATACGGGGAGCATAATCAGAAAGCTCAGCAGGCTCGGTAATCTGTCCCGTTAGTTTAGCTAGGATATGGCGTCGTCCTTCTTTGGCCTGCTCAAGAGCCTGGCTGAGGATGTCTTTGGAAAGGCCATCAATTTTAATATCCATTTGCAAGGCTGTGATACCATTTTCGCTGCCTGTCACTTTAAAGTCCATGTCACCAAGATGATCCTCGTCACCCAGTATATCGGACAAGACAGCGTATTTATCCCCTTCCTTCACAAGGCCCATAGCAATACCGGCAATAGGCTGTTTCAAAGGTACTCCGGCATCGAGCAATGCCATGGTACCTGCACATACGGTGGCCATAGAAGAGGAGCCATTGGACTCTAAAATTTCTGACACGAGGCGTATGGTGTATTTGAAGGTGCTACCGTCATGAGGAATGACCCTAATGAGAGCTTTTTCAGCTAGGGCACCATGTCCGATCTCACGACGACCTGGAGCTCTAAGAAAGCGTGCTTCGCCTACGGAATAAGGAGGGAAGTTATAGTGTAGTAAGAACTTCTTGCTGATATCTTTTTGTAGTATGGTATCCATCCGTTGTTCATCTTCGCTTGACCCTAGAGTAACTACCGCCAAAGCTTGGGTTTCACCCCGGGTAAACAGCGCGGAACCATGGGACCGCTTCAATAACCTGGTTTCACAGGATATGGGTCTGACCTCGGTCAGCGAACGGCCATCGATACGCTTACCTTCATCTAGAATCATAGATCTGGTGGTTGTATAAACTAATTTATCAAAGGCGGCTTTAAGGTCGCCGGTGCGTTGCTCATCGCCTTCGCTGCCTAGCTCTTCTACCAGCTTTTTACGCAGAGCTTTAAGGGCCTTGCCACGGTGTTTTTTCTCTTTCACTGTCAGAGCATCGACAAGGGCAGAGCTCAAGTGCTGCTTCACTTCTGCGAAAACCTCTTCGTTGAAGGCTAGCTCCGGAACTGCCATCTTCTCTTGACCTATTTCCTTTTGCACCTCTATTTGCATATCAAAGATGGGCTTCATCATCTCATGAGCAAAGTTTATGGCCTCAATCATTTCCTCTTCGGATAGGAAGTTGGCGCTAGCCTCAACCATTAAAACAGCGTCGGGATTGGCGGCGATATTGAGATCCAAATCACCTTCTTCGCCTAGAGGGGGGTTGATAATAAACTTGCCATCTTTACGACCGACCCGTACGGCGGCTACCGGACCATTAAAAGGTATATCAGAGATCATGATCGCGGTACTTGCACCAATCAAGGCAAGTGTTGCTGGTGGGTTTGTTGCCTCAGCTGAGAGTACGGTGCAGACAACCTGGGTTTCGTTCATGTAAGCTTTAGGAAAGCTAGGTCGTAAAGGCCTATCAATCACTCGAGCTGTGAGGGTTTCCATATCGCTCGGTTTGGTCTCACGTTTTATAAAACCACCAGGAATGCGACCTGCGGCATAAAACTTCTCTAAATAGTCGACACTAAGGGGAAAAAAGTCTTGACCTTCTTTAGCCTCGCCGGCGGCACAAACTGTGACTAGGACCTGGGTGTCTCCACAACTTACAAGAACCGAACCATTCGCTAATTTTGCAAATTTATTAAACTCGAAAGTTATGGTCTTTTCACCGACTACAACTTTTTTCACTATTGCCATAATTACTCCATCAAACTGGCCATCCTGCCCAAATTAAAAACGCCTTTATACTAACCAACAGTATCAAGATACTAAATGGAGATAAAGGCGCTTTCTTATAGTACTAATTATTTACGGATACCAAGCTGCTCAATAAGGCTCCTATACGCCCCATGATCCTTATTTCTGAGGTACTTGAGCAGGCGACGGCGTTGGCCGACCAATTTCAGCAAGCCGAGACGCGAGTGGTGATCTTTCTTATGAGCTTTAAAGTGCTCGTTAAGTTGAGTTAAACGATTCGTTAGTAGGGCAATTTGAACCTGTGGAGAAGCTGTATCTCCGGTCTTTGTTGCGAATTTCTCAATAATTTCAGCTTTTTGAACTTTTGCGAGAGCCATTTGTATCCTTTCCTGCTTTCAGGGCCAGAATCTCTTTAATATCAGGTTGTTATAAGAATATCCTATCAATGCTGGAGTTTTTGACATCCAGCGCAGGAGGGGAAGGTAGCTAAATTCGCCTTATATTGCAAGCCTTGCTTTTACAAATCAAGTAAATTTAGTGCTAGAATCGACCGGCAAGAATCCCCTACCTAGGGGCTATGGTTATAAAATATAAAAACTTTTTTTTAAAAAATTGACAAAAGGCTGAATATGGGTATTATTAGGTCACGTTTGCGTAGTAGTAGCTGACGCATCTAACCCTAGGATTCATGATTATCGCGACCTCTTGATATACAAAGCTATAGCTACGCCACATTTTGTATAAAAGAAGAAAGGCATACTATGCAGATAGCATTAGAATGTGGTAACAAAGTCGTTCACAAAACCCATGGCGTCGGTGAGATCCAAGGCACTGAAATACTCCAGCTTGGGGGCCAAAAGCAAGACTATTATATTCTCAAAATTCTTGCTACAGGGCTGAAAGTCCGTTTTCCTAAGCAAGCGACCACAAATATTGTGCGTTGTCTAGTGGATGAATTAGAAATTACTGAAATTTTTAATATAATTTCAAGCCCAGCCAAATCGTATTCCATGGTTTGGAATCGCCGTAAAAAAGAGTTCAATGAGAAGATTAACTCAGGATCTATATACGATATTGCCGAGGTTTATCGTGATCTGCGTAATAAGGATGATGGTAAAGAACTATCATTTGGCGAAAAGGAAATGTTGGAAAAGGCAAAAGCGCGCTTGGTTTCAGAAATCGCAGCGGCGCGAAGCGTTGCTGAAGCTGAAATTGAACGTATCGTAGATGAAAAAGGCTATGATATTGGTTAATCTGCGGTTATGATGCTGTTTGAACAAGCTAGGACCCTAAACCCAGGTCTGAACAGCTAGCACGGAATATCTCTGAAAGCTTTTCCGGGCTTAAAAACTAGAAGAAGCAATAGCTTCTTTTTTTTTTGAGGAGAGCTCAATAGGTGAAAATTGTAAACGTGATGGCATCAAGTTTAGATGGCCGTATCGGGCTTGAAAAGGTTGAGGGAGATCTGGATCGGCAAGGAAGGGGATTGTCGTCACCTGCAGATCAGCATCAACTGCGAGGGCAAATTGAAGGTGCCGATGCTATTTTAGTTGGCGCTAGTTCGATCCGAGCCAATGGTGAATGCCTGGATCACGTGGGAAAGTCGGGTAAGCCACCCCTATGGATTATTTTTGCTGAAAAAGAAATCCCCCCCCACTTTCACTTTTGGAAGCAATTCCACATTCCACGTATCATTATTAGCAACCAGGACTTGCAGAGCTTTGACCCTAATGTGAAAATGATCGTAAGCCAAGACCCAGTAGCTGAATCTATACAACAGTTACACACATACCGATGCCAGCAGGTGCTGCTGTTTGGTGGTGGTCTTGTCAATAGCTGGTTTTACTCCCGAGGTCTTGTGGACGAGCTTGTTTTGTCCCTAGCACCCAAAGTAGTTGGTCGCCATAAAGCTCCTTTTCTAGTGGAACCCAAACTGAGTCATAGCGTAGATTTCATCCTTCAATCTTCTCAAGTATCTGAAAATTTTGTATTCTTAAAGTACGCCGTTAGAAAACAAACTCGGTAGGCTATATGGGTTTAAGGATCCGGACCAACATCCAGTCGCTCTCTGCCCAACGTCATCTCAGCTATTCCAGAGCGAAACTTGGCAAACATGCCGAAAGGTTAGCCTCAGGGTTTCGTATCAATAAAGCAGCGGATGATGTGGCCGGGTTAGCTATATCTGAGAATCTCCGCTCCGATATCCGTTCCCTTTATCAAGCAAAGCGCAATGCCAATGATGCTATATCGATGCTGCAAGTGGCAGAAGGTGGATTGGTAGAAGTAACAGGCATCATGGTAAGGCTCAAGGAGCTGGCCGTGCAGGCGGCGTCTGATACAATCGGCTTTCAGGAAAGAGGCTATCTCAATGAAGAGTTTATGGCGTTGAAGGATGAGGTTGACCGGATAGTATTGGCAACCGAATTCAATGGGACGCGGCTCCTTATTGGTGAAGGCGATGATATTGCTGAAGAACTACTTGTGGGGCACAATCCTCCACCCTTAGAGATGCAGGTAGGGAAAGATTATATAGAGCCACCAGACGACATAGAGGCGCGAAATCCTGTCAATATCATTAAAATTGATATGGCAAAAATAGACGCGCGCACCGAAGGAGAGATGGGCTTGGGAATTGGGTCTCCAGAAAACGAATCAGGGACCCGTGTTGATTCCAAAGAATCGGCCCAGAACTCCATGCGACGCTTGGACCAAGCACTGACGCGAGTAGCGTCCTATCGCTCCAAAATAGGATCTGTGCAAAATAGACTTACCTCTGCCGACCGAAATCTAGGGGTCCAGATTGAGAACTTAACGGCAGCAAGGTCTCGCATTATTGATGCCGATTTTGCTATGGAGACGGCAGGTTTTACCCAGTCCAATATCCTACTCCAGGCCGGCACAGCGATATTAAGCCAGGCCAATCAGTTTCCTAGTGCGGCTCTAGAATTAATTAAAGGGCTCTAGCTAAACCAGGCTAAAGCTACGACAAGCAAAGCAATAATAGCTGGAACCGACTGAATATAGAAAAGCTTCTTGCCTACACTCCACCCTCCATAGATACCGGCGACGATAACAAAGCCTAAATGTAAGATGGCAATATCGGGATTCTGGCTCATTGCCATACTGTAGATACCGTAGAGTAAGCCAGTCCCTAAAAAGAAATTATACAATCCCTGATTGGCAGCCATGACTTTAGTTACTGTAGCTTTATCTGGGGTCATTCCAAATTTTCTAATCACATCTGGTCGGGTCCAAAGAAACATCTCTAAAATACCAAAATAGAAGTGCATTAAGGCCACAAGAAACACTAAAGCATAAGATAGCCAGGCCATTTTAATCCTTTCAAGATGAAATAAGTACAGAACCGTTGTAGATATCGCTGTGATTTCCACTAACCAGCTAACTCAGGATAAAAAAACTTATGCTGGCTGGGAAGTGGAAATATATCGTCATGATAGGGATGCCTTCGCTTTTAAAACGCGGGAGGAAGTCACCCATGAGTTCTCTATTGCCGTTTCCCTAGGATATTGGCATGGTGCAATTTGGAGGAGATATGAGAAGAGTTTATCTTTCAGGGCGAGGAGTACTGAGTGCAGCGGGCTCCAGCTTTGCAGAAAATTGCCGGACCTTAGCAGCGGGGAAGGTACCTTTTCGATACCAAGACGGGCAATATATAGCATGTCTAACACCAGAAACTGAGCAAGCTATAGTGTCGTTACGCCGCGATAATCCCTCCCTAAGGAAGTTAGATCCTACGGCCTTACTGGGAATTTTGGCTACTCGCCAAGCATTGGAAGAATGTCAAAACTATTCTGCCAATTGGGGAGTGGTTTTTGGCTCTTCCCGGGGACCGACCCATAATCTAGAGCAGGCTATAAAAGATCATGCAAGCGACAAGAGGCTTCCAGCTTATACCAGTCCTACGACCACAGCTAATACCATCCCGTCTTCCATAGCCCGTTTTTTTCGCTTTAATGGCATGCATCTATTCGTTTCTGCTGCTTGTTCAACGGGTCTTCATACCGTGGGACTTGGCTCATCCTTGATCAGAACCGGGGTGCTGACAGGCTGTATTGCCGGTGGGGCTGAGGCTTCCAACACAGCATTTGTCCGTGAGATTATGAATCGCACAAAAGTCACCCATAAAGGGAATTGTGAGAGCTTTCCCCATCGACCCATGGCTCCGGATCGGCAAGGCATGGTACTGGGTGCAGGGGCTGGTGCGGTGATCTTAGAAAGTTGCCCTAAACATCCTATCTGTGAAGTGATCGGTTATGGAGCGGCAACAGATGAAGGGAGTATGGCAGGGGTTTCGGAACATGGTCTTGGCTTGCAATTAGCTATGAAAAGATCCTTAAAATCCGCCAATATTTCAGCACATGAGGTGGACCTTATTGTTGGTCATGGTGCCGGAACTAAAAAAGGTGATGCTGCCGAATGGGAAGCTATCAGGGCGGTATTTCCCGGTAAGCTTCCAGATATGACTTTCCATAAGTGGTTTACAGGTCATATGTTGGGAGCCTCAGCAGCTTCTTCAATAGCTTTTGCTGCAGCTCACCTATCAGATCAATTACCTATAGAAGTGCCTTACTTGAACTCTACCTCGGGACAACGAAGGTCCTCACCAAGAATTGCCATCATTTTGTCCCTTGGGTTTGGGGGCAATGCTGGAGCGTTAATTTTAAGACGCCTTTAGTCAGTATATTGGCGTGGAGTTAGAAATTTGACTGCTTCGGAACAATATTGCCTAGAATAAATATTTGGGATCATCCAAAAATTATTTATTAATAAGAGCTATCTTCTTCGCTTCGAACTTCCATGAAAACTTGGTCCGCAAATTGCTTTTTAGCAGTTAAATCATTGGGGATATCGATGTTAAAAAATATCTACACACCACTTGCCGGCGCTATGGCACAAGAGAGAGCCCTGGAAGCTTTGTCTCATAATTTGGCTAATATAAACACCGTCGGATTTAAAGGAGATAGTGTAACGTTCACGCTACAGGATGCGGAACCTTACAAAAATTATCCTGACCCCCTACCTCCTGCAAATTATAAGGTTGATCTGCAAAAGTTGTCACCGCTAATTGGTAATGAGATGGCTTATGTGGGTATTGCCGGAATGACAACTGATTATTCCCAGGGTCCGGCAGTTACCACCCATAATAAATTTGATTTGATGATTGAAGGTGAGGGCTTTTTTCGACTGCAAACCGCTGAAGGCGTCAGATATCAAAGAGCAGGTAATCTGACTCTTTCCGAAGAAGGTGCGTTAGTTAATAAGCACGGTGAACCGGTGCTTGGTGAACGGGGCGTGATCTATCTGCGATCAAATCAGTTTATGGTGAATCAGCAAGGTGAAATTACACAGGATGGTCAACTCATTGATAGAATTCAGTTAGTTAAATTCAAGTCCCCGAAAGCATTGGAGCGCTCAGGCGGAGGACGTTTTTTTTATGGTGGTCCTCCTGATCAGGTGGAGTTGGTGGAACACCCCCGTATACAACAAGGTTTTTTAGAGGGTTCTAATGTTAATCCCATCAAAAGCCTGACTTCAATGATTGTTAGTCATCGATCATATGAAGCCTACCAGAAAGCGGTGATGAATTATGACAAAATAATGGATAAATCTTCCAATACTATTGGTGAAGTCAGAGCATAGGAGTACTAATTATGATGCGTTCCCTTTTTACAGCTGCTACTGGTATGGAATCCCAGCAAATTACTATTGATACAATTTCAAACAATCTTGCTAACGTAAATACTACAGCTTTTAAGAGGTCACGAGCAAATTTTCATGACTTGCTTTACCAAACTCTAAGAGCTCCAGGGCAAAGTTCGACAACAGGGACTGTCGTTCCCAGTGGTATCCAAATTGGGGCCGGCTCTAAGGTTTCATCTGTGGAAAAAATGTTTAATGAGGGAGCTATTCGGATCACCAATAAGACCACGGATCTGATGATCGAAGGAGAGGGTTTTTTCCGCGTACAAAGGGACGATGGTAGTATCGCTTATACCAGGGATGGTAGTTTTCGCATCGATAATCAGGGGCGTGTTGTGACTTCGGATGGGTTCCCTTTAGTTCCAGAAGTGGTTGTGCCTGAGCGCATAACTCATGACAAAATTCATATTGGTATGGATGGTAATATCAGTGCTCGCGTAGGAGACCAGACCGAGGAGTTGGGGCAAATCATTCTAGCTAACTTTGTGAATCCTACAGGGCTTGATTCATTAGGGCGCAATCTATATGGAGCCACTCCTGCTAGTGGAGCCCCCATCAATGCGGAGCCCAATACTCAGGGGTTTGGAAGAATTGGCCAAGGAGAATTAGAAGGGTCGAATGTCAATATAGTTGAAGAAATGGTTAATATGATTTCGGGGCAAAGAGCCTATGAAATCAATTCCAAGGTGATTCAGACCGGAGATCAAATGTTGCAACAGACAAATAATATAAGGTAATCATGTATCCCTTAATCATTATCTTGACATTGCTTTCTAGCAATCTTTTGGGAAACGACAAAAAGTTTCTCTATGGTGTGGCTCCCCAAGTTCGTATTCCCTTGAAGTTGGAGTTTCAGCCTTCTGCAGTCCTGGGAAGCGATAAATTTTATTTAGGTGATGTTGCCGACTGTATGGGAAGTGTGCAGCTTTGTCAGCAAGTAACAAGTGTTCTGATCGGAGATTCTCCCAGGGCAGGTGATAAATATTCTATTACCACGCAGCACATTCTGTCCTTAGTTCGTGAGGAGTTTGCGAATATTTCCTTGACCACTAACGAGATAAAATCTGTTGTACTTAATAGTGAAACTATAAAAATTCATACAGATGAATTGAAGCATGCTATCATAAAAGCTTTACATGCTTTAGACCCCTCCGAAAATCGACGCCTGAAACTATCAAGGGTACGAGTTCCTTATGATTTCACTATTTGGCCTGGCTCTGTTGCATGGAGAATTTACGGGGTAGAGAATCTTTCCGAAGTTATGAATCAAGCTGTTACAAAAAGAGTAAAACCTATTCCGTTAAAGGTTAGTGCCTTATCACACTACAAAGGGCAAAGATCTGAAGCGGAGGGAGTCATCTATGCACAGTTTATTGTAGAACATTTTGTACCAACTTTAGTGAGAAATTTAGCTGTTAATAGTATTTTGACAGAAGATGATCTTGAGTATCGTTGGTTGCCATTACAGCCAAATATAGCTGTAGGTATGGATGAAATTTTAGGAAAAAAAAATCGCAGGCGACTAACAATAGGTAGGCCCATACGCTTATCTGATCTAAAAATCCCCTATCTGGTAAGAAGAGGAGAATCCATAGATGTCCTCGTTCATCATGGTATGCTACAGGTCAAAAGTAAAGGCAAAGCATTACAACCAGCGCGGTTGGGAGATCTAATAACAATAGCTTTAAATAATTCTAAAAAAAGAATTCAGGCTAAGGTGATTGGTAAAAATTTAGCTGAGGTTGAACCGTGAAATTTAGGATTGTTGTTCTTATAGCGCTTGCAATATCTTCCTGTCAGACACGGATTGTTCCCGTTTCCAAGCGTCATTATATCTCGAAGCCTGTAGGTGTGAAAATTATGAAGAAAGGAAGAGATATCGCCGATGAAGAACAGAAATCCCCAAATATTTACATAAAACGCAAAAAATTAAAAATAGATCCGGTTGTGGAAATAAATAGTACAGGGTCTTTGATGTTTTTGAATAATCCTGAAAACTACCTTTTTACTCCCATGCCAAAAGGAAAAATAGGCGATACCTTAGTTATATTAACTAGAGTTAATAAGAGTGAAGAGCAAAAGCCTCCTGTAGAGGGAGAGCAAAAACCAGAAGAGCTGCAAGATGAATTATTAGCAGCGTTACCAAAACTAGCACCGAAAGAAAGTGAAAAAATTGTGCCTTTAACCAGTATAAAGTTCAAAATTGATAGGCGTCTTCCTAATGGAGATGTCATAATCTCCAGCTTTAGGGCTAGTAGTAATGAGGGTGAATCTAATACTATCCGTATCCAGGCTCGCTTATCACGTTCAGACTTAATGAATAAAAAGGAAATTACGACAGATGATTTGTTGGATGTGGAATGGTATGAGCGACAGGATGGGGAGGTATTTGAACGGCAATCGTTATCTTGGCAAGATGAGTATACCATGCGTTTGAGCGGCTTTAATGAAGCCCGTTCCCAATATGCTGAGCAGCTTGTAAATAAGGAAAAGGACTTGGTGCGAGTGCGAGAAAAACTGAGAGATCGCATTAATACTCTGGGAAGAGAACGTCAGGCGGTGGCTAAAGCGCGTCAGGATGTTGACAAAAGGAATAAGGCCATGAGTCAGATTGTTGATGGATTACGAACCAAAATAAATGAGCAAGAGGATGTCATTAATGAACAGAAATCCATCATTAAGAAGCAATCGGAGCTGCTGGAAAGTACTCAGGATGACAATGTATCTGCGGCAGATCAAAAGGAAGGGGCTGGTGGATGAAGTGGATAGTATTAATCATAGGGACTATGATTCTAACAGTACCGGTAAAGGCTCAAGAGTCACGTATCAAAGACCTCGTTGCTATCAAAGGTAATCGTACTAACGAGCTCATGGGTTTCGGGTTGGTTGTTGGCTTGAATGGAACAGGAGATACACCGGCATCAATAAGCACTGTAAATGGTATGAAAACTTTATTAAGTCGATTGGGTATGGATATCAATAATGATGGGATCATTTTTCAATCAGCTGCAGCTGTTGTCGTTACAGCTCAGCTTCCAGCATTTGCTCGCAATGGTGATGATATCGACATAAAGCTATCAGTACTAGGGGATGCTACCAGTTTAGCAGGAGGTACTCTGCTTATGACTCCATTAAAGGCTGGTGATGGTAATGTATATGCTGTAGCTAGGGGGCCTGTTGTGGTGGCGCAAGCATCAGGTGAAGGAGCGCAGAGTTTAACAGTAGCCTCCATACCACGTGGAGGGCAGATTGAGAGAAATTTTATTCCTAATCTTGTGATCAAGGGGGGGATTGAATTAAATTTAAAAATGCCAGATTTTACAACAAACGCTCGCATTGCAAAAACAATAAACCAGTATTTTAGGCGATTTATTGCGACTTCTGTAGACCCTTCAGTGATACGAGTTTTGATTCCATCATCCCACGAAAATGATATTGTCAGCTTTATTTCAGAGCTTGAAAATCTGACTGTTGCTGTTGATCAAAAGGCAGTGGTCGTTGTCAACGAAAGGACGGGAACCGTCGTCATGGGGGGAGATGTAAAAATCTCTCCCATAGTCCTGTCCCACAACGGACTCAGTATAGAGGTGGGGCAGGAGGGTAGCGGAGGGGCCATAAACTCTGTGAATGGCAGTACAGTAGGTGAATTGATCAAGAGTCTCAATGCTATTGGTGTGCAACCACCGGACTTGATAAGTATTATTCAGTCGATTCATGCTTCCGGTGCTCTCAGGGCCGAAATCAAGTATCAGTAGGGGGAACGCCTTGGAAATAGCTACCAATGTCAGTCATGTTAAAGCGGAAATGAATCTTCAACATCTTAATATGTCTGAAAAAAATATTAACGATAAAGAACAGGTCAAAAAACTTTCTGAAGAATTTGAAGCAATTTTCCTTGAAATTGTGTTAAAATCAATGCGAGAGTCAATCCCAAAGTCGAAGCTGATAGATGGTGGAAATGGCGAAGAGATCTTCCGTAGTATGTTAGACAGTGAATACGCCAAATCCTTAGCTTCCCAGAGATCCACCGGACTAGCTGATTCTATTCAAAGTCATCTACTTGGTTTAATAGCAGGAGGAAAACCTGCTAATATAATAAAATCTCAGGTGATCAACAGGTACCAACAGGCTAAATAGCCTTATAAGGGAGGAACCATGGACACCAAGGCAATCGGAATAACTGGTGGAAATATCCATCATACCAAAGGCATGTCGCCAACTAAATCTGAAAAAGTTACTGATGAAGAGAGCTCTTCTGAGTCGCTAAAAAGCAATAAAAACTTCAATGTAAACCTATCTAAGGAAGCACAAGAACTATTACAAGCCAGACAGCAGGCCATGAGTATTGCAAAATCAACATCTCCCCTCCGGGAGGATAGAATTGCAGATATAAAAGCCAGGATTGAGGCAGGGACATATAAAGTGGACCCCGGTAAGATTGCTGATGGCATGTTGGTAGAGGCTATTAAAGATAAACTTTCATCGGGATCTGAGGTTTAGTTTGTTTTTAGAGGCGGATGTTTTAGCGATACAGGATCTTATCCAGGATTTGTCACAACTATGTGAGTGTTATGAACAGCTTCATAGTTTGATGGAACATGAGCATAAAGCTATCGCTAATAGCTCCCTTGTCACCATTGAAAAGTTAATTGATGAAAAAATCAGTCTTGGCAATGCTATTGTAACTTGGGGCGATTC
This sequence comes from Pseudobacteriovorax sp., assembly GCA_050293845.1. Lineage (GTDB taxonomy): Bacteria > Bdellovibrionota_B > Oligoflexia > Oligoflexales > Oligoflexaceae > DT-89. The sequence continues at coordinate 23,637 of JBNKNM010000013.1, read as the reverse complement.
TTTCGCAAAGGTCTACGAATCATTGCTTACTTCATTGAGGCAGCGCCATATAATTTCCAATAGTAAAATTTCCATAAAAGATTTTGCAGAATTTATCTATAACGATCCTACTATTATGAATGCTAAAAAGGATCTCCTGGCCGGAGTTATGGTTCATGAATGGGAGAAACTAGCTTATACCTATCGGCGATTAGAAACACTAAGACAAACCTGCAATCCAAAGATAGAAATGAACCAATACCTCATAAGAAAGCTGCTACATCATCACCGCGAAACATTTCGTTTTTGGCAAACCATTGCTATCGAATCAGCGTCAACCTATGGAGCGCAAGGAACAGCAAAAAATCAGCCTTCAAATGCAACTATAGTTATCCGAACTTGATAGGACCTATATGGGCGGTCTAAAACATACTCTCAATGTTGGTGCTGAGTCACTTTATGCGACACGGCAAGGTGTGGATACAGCTGGTCATAACATTGCTAATGCTAATACTGAAGGCTATTCTCGTCAGCGGGTAAACCTAGAGCAGTATGTGCCTTCAGAAACACGCAATGTGATTATCGGGAACGGCGTCTTTGTCAAAAATATTACCCGTGCCCATGATAAATTTCTTGAAAAGCAGCTCAACCTGTCGAATCAAGATTTAGGCCGTAGTCAAGCCAAAACTGAAGCTATGAAACCGTTAGAAGAGATTTACTCGCCCCAGTTGAATGCTAGTGTTTCAGAAGAGATGAACGCATTTTTCAATGCTTGGCAAGATCTCTCAAACTTCCCTGAGGAGGTTGTGGTACGCACTAATGTAAAAGAAAAAGCAGATAACTTAACAAGTACTTTTCATCGGATTGATGCCTCGCTGAAGCGTAAGAGATTAGGTATCAATGAACGAATTAGCGGAGAAACTCAAGAAATATCTGCAATGATAGCAGAAATTGCCAATATTAATCTTGCGATCACATCTTTAGAATCGGGAGAAAGAAAAGAAGCCAGTGATCTTCTTGACAAGCAAGATCTTCTTCTTAGAAAGCTAACTAAAAAAATTGATATTAATTACTACCGTGGTGATCGTGGGATGGTTGTGGTAAGAGGACCTCAGGAGACTTTATTGGTGGAAAGAGGTCACTTTGCTGATGTCGATGTACGAAAAAAAGCACATGGAAATACGGTGCTTTATGAAGTGGTAATCGATCAAGGCTCTGCTAATAAACCGGTAATTGTAAATGATCTTATGAAAAAAGGAAGCTTGGCTGGTTTACTAGAAGTGAGAGATAAGGTTATTCCGGATCTTATACAAAAAAACAATGAAATAGCTTTTGTAATAGGACATTCTGTGAATTCTATTCATAGGCAAGGGTTTGGAATTGGTAAATTCAAGGAAAATATGGGACGCAACTTTTTTGATGTTTCTGACAACATGAATGATGCCGCTGAAACTTTAAGTATTAATGGACTCATTCGCGAAGATGTTTCGTCGATTTCTGCCGCAATTTCGCCAAATGCACCTGGAGACAATGTTATTGTTAACGAGATCATCAGATTAAAAGAACGGCGCATGATGGGAAATGGTGAATCTACATTTGACGAATATTATGCCAATACCGTAGGGACATTCGGGTTAGAACTAGTGCGAGCGGAGCACATTAACGAGGCTGATAGGATTCTCAACAAGGACCTTTTATCACGCCATGACTCCTTAAAAGGAGTGTCTATGGATGAAGAAGCTATTAATCTCATGAAATGGCAGGCAAATTTTTCCGCATCTTCACGTGTTATAACAACAGTAGACGAGATGTTTGAGACAGTATTGTCCTTGAAAAGGTAAAGAAGGAGTTGAATGAGAGTTTCTGATAACCAGAGATATCGTCTTTCCGAAAGTCGGGTTAATCAGGCTCGTCAAGACAATACAGGCATGCTGGAGCAAATCTCTACACAAAAGCGTATCAACAGAACTTCAGACGATCCTGTAGGACTGGGGCGCGTGATAAAAAGTCGCGCTACACTCAATGATATGGAACAATTCCAAAAAAATATCGAGTTTACTAAGGGCTATATCGAAAGGGCGGAAGCCTCACTGCAAGGAATAACGGACTTTTTAATTCGGGGTAAAGAGCTGGCTATTGCCCTCGCAAATGACACCTACGGTCCCAGCAGTCGTTCTGCAGCAGCAAAGGAAGTAAAAGAGCTGATTGATGGTATCGTCGGCTTAGCAAATTCACAGTATGGCAATCGCTTTGTTTTTGGTGGGTTTCGCTCACAAACTCCTCCCCTTAGCCGAGATGGTACTTTCTTAGGGGATGATGGTGTCATTTTTCTGCAAGTTGATCAAGGTATCTTTAAGCAGATCAATCTACAGGCTCGCGGGCTTTTTGAACCTAATCATTACGAGAGAGAAAATGGTCGGTTCGGGATGATTCATACTTTGGAACTTCTCCGTGAGGGCCTTGAAACAAACGATGTTGAAACTATCCGGAAGGTCATGGATGAGCTTGAGTATCATCTAGATAAAGTCACCGGGTCACAGGCGATTTTGGGTGGTATTCATAATGGAGTTGAAAATACTCTTAAACGTTTAGAAATTTCCAGTGAAATCACTACCAAAGAAGTCTCCAGTATAGAGGATGCTGATTCCTTTAAAACCATTTCCGACTTTAAGAAGACTGAAGATATTTTACAAAGTACACTTTTGGCTTCAAATAAGCTTTTGCAGCCATCTCTATTAAATTTTATGCAGTAGATTAAAGTACCGATAACCAAGGAGGGTTTGGAGGTGCTAGTACTAACAAGGAAGGTTGGCGAGGGAATCGCCATTGGAGATGATGTTAAAATCATTGTAATGCAGATCAAAGGCAAGCAAGTTCGTTTGGGTATAAAAGCTTCTGCAAGCACAGTTGTTCACCGAGAGGAAGTGTATCAAAGGATTTTAGATGAAAATAAACAGGCTGCAAATGTAGATATGGAGTCTGTAAATCAAGCATCTGATATTTTTGATGAAAAAGACAAAAATGCACCAAGCGCAAAATTAAGGAAACACTCTCGTGGCGAGAAAAAAAATATGAAGTAGCTCTTTGAGTTGATCACGTTTACGGAATTGAAGTAGACTAGTATTTGAAACCCTAAATAGTATTAGTGGAAGGGAAGGCCTGTGATTAAGGTTAAAACAACACGATTTAGCGACATAGAAGTAGATGAAGATGATGTCATCGAGTTGCCTTCAGGGTTAATTGGGTTTCCTGAACTCAAAAAATATGTTCTTCTTGATCATGACAAAGATTCTCCCTTTAAATGGTTGCAATCCCTAGATGATGGGGCCATTGCATTTGTGTTAATCAACCCCTTGTTATTCAAACCAGAGTATACGGTAGAAGTGAATGAAGCTGAAGTCGCTGATCTGGGGCTTGAACAAGAGGAAGATGCAGTGATATCTGTGATCATAACCCTGCCTAGTGATCCTCAGAAAATGACAGCAAACTTAAAAGCTCCCTTGGTGTTTAATTTAAAAAATAGAAAAGGTCGTCAAGTCATTCTTAACAACTCAGAATATACGACCCGCCACAATATTATGGAAGAAGTCCGTAAAAGGTCAGAAACAGAGCAAAGTAGCGACATCCAAAGCGCTATCGAGCAGGTTCAAGAGCAGCAACGCAAAGACTCGACTAAAAAGGCGGAAGCATAGCTGCCACTTGCTACACAATTTTTTCACCAGTATTCCAATCAACAGCATAACCTACTTGGGTTTGAACCCAGGTTAAGTAAAGACTTTTAATATGCCTAAAAACAGAATTAGGGCGCATGGTATGGAGGCGGTGTCGGTCGATAGCTTGTATGGGTATTAGGCCGCGCACGGTAGAGCAAAGAAAACCCTCATCAAATCTTGGAATTTCATCATTGGTAATAACCCTTTCCGTTACTTTAATACCAGCATTTTCGAGCAATTGCATAATTCTAGAACGGGTGATACCAAGCAAAAGTCCACTGGCAGCGGGTGGGGTTGCTATTTCAACAAGATCGCCTTCGCGCCCAATAAGAAATATATTTGCAGTAGAAGCTTCCGTAATTTCCTGATCACTATTGGTCCATAATACATCGTCAAATCCTTCCGCTTTAATCTGCTTTAAGGCTGTTATGGAGCGAATATAATTGCCGGTTTTTGCCGAAGCTCCCCGTTCAGTAAAGTAAGCCGGCTTATGTTTCAAGCGAATACCACGGGAGTGTACTTCTGAGGCTTCCTGTTTTGCTGGGAGACAATAAATGACTTTATTTGGAATCGAGGTCTCAGGGGTGTAAAGGCTCATGCCGTATCCTCTTGTAACGACGAGTCTCACATACTTCTTATCTGCTGCGCAGGACTCCACCAAGGAATATATTTCAAATTCGAGTTCTTGGTTAGACCAGGGTACCGGGATACCGTGTTTTTCTGCCGAAAGACGTAGTCGTTCTAGGTGGGGTATCAAATCAAGTACGGTATTATCGAAAGCAACAAATACTTCAAAAATATTATCTCCAAATAAAAAGCCCCGATCGAGGACGGGGATTGTCGCATCCTGGGGAAGAAATGTCTGACCATTGACTGAAATAATCCCGTCCATAAAAATCCCTTGCTTGTTCTCAAGTTTCCATGATAGTAACACCGGTTGGTGTAGCAATATGACTTATCACGCCGGCGAAGAAACAAAATCCCCCTGAATGGAGTAGGTTTATGGATGCCACAGGCTCGGTCGATCGTAAAGTGCATTTAATTTCCTTGGGCTGTGCCCGCAATAGAGCAGACTCTGAGGTCATGCTAGGAACTCTGATCGACGACAACTGGAAAGTTACCCAGGATGCTGACGATGCTGATGCAGTCATTATTAACACCTGCGGCTTTATCGGCCCTGCGAAAGAAGAAAGTATTAACACCATTTTAGAGGCGGCCCAATTAAAACAAGCTAAGCCGGACATGAAACTGGTGGTCACAGGCTGTATGACTCAGCGCTATAAACGCCAGCTTTCAGAGGGGCTGCCAGAAGTAGACCTTTTTGTGGGGACCGATGAGTTTCCCAGTATAGGTGAGTATCTCAGCCAAGATCTTCCGAAAGGAACAGTTCATGCCAAAAGAACTCACTACCTCTATGACGGTTCCTTACCCAAGAAGAACACATTATCTTCTTGGTCTGCATATGTAAAAGTAGCGGAAGGTTGCCAGCATAACTGTGCTTTCTGCATCATTCCCGCAATACGTGGCCAATTGCGGTCGCGCCCGATCCCTTCGGTCCTAAAAGAAGCGCGGCAGCTCGCAAGTCAGGGAGTTCGTGAAATCAACCTGATTGCGCAAGATCTGGCGGCTTTTGGCAGAGACTGGGGAAGCTCCGACTTATTACCCCTTTTACGAGAGCTAGTTGCTGTCGATGGACTGTCTTGGATACGGATGCTGTATATGTATCCCGAAAATATTAGTGATGAGTTTATTGAGTTTTTTGCGGCTAATGAAAAGCTGGTAAAATATCTGGATATACCGATCCAGCATGCTAGTGATCGTATTCTTCAGTCCATGAATCGGGATGTCAGTCGTCAGGATATTGAAATGATCATTTCTAAACTGCGACAGGCTATCCCCGATATTGCTATCAGAACTTCTGTCATGGTTGGGTTTCCAGGAGAGACGGAAGAAGACTTCCAAGAACTTAAAGAATTTGTGGCTACCCAAAAATTTGAGCACTTGGGATGTTTTTCCTATTCTCAAGAAGAGGGGACAGTCGCAGGGCGTATGCTAGACCAGGTGGATGAGGATATTAAGTCACGGCGGCTAGATGAAATCATGAGTCTGCAGCAACAAATCTCCAGAGAAAAGTTAGCGAGCTATGTGGGGAGGGAGCTACCTGTTTTAGTCTTGGGTGCTTCGGAAGAAACGGAACTGCTCATGGAAGCGCGGTTGGCAACTCAAGCGCCCGAAGTGGATGGCATAGTTTATATAAATGATGGTGACTACAAAGTTGGAGATATTCAAATATGTCGCATTACAGAGGCTCATGACTATGATTTAGTTGGTCATATTGTTAGTAAGTCCGGGATCTGAAAAAATTCAGTAAGAAAACTTCCCTGGAAAAGTCGCAATCAACAAATGGGGGACATATGAAAAGATCATCTCGTGAACCTGTTTTTATTTATTCCGAGGAACAGGTACAAAGTAAAAGTGCTCTGGCGAAAGAGTTCTTAGAACGGCGTACAGCTCAGAATTCCGTGGTCGATGCGGCGGATAACAAATTGTTGATGCGTATCTATAATGTTGACCACAACGCCTATCTCGAAGGGCAGGGGCTTTCGGCAAAAATAAAAGAGCTAATGGGTCTCGTCGCTTCAGCTTGTTTAAGGTGTGATGATTGCATTTTCTACCACATTATCCAGGCTTATCGATTGGGTGCTCAGCAGCAAGAGCTGGAGGATTCTTTGAATGTAGCTACGGTAGTAGGGGGAACCATTGTGGTACCTCATTTGAGACGAGCCTATGGTTTGATGGATGAGCTGTATGGCTAGAAGCTTGCCAGGCGAATGATGCCATGAACTCCTTGAAATTTAAGGTTATTTTCATTTAACATAGGTCCTATGGCCAAGTTTGCTGATGGAGGGAGATAGGAAAATCCCTCGCTGCTTGAAAAACCTGGAGAAAATACTATGTAACTACCTAAAAGGCTGCCCCCAATAAATCCTATACTCGCTCCAATAGCAACCAGGCGTAGGTTTTTTTCGGGGTTATCTTGAAATGGTAAAATAGCGGTTCCCAAGGCAGCTCCAAAAGCAGTACCATATCCTGCAGTTGTAAATAGATCCTGAAATCGTTCTTGAGTTGAAACTACTTGGGCCTGAGCCGAGTAGGAAACAGAAAGGATAAGAATCGCTAGTAAAAAAGCTGATTTCATATAACCACCACCGAATAATAATGAAAAATAAATCTAGTTCGTGTACGTTATAAGAAGAATATCAATGTTAGTTAACTTGATTATCGCTCATTTGCTAGGGAAGTACAATGCTTCTTTGACATACGCTAGGGGTAAGTCTCAGGAAACGAAGAATTTAGATTGACAAAAATGATAGCATAGAATAATCAAGTTGTAGGTAAAAGGCATAAAGTGTTGCCCTGCCATTGTCCATCTAGGATCTTCGCAATTAGTCAAATACTTTCACTTTTATTTATCAATAGGATGTCTCAGGCTTGAGTATTCCGTCTTTTATATAAAATTATGTATAACTTAATTACCTACCTTTATTTATGAAGAGAGCAACCTATGACTGAAAAGGAAAAGTCGGTAGAGAAACCAAAGTCAACCCGCAAAGCTGCTGCTAAATCCTCGAAAGAACAAACCGGTGATAAGCACCATCAAGAAATCAACTTGAAAGAGTTGAAAGAAAGAAAAATTTCGGATCTTAACAAAGTTGCTAGAGAGCTTGGTGTCGAGGGCTCTAGTAGTATGCGCAAGCAGGACTTGATCTTCGCTCTGCTTCAGGCTCAATCTGAAAAGGGTGGAGTTATATACGGAGAAGGTGTTCTTGAAACCTTACCCGATGGCTTTGGCTTCCTAAGGGCCCCCGATTATAACTATCTTCCTGGCCCCGATGATATCTATGTGTCTCCTTCACAGATTAGGCGATTTAATCTGAGAACAGGAGATACTGTATCAGGACAGATTCGTCCTCCTAAAGATACAGAACGCTATTTTGCTTTGCTTAAGGTGGAAAAAGTTAACAGCGCGCCCCCTGATCCTGGATTTGACAAGATTCTTTTTGACAATTTAACGCCTCTATACCCTATGGAAAAGTTTAAGATGGAGGTTAATACTCATAATTATTCTACACGCATAATTGACATTATGTGTCCCATTGGTAAAGGGCAACGGGCGCTTGTGGTGGCTCCTCCCAGAACAGGTAAAACGGTTCTTTTGCAAAATATTGCTCACTCCATTGAGAAGAATCATCCTGAAGCGATTCTTATTGTCTTGCTCATTGATGAGCGCCCGGAAGAAGTCACCGATATGGAAAGGTCGGTCAGGGGAGAAGTGATCAGTTCAACATTTGATGAGCCGGCTCAGCGCCACGTACAAGTTGCTGAAATGGTGATTGAGAAAGCCAAGCGCTTAGTTGAGCATAAAAATGACGTTGTCATTCTCTTAGACTCGATCACGCGCTTAGCCCGAGCTTATAACTCGGTAGTACCACCGTCCGGAAAAATATTATCTGGTGGTGTTGACTCTAATGCCCTCCATAAGCCGAAACGTTTTTTCGGAGCGGCGCGTAATATTGAGGATGGCGGCTCCTTAACCATCATTGCAACAGCTCTCATTGACACCGGTTCTCGTATGGATGAGGTTATCTTTGAAGAATTCAAAGGTACTGGTAATATGGAGTTGGTGCTTGATCGTAAACTGTCAGAAAAACGTGTCTTCCCAGCTATGGACATTAATAAGTCGGGAACACGAAAAGAAGAGTTGCTGCTGCCGAAGGAAATATTAAATCGGATGTGGATACTCCGCAAGCTACTGCAGCCGCTTAATACGGTTGATGCTATGGAGTTCTTACTCAATAAAATGGAAAAAACAGATAGTAATGCGGCGTTTCTTGATTCGATGAATGGCTGATGTATAAAACGGCATTCTTAAAATGAATTCAACCCATAACTGTAAAAGGTTATGGGCTCTTTTTTTACAGGATGAAAATAATGTTCGATAAACTGGAGTCCATCGAACTGCGATTCACAGAGATCGAGAGCCAACTATCTCGATCCGACTTGGATGGTAAAGAGCTAACACGACTTTCCAAGGAACGCGCTTCCATCGTGGATATAGTTGAAGCTTATAAAGTTTACAAAAAGCAAAAATTAGATCGTGAGGCGGCTAAGGAAATGCTTAAGGAAAGCGATCCTGAGCTTAGAGAAATGGCCAAGGAAGAGCTGGCAACATTAGAAGAACAAATAAAAGAGTCGGAGCAAGAGCTGCAGCTCTTAACCCTGCCGCGTGACCCTAATGATGAACGTAATGTTATCCTCGAAGTACGTGCAGGGACTGGTGGAGAAGAAGCTTCTCTATTTGCAGCCGACTTGCTGCGTATGTATACGCGCTACGCTGAGAAAAAAGGCTGGAAGGTTGAGGCACTGTCTTCCACAGAGTCAGCAGCAGGTGGTTATAAAGAGGCTGTGATCCTCATAAAAGGGGAGAAGGTCTTTAGCCGGCTGAAGTTTGAAAGCGGAGTTCACCGGGTACAGCGGGTACCGCAAACTGAAACTCAAGGCCGCATTCACACATCAGCGTGCACGGTTGCCATTCTCCCGGAAGCTGAAGAGGTTGACGATGTTAAAATCGATTCTAAGGACCTAGATATCGGTACTTTTCGTTCCTCGGGAGCTGGTGGCCAACACGTAAATACCACTGATTCTGCTGTGCGTATTGTCCACAAGCCAACCGGCCTTGTCGTTGAGTGCCAAGATGAGCGCTCGCAAATTAAAAACCGTGATAAAGCTATGAAAGTACTGAAATCTCGTCTGCTGGAAAAAATGCAGCGGGAGCAAGCCGATGCCATTAGTGCCGATAGGAAGAGTCAGGTTGGAAGTGGTGATCGTAGTGAACGTATTCGTACCTATAACTTTCCCCAGGGGCGTCTCACCGATCATCGGATTAATTTAACCCTGTATAAGTTAGACGCTTCTATGGAAGGGGATATCGGTGAGGTGTTGGATGCACTGGGTACGTATCACCAAACAGAGCTTCTGAAAAAGCAGCTTGAGAGGCCCTAAACTATGGGTGAGGTTTGGACAGTTCGCGATATCCTAGCATGGTGCACCACGTTCCTAAAGCAAGCATCAACAACGCCACGTCTTGATAGCGAATTATTGCTTTGCCATGCCTTAGATTGTAATCGTGTATATCTCTACTGTCATGGAGAAAAACCCCTCACTACTGCTGAACGTGGAGTTATCAAAAAGAATCTGTTAAGACGCGCTCAAGGGGAGCCTATAGCCTACATCTTAGGGGTTCGGGAATTTTACGGCTACGACTTTAAAGTGAATTCTCATGTCCTTATCCCAAGGCCGGAAACGGAACATCTTGTAGAAGAGATCTTAAATGATCTTAAGCGACAGCAAGGCCCCTATAAGGGGCTCGATATTGGAACTGGATCGGGGTGTATCCCCATAGTGGTTAGTAAAGAAAATCCCCAAGGAACCATGACTGCGTGGGATATTTGCCCTCAGGCCCTTGCTGTAGCAGCAGAAAATGCTGAAACCCATGGAGTGACGATTCAATGGGCACAGCAGGACGCCTTACTTATCAAGGTTTGGCAAGAACTTGCCGATAGCTCCTATGATTTTATCTGCTCAAACCCTCCCTATATCGCAAACACAGAGTGGGATGATGTGGCTCTATCTGTAAAAAATTTTGAACCCCACAAAGCGCTTTTTGCTGAACAAGACGGATTAGTTTTTTACCAAGTTCTAGCCCGTCAGGCTAAAAGGGTGTTAAAGCCTGCGGGTGCCTTATTTGTTGAAATGGGGTCTCAGCAGAGGGATGCCGTTATTGCCATATTAGAGGAGCAAGGTTGGGGGAGTATTAAAGTCGTTAAGGACCTTGCAAAGCTACCGCGTGTGGTTGTTGCTCGTCGGTAGTATGGGAGTGTCAGACCATGTCTGAGTATGAAGATATATGCGAACCTGAAAACATGTACGACTGGGAGCGCTTCAAGCGCTTTGCTGTTTTCTCAGGCTTGGTCCTGGGTTCAGTTTTAGCCATTGGTATTCTATATCGTACATTGTTTGTAGCGCTGGCCATTAGTCTCATCTTCTCCTATGTACTGAGTCCGGCTATAGCCAGGCTCGGTTTTCATCTTCATGTGAAGCAACCTGTCATTGTTCTTATTATGGTCGTTATTTTTTTTGGTGCTTTCATAGGTCTTATGGCAGCAGTATTGCCGACTGTTTATTCAGAGCTGGTAGCTATCATCAAACAAATTCCCCGTGCCGCCAATTATATCAATCAAAAAATGATCCCCTTGCGGGACTGGCTGGGAGCAAAGGGAGTTCTAAGTTATGAAAAATTTGATGAAGTTCTGCTGAATTTGGATCTTACTAAAAAACTGACTAATACCAGCACAAATGCCTTACAACAGCTTTGGTCAACGACTCCCCAGGTGCTGGGTGGTGCGATGAATATTCTCCTTATACCGATGCTAACTTGGGTGCAGTTAAGCTACTGGGAGCGGATCAAAGGGTTTTTTAAGTACATTGTTCCCCCTGACATCAAACCCATAGCGGTCTATAATTTGCAAAAAATGGACTTTATTTTATGGGGAGTGGTGAAGGGACAATTACTAGTGGCTTTAATATTGAGTTTTCTTTACATGCTAGGATTTTCCATTATTAACCTGGCTTCAGGCTTAGCCATAGGTGCTGTGGCTGGAATATGCCGCATAGTGCCTTACCTTGATGTGGTGGTAGGGGCTAGTTTATCTGTGATAGTCATCATTAGCCAGGGGGGAGGAATTGCCATGATAGTGGCAGTGGCTATTGTGATTGTTGTCGTGCAGGCTTTAGATGGGATGTTTATTACACCACGCGTGATCGGCGATAAAGCGGGATTACATCCTGTGGTTGTGATCGCCTCCGTTGTTTCCTTTGGTGATTGGTTTGGTATTTTGGGCATCCTATTCGCCGTTCCGGCAGTGGCCATTGTTTCTAGTATCGTACAGATGGCGATACCTTATTATCTAAACTCCCCGTTTTATAAAGGGCCTTCTTGAGGCTCCTGGATTTACCACGACAACAAAGTTTAATTTCTCTAAATCTAGCGCGGCGAGGGTTTTTAAGTCATCGTAATAGTAGTTTTCATTAGGCCCAGAAATATCAACGGCTAATAGGGCCTTGGTTGTTTCGGAAAACTCAGCAGCTAGGGATTGTAGGAGCTGCTTCCGCCTATAAGGTGTTTCCAATATAACAATGGGGACTCTTTGGCTCTGAACAAGCTTGGCGATAGCAGAATGTCGTACGGACTTTTCCCTAGGGAGAAAGCCTTGATAAAAAAATTGTTCAACAGGGAAAGGGCATGCAGCCAGAGCGGTACTGATGGAGCTGGGGCCTGGGATTACAGTCACGGTAGACTTATGTTGATAGGCCAAATGCAGCAATAATTGCCCAGGGTCTGCTAGAGTTGGCATGCCTTGGTCACTCATATAGCACACTACTTTGCCAGCTTTGAGCGCTGCTGATGCGGCCAGAACCGTTTCTTTTTCATTATGCTCTGTCAATTTCAGATAATCCCGGTGAACCCCCGCGGCCTTAAGAGCTTGGCGAGCGGGCTTGTCTTCTTCAAAAATCAATAGATCAGATGTGCGTAGAGCTTCCAGACTCCGCAGGGGGATATCCCCTGGTTGACCCAGGGAATTGGCCGCCATGATTAGCTTAGCTTGACTTGTTTTTGGCATAGTTTCTCTGTTTTTTGCGATTCTTATAGGTTTGCCATGGTTTAATAGCTAGCAATGTTATAGCCTTGGGTAAGTCCGTAGATTATGATATGTGAACTACCCCAGGACCTTAATAGCAGATTCCAAGTGTTCTAGATATAGGCTAGGGCCATATTTTGTAGGAAATAACCGTTAAATGGAATTTCAAAAATCGACTAATCTTCCCCGGCATGTAGCGATAATTATGGATGGAAACGGCAGGTGGGCGCAAGGCAAGAATCGGCCTCGTATTTTTGGCCATAGAAGTGGGGCCAAAAGGGTCCGTGAGGTGGTGGAATTGGCTGGGAATTTGGGTATCGAACACCTGACTCTTTATGCTTTTTCCGAGGAAAACTGGAGTCGGCCCGCCGATGAGGTTAAAGGGTTGTTTCGGTTACTGACTCAATATCTGCGCGATGAGATTGATCGGCTGCATGAAAACAACGTACGCCTCCGGGGTATTGGTAATCGCTATAAGCTCCCGGCTCAGTGTCGCAAGCTCCTTGAAAGTGGTGAGCACAAGACAAAGGATAATTCGGGGCTTCAACTGATACTCGCTTTGAGCTATTCAGGTAGAAGCGATATCACCGAGGCAGTAAAGAAAATTGCAGCTATGGTAGAAAAGGGTGAATTAAACCCTAGCGATATAGAAGAAAAAACCATAACCCACTGCCTGAGTACCCACGACATACCTGATCCCGACCTCTTGATCAGAACCAGTGGTGAACAGCGTCTATCTAATTTCCTTCTTTGGGAAACATCCTATGCCGAACTGTACTTTACCCCGAAGCATTGGCCAGAGTTTCATCGCGAAGATTTAGAGCTAGCCTTAATCGACTATCAAAAAAGAAATAGGCGATTTGGCGGCGTGTGTCCTAAGGTAAAACTCTCAGAGGTGCGAGCCCAGCCATGAATTTAAGAAAGATTTGTCATGCTTAAACAACGACTGATAACTGCGGCATTGGCTCTACCTGCCTTTCTTGCGTTTATGATCTATAGCCCTATTTGGATCTTAATACCTTTCTTTATGATGCTTGTAGGGTTGGGCGCATTTGAAATGTCAAGTATGTTAGCGCCCCGACTTGAGGGGATCTTTAAGGGAGATGCGGCTAAAAGTACGCCACCTAGTTGGATTGTACCTGCGGCTGTGGGGCTTTCATGTCTAATCTTTGTCGGCTCCTCTCTATACTCACCGGAGGGGGGGCGTGGCATGGTGCTTGCAGGAATTTTAGGAAGCATTCTTCTTGGTTGTTTTTTGGCTCCAGACAACGACTTAGCTTTTGGCCGGACTGTAGCGCTGTTAGTTGCTGTTGTCTATGGGTCTTTTCCCTGGTTAGCTACCTGGGAGCTCTATTTGATGGGAACCCATAAATTTGCAGATGGCTCCCGCTACATCATCTTTTTGTGCACTATAGTCTGGGCAGGTGATACAGGAGCTTACTTTGGCGGAAAACAGTGGGGTAAGAGAAAATTAGCCCCTAGAATGTCTCCCAAAAAAACTTGGGAAGGTTCAGCGATGGGCTTGCTAGCTAGCTGCCTGGGGGCTGTGGTCTGTAACCTTAGCTATGGATTGAGTCTCGGGGGATGGGATGCTATTCTGCTATCTGGAATACTTGGCGGTGCCTTTGGTCAAATGGGTGATTTGGTCGAATCCACCTTTAAGAGGTTTTCGCAAGTAAAGGACTCAGGGATACTATTTCCGGGCCATGGTGGCTTTTTAGACCGGGTTGATGGCCTCTTATTTGCTGCTCCCATCGTTTGGTTAATCCTCTATAACCTAAGTTAAGTGAGGTCACATCTTTATGGAAATTCTATCTAACCCTGTAGTGGCGACTGTAATATTCCTAGGGATATTGGTTTTTGTTCATGAGGCCGGCCATTTTTTGGTTGGAAAACTTTGCGGTATTCCCGTTGAGATTTTCTCCATTGGTTTTGGGCCTTCTTTGTTTAATTTCAATCGTAACAAGACAAATTACCGCATTAGCATTATTCCATTGGGTGGTTTCGTTAAATTTTACGGCATGGTGCCATCGGAACCAGTACCTGAGCATATTAAGGGGAGAGAGTTTTATCGCGCTCCCCTACTTGCCAGGTTAGCAACTATTGCCGCAGGTCCTATTGCAAACTTTTTGCTGGGCGTAGTCGCTTTTGCCCTGATTGGAATGATAGGGATGCAACATCCCAAGGCGATCGTGGGCGAAATCATGCCAGGGAGTCCAGCCGAAAAGTCAGGTCTCCAGTTTATGGATGTTATCACTGCTGTTAACGGGGAACCTATAAGGTACTGGCGCGATTTAGAGCGTGTCATTTCCGAAAATCCTATGGCAAAGCTCCAGGTAAAAGTGAAGAGAAGTAATGGTAGCAATGCCGACCTTACTATTGTTCCTGAAGCGATTGAGGATAAAAACCTGGCGAAAACAAAGGGCCGTATTGGAATTTCACCTAACTTTATTCCTCCCATCTTAACAGTCATTGAGAAGGGGCCCGCTGCGGCAGCAGGCCTAAAAACGGGAGATAGGGTTAAATCTATCACCTGGAACGGGGTATCTGCTCCGTTGAAATACTACCGACAAATGCTTGAAATACTGAATCAGCCTGTAAAAACACCGCAGACGGAGCTAGTCTTTTCTGTGGAATCCCTGCCTTCCCAGAATGGAGATAGTGCAGCCCAGCCAGAGATAAAGGATATTGCGATCGATATCTCTGGCATCTCATTTGAAAATAGCTCGGAATTGGTAGGAAAGTTGGGCTTATCTGATAGCCAGCTCACGATTGATGACCCAGATAAAGAGTCATCGGTTTTGCAACGAGGTGACTATTTGGTTTCCTGGAACGATCAACCGATTGGTACTATTTTTGGCTTAAATGAGATCATTGTGGACAATCGCTTACCTGAGGTGCGCTTGACCATTATTCGCAACGGGGAAACCATGGTAGTAAAACCTCAGTTGAAACCTGTTGATGTGCAAAAAATAGAAGGAAAGGTAACCATTTATACCCTTGCAGTGACATTTTTAGGAAGCTTGGAACAAGGGGAACTGATCGAAGAAAGGTATACCAATCCCATTGCTGCTGTAAATTTTGGCATCAGTGAAACGTTCAGTAAGTCAAGTATGATAGCAGGAGCAGTGATCGGACTGTTCACGGGTGATATGCCGTTGAAAGCATTGGGGGGCCCAATCGCCATTGCAAAAGTGGCTTCCGACTCCGTTAAGCTGGGGTTCTTGCCGTTTTTAAACATCCTGGCCTTAATCAGTATTAATTTGGGACTGCTTAATCTCATCCCCATTCCCATCCTTGATGGCGGACAGTTGTTGTTAATCGGAGCTGAGGGTATTGCACGCAAACCTCTTCCAGAGTCTGCTATTGAAGGATTCCAGAAAATTGGGTTTGTTATGATACTCGCCCTGATCGCTATGGTGACTTATAACGATCTGGGACGTTTCTGGGCATCCATGATGCAAGGTTTCTCAACTCTATTCTAATAAGATGTTTTATGAAAAAAACAGAATCGATACTTGTTATTAATACAAGCTTTAAAGGGGCTTCTATCGCTCTAGCGAGCTGGAGTGAGGGTTCCTATGAGCTGCTAGCGGTGGCTCATTTTTTTTCTAACCAAGTTGCAGCAGCTCGTCTGCCGGGATTGCTGGAGTCGGTACTGAGCGTGTCCGGTTCTCACTTGGCTGAAATTTCCCATGTCTTAGTTGATACAGGGCCTGGTTCTTTTACGGGGATAAAAGTAGGACTCTCCTTTACTACCGGCCTCTTTGCAGGTTTAAAGAACTGCATGATTTGGGGGATTTCAGGAATGGAATCCTTGGCGTACTGTAACCCTGCTGTCGAGTGGTTTTTACCAGCTACCAAAACTCAGGGCTATCTGGCAAGATGGGAGACGTCGGGTACCGCCATTTATTCTGTAGAGTATGAACATAATTCTCTGACAATGATTGCAGAAAATACAAGGCAGTGCTTACCTTATACTACCCAGGAAGGCCATCGGATAGAGGTGCTACAATCCTGGCGCATTGCAGAAGATTTTTTCTCCTCTCAGGCTATAGGGTTCAACCGCAACGAATTAGGCGTTTATGGAGGAATGATTATACACGGAATGTTAAACTACTTTCGTGATCACAAAGATTCCTTGCACCCTGCCGTACCACAACCTCGTTATATTCGTAAGTCCGCCCCTGAAGAGGCGATAGAGAAAAAGAGGCGCACGTAACATGAAGTTAAAAGAAGCTGTAACAAAGAAAAGATTAGGCGGTGCTGTTTATATTCTCCCTAATCTTGTGACCACAGGTAATTTATTCTTTGGATTCTTTGCGATCATTAAATGCTTGCAAGGAGATTTTTTTGTCGCTTCCATTGCGATTCTCCTCGCAGCGGTTTTTGATATGGCCGATGGTAGGGTTGCCAGACTAACGGGGGGAACCAGTGAATTTGGGGTTCAGTATGACTCCCTTTGCGATTTAGTATCTTTTGGAGTGGCACCTGCCTTTATCATGTACAAAGGTGGATTGGATTCTCTGGGGCGCTTAGGCTGGATTATTTGCTTTTTGTTTTTGGCCTGTGGTGCTTTGCGTTTGGCACGGTTTAATGTGCAATCATCCATCGGCCAAGCTTCGGGGGACTTTACGGGCTTGCCGATCCCTATGGCGGCAGCGGTGATAGCATGCTTTGTGGCCTCCTGGAGCGGCATTGAGTCCCAACCAGATGACTACTGGATCGTTAGATGGTTTCACGATCTGCTCACGGCGCGCAACTTTAGAATATGGTTCTTTGCTTTGGCCGGTGTGGGGCTAGCTTTAGCTATGGTCACTAACGTGCCTTATCGCTCTCATAAAACTATTAAAATTAAGGGTGTAAAACCATTTCGATTCCTGGTGATTGGGGTGCTCGGCATGGCTTTTATCGCTTATCAACCGGAGTTGTTTGGTTTCATTCTGTTTACCGGCTATGCCATTAGCGGACCTTTGGAATGGATGTTTGGATGGACAAAGCCTGTGGATGATGACGATATCTTCGAGCAAGGTAGCGATGACCTTATAGAAAGAAATCAAAACCGATGAGAGACCTATGAAATTTATCCTTATTTTGTTGCACCTATCGTATTTATGTCTTTGGACTCAGGTACTCAAAGCCAAAACGGGTATACCTTTGCAAAATGAAGATACTAGGGAAGCCGATGAACAAGCCAAAAAAAGAGCCTATCATTTTGGCTTAGGTTTAGCTTATATCAGTAAAATTGGTAATGAATACAACCATTACGAGAAATTATTTGGTTCGCCCAGCATCTATCCTGAGTTTTGGGGAGAGTACTCACCTTTCAATCTTGGCTGGGGGTTTGATATATCTTTTGGAATGCATGTGGGTTATTACCGCGATACTGGCCATAGCGCAATCCGCAGCACAGATCTAGTGCTGGGTGGTGGTGGTCTTAATAGAGACATAACAGAGGCTGAGGTGGACCATAGTCAAAAGAGCGTGTTAACTATAGTTCCCTTACAAGGAGTCATCTCTCTGGGCTTTTCACCATTTGCAGCACGTTGGGTAGTCGCAAATTTGTGGGGCGGGTTTGGCTTAACTTATATAGAAAACACCACGAAAGCCGATTTAGGGGACGACGCCGATCAGGCAGATGTCAAGCCATATCTAAATTCTGGCTGGAATCGAGAGCAAGTCATAGGAGCTTCTTTGTCTTTTGATATCAGTGCGCTAAGTCCACGTGATGCTTACTCCTTACGGGTTTACGGTATCGAATCTATCTATTTAACTCCCTATTTTCAAACGGTTGCAACCCGCAAAAATAAGGTGGGAATTTACGATCGCAGTATGATGGGGTTGATGTTTACCTTTGAAACACGACGATGAAAGAGAAGCTGTATCGCTTAGACCTAGCCTATATTGGGACTGGTTTTCAGGGCTGGCAGACCCAGCCCGAAAAAAATAGTATACAAGATCATCTCTGTCATGCCTTGTCTGTCGTGTTACGGCAGGAGGTAGGGGTCATTGGTTCCTCGAGGACCGATAGTGGAGTGCACGCAGAACATCAAGTTGCTACTTTTCAGGGCCCTGTTACCTTAAATACTAGAACGTTTATGCGTAGTATAAATGCTATCCTGCCCCAGGGGATTCGTATCTACCGCTGTGGGGAGGTGGCTAGGGACTTTCATCCGATCCGTAGTGCGACAGCCAAACTATATCGCTATACCTTGGGGCTCCATAGTGCAGCTAGCCCTTTTATTAAAGACTACATCTGGAGTGTCTACGGTTTGGATGTGGCCAAAGTTATCGCGGTATTGCCTAAGTTTAAGGGAGTGCATGATTTCACAAGTTTTTGTGCCAAGGATTCCTCCGCTAAAACATTTCATCGCAATATCCTACAAACCTACGCCTACCAGGAGGGGGATTACCTTCATGTGTTTATACTGGGGGAAGGCTTTTTAAAGCAGATGGTGCGAAATATTATGGGCACCCTTGTCGATATTGGGCTGGGAAAGCTTAATACTGGGGACGTTGCGCGGGTGTTTGCAGCAAAAAATCGTTCTGCAGCAGGTCGTACGGCACCAGCACAAGGTTTGAGCCTCATCAGGGTGTTCTATGACCCACCTCCCCAGGATATTAATTTGTTTTTACAACAAATACCATCGTTTCGATTTATGGTGTAGTCCCTAAACTTTCCGAAAAACCTAACCTCTGATAACCTATTAGGAAGCCCAAATCACTTGTCTTACCGCGTGAGGTTGTCATGGCTCATAGGATCTTCTGTTTCTTATTTATCTGTGCTTTTATATCCTGCCAGACAAAACAAACAATCGAAGATGTGCCCCTAGAGCCCCTTCCTGAAGATCATCTGGATACTAGCGGTAAAGATTTGTGGTCCCCTGAACAAAGAAAAGCAAATGCTCACTATTACTTTATGCTAGCTGAGGATTTTCAGCATAAAAAAGATCGGGTCAATTCTGTGAAGTTCCTTAATGCTGCCTATAACCTAGATCCCAATCCCTATTTAGCCGCAAAATTGGTGACGGGGATGGCCTATCTAAAGCCGCATGAAGCTTTTACCTTATGTAAAAAAATGATTCTCCTTTACCCGAAAGATGCCGATATTAACATGCTGTATGGCCAATTACTCATGGCACGCAAAGCCTTCACCAGCGCTATTAAACAATTCACTAGGGTGTTGGTCCTGGACGAAAATCGCGTGGATGCTTATCTCGGACTTATCCAAGCAAATCGTTCCATTGGCAAAATTGACGAGGCTATTATCATTGCCCAGGAAATGGTTACTAAGGATAGTAGTTTTGCTGAGGGTTGGGCGGTGCTGGCGAAGCTCTACCTCTCAAAAAGACGCTATAAAGCGGCCCTTAAAGTATCTAAAAAAGCATACGATCTGCATAGCAGCTTTCCTGAATATGTTCATCTTTACGCTTTAACACTCGAATTGAATGGAAAGTCTAAGAAAGCAGTTGGTCTCTATGAAACCATTTTCCGGCTAAATCCAAATAACGAGGATCTGATTGGAAGAATGGTTAGTTTGTATAAGCAAATTGGTAGCTTGGAAGAAGCTCTGGAATTATTAGCGGAGGTGAAGCGTAGCTCAAAAGGGGTGAGTTCGTACGGCATCGACCTACAGATCGTTTTTATTAACTGGGAGCTACAACGGTTCGAAGTAGCTGCAGATCTTTTAGAGAAACTGTATGAAATCCGTAAGGATCACTCTAGAATAGCATATATGGCAGGTCTTGGAGCCGAAAAAGTAAAAAAATTTGATCGTTCGCTTTATTTCTATCAGCAAATCGACCCTCAGTCACCATTCTTCATTCATGGAAAATATCGCTCTATCCTGGTGTTGCGCTTCAAGAAAGAATACGAAGCGGCTATCTCCCTAGCTAAGGAAGAAATTGCGCAGAAACATGAAAATGTTCCTGACTTTATTATCCTTTTGGCAAATATATATGCAGATTTAAAGCGTTATAAAGATGCTATTGCAACACTAGAACAAGGCTCTAAAACGTACAAAGATCGAACCGATATCTGGTTTCTACTTGGTATTAACTATGAGAAGGAAGGAAATATTACGGCGTGCATGGATATAATGAAGCATATAATCGCTATTGATAGCCATCATGCTGGGGCTCATAACTATCTGGGATATCTGTATGCTGAAAGGGGGATCAAGTTGGATCAGGCTGAGACTCTGGTAAAAAGGGCCTTAGAGCTGAAACCTGGCGATGCCTATTACCTTGATTCCCTAGGGTGGGTCTATTTTCAGAAGAAAGAATACCAAAAAGCCCTTAAGGTTTTGACTGATGCCATAAAGTTAGTACCCAATGAAGGCGTGATTTTAGAGCATATTGCTGATACATATAAAGCCCTTGGTGATCGCAAGCGTGCGCAGGAGTTCTATGAAAAAGCGACTAAAGGTAAAATCGAAGACCGCGACCGCGAACGGATTTTTAAAAAGTTTCAAGAAACCAGACAGCATGAGTCATAGCAAGATCATGGGGTTTGCTGTGTCATTATTTACACTCTCATGTCAGACCATAAATTATATGTCCGAACCACTTCCCCAAGCAATCAACCAATTGTTTAGTGAGTGTACAGGAGACGGAGGTATCTTGATTAAGGCAGAGCAGTATGGAGCCTTAATTTTCGTATCGGAAGCAGATTGGTTGGCGAAAAATAACGAGTGGACTATCGAAGCTTATAATGGCTTTGGTCAAACGATGGGTTCCATTAATGCCAATCTTTCCCGGCAGCAGGTGGTAACCAGATCGATGTTTTTTGATAAGGGTAAGCTGACTATCGGCTCTGAAGGTAAGCTGCTTTTCGATGGACATTTTACTGGTCTCTTGGCCGATGAAATTCCTTGTTTTTTGCAGCAACAGTTACCTCAGGCTTGGCGACAAAAGGTAACGGGAATGGAGCTTTCTGGAAATCAGGCCACGCTTTTTATCAAGGACTCTTCTCGCGATATTGAACTTGTAGTGGATGGTATTAAATACGCAGAGGCTAATTTCTGTGCTACTATTGCCTGGTCTCAGTTTTTTGGTCTGATGAGTCATGAGTTTGAATACTGCTATCTTAGCAGTAGTGATAAATCAAAAATGACTTTTTCTAATGGAGTATCCATCCAATGGAATCCAATACAAATAATTTGACTTTACTGTCTCTCTTACAGGAAGAAAAAGCTCTTACAAAAACCAATTTAGCACTTTTACAAGACTTTCAGGAAAAGTGGAATATCAGTGCCTTCGAAGCTATTTTAGAAACCCACTTGCTTACAGAAGCTCAGCTGGCGGATATTCTCGCCAGCCGCAGCCATCTCCAAAGGCTCTATGCCATAGCTAACAGGAAGATGACGCCAGAGAGTTATGAGTCTATCGATTTTTTTGCAGCACGAAAATTTGGAGTTTTTCCTTTGGGGCGTCATGGTAGTGAAAACAAAATGAAAATTGCTCTCTATGATCCTACAAGACAAGAAACCATTGATTTTTTGAGTGAGCTGTATGAAGAACATGAGCTGCTAGTTGCTGAGAGAGGCATTGTCATTGAGGCGATTAATCGACTCTACCCCCTTTCCTGCCAAATACCACATCTGAAAACCTTAGAGGTTCCTGATAAATGAATAGGAAAACTATTGTTTTAACTGGGGGAGGCACCGCAGGTCATGTCATGCCCCACATAGCTATGCTGGATGACTACAAAAAACTTGGTTGGCAAGTTCATTACATGGGTTCTCAGGGTATCGAAAAGTCTATCATTGCTAACTATGAGATACCCTATCACCAAATCGCAACGGGGAAGTTGCGACGGTACCTTTCTAAAGACAATATTGTCGATATATTTAGAGTTATTTGGGGCCTGGGTCAGGCCTGGTGGAAGCTTCGCAAAATCAAACCAAATCTGGTTTTTAGCAAAGGAGGATTTGTTAGCTTTCCTGTGGCAGTGGCGGCATGGTTGCAGCGCATTCCCGTAGTATCTCACGAGTCGGATCTGACTCCAGGATTAGCTAATAAGCTCATTAGTCCTTTCGCTTGTAAGCTGTTTTGTGCTTTTCCGAAAACTGTGGCATTTGTAGATGCAAAAAAATTCCTGCTTACGGGAATTCCCGTTCGCCAAAGTCTATATGAAGGTATAAAAGCCGAAGGTGAGGTGTTTTGTCAGTTTTCATTAGCGGACAAACTACCAGTGATTTTAGTAATGGGTGGGTCCATTGGCTCCCAGCGTATTAATGATGCCTTAAAATCCATTTTACCCCAGCTTCTGAGCCACTTTCGTGTGGTTCATATTACAGGAAAGGGTAAGGCGATCGATTTTGAGCATGAAAATTACCGTAGTTTTGAATTTATTGGCGAGGAGCTGGCTCATGTTTTTGCCATGAGCGACTATGTGGTGGCGAGAGCGGGGGCTAACTCTATTTTTGAGTTTTTGGCCTTAACTAAGCCTATGCTTCTTATACCTTTACAGATCGGCAGCCGCGGTGATCAGGTGGATAATGCCCAGTGCTTTCAAAGCTTGGGGCTTGCAGAATTGCTCCTGGAAACTGATCTGACTCCTGAGTCCTTGAGCCAAGGTATTGAGGCTTTAGTACAAAACAAGGATTCGTTACAGCAGGCCCAACGTCGCTCCTCGTTGCAGGAAGATGCTAGAGAAAAAATTATTCCGGTTCTCAAGAAGCTGATGGGAGAGGGTGATTTATCATCCTGAGGAAAAATTGAAGATCTTTGGTCGCTATGTAAAAAATATTTTAAAAATTCCCACAGCAATTTTCTTATTTATATCAGATTGCACTCACTTCCCAAAAATGGATGAATTTTGGCAGAAAGTTGCTGACTTTTAGCAGACCTATTTCATTGATATGTCATAATAACTTATTTAAACTTTTTGCTTTCTCGTTTTTCCCTATAAAAACAGTATAAAAAAATTTTTTAAAAATTTTAACAAAGCTGGCATAAGCTTTGCTTAGTTACGCCTGAAATAAACTCAGCTGTACTTTCTGAGTTTAGCAGATCTATTTAAGGGTAGAAATATGACAATGTACGTTAGCCAGCTAGGAAGCTTCGATGATATATATCGAAAATACTACGGTTTGGTTGCCTCGATTGTGCGAGGATTTAAGTTTACCGACAGCACGGCTGAAGATCTTATCCAAGATATCTTTATCAAAGCCTGGCAAAAAC